>DAORXN010000007.1:0-96281 GCA_035358955.1 Syntrophales bacterium | reverse complement strand
GTTTCTTCAGTTCCTGCTGTGGCGGCGGACTGGGGGTAGCAACGGTGATCGAAAATTTACAAAGATAATTTTAAGTAAAGCGACGATCTGAAAAACGCGTGTCCCCGGGGTAAAACCCGGGGACATCTTTGTCTCACAAACTGCTGGCAAATATTCGGGAAAATTGCTATTTAATCAATCCCACCCTATACTGGAGGGAAGAGATGTCACATCACAACCGGAATATCTTTACCCGCTACGCCGGCAATCCCATCATCTCACCCGCTGATTTACCCTATCCCGCCAACGCCGTTTTCAACCCCGGGGCCGTCATGTTTCAAAATCATACCTTACTGCTTATGAGGGTAGAAGACCTGAGGGGATTTTCCCACCTCACCCGGGCAGTAAGCGAGGATGGCCTTTCGAATTGGATTATAGATACGCATCCCACCCTGGAGCCGAATCCCCATTTTCAGGAAGAGCAATTCGGTCTCGAGGACCCGCGCATTGTCTTTTTGGAAGACTTGGGGAAATATGCCATTACCTACGTCTCCTTCTCCCGGGGAGGGCCGGTAGTTTCTGTTGCCTTAACAGAAGATTTCTCCCACTTCGAGCGCCTGGGATGCATCATGCCTCCCGAGGATAAAGATGCCTCCCTCTTTCCCCGCAAGATCAAGGACAGGTACGTGCTTATTCATCGGCCCATCATCCGCGGTGAGGCCCATGTGTGGATTTCCTTCTCTCCCGACCTCAAATACTGGGGCGATCACCGCATCCTCATCCCGGTAAGGCCCGGTTGGTGGGATAACCACCGCGTCGGACTGGGTCCACCACCGATCGAAACGCCGGAAGGATGGCTCGTTCTTTATCACGGCGTGCGGATCACAGCTTCCGGCAGTCTTTACCGGGTGGGCATCGTGCTTCTCGACCTCGACGATCCAACGAGAATCATCTATCGCAGCGACCGCTGGGTTTTCGGGCCCCAAGAGGAACACGATTTTCTCGGCGACGTACCAGGGGTTACCTTCCCCACGGGTTTAATCTACGACCGGGCGAAAGACCGGCTCATCATGTACTACGGTGCCGCGGATAAATACATTGCCGCAGCCACCGCCGAATTCGCCCGGATCCGGGAACTCGTCACGACGAGGAGGTAAAGTATGAAAGAGAGAAAGGGAAGGGTCATGATCATAGGGGCCGGGGCCGTGGCCACGGTAACCACCCATAAATGCGCCCAGCTGCCCCAGCATTTCAAGGAAATAATGGTGGCAAGCCGAACCTTGTCCAAGTGCGCAGAGCTCAGAAACACCGTAAGAGAGAGATACGGGAGGGACATAAGTATCGCCCAGGTAGATGCCAACGATGTTTCAGCCCTGGTCTCCCTCATCAACGGGTTTAAACCTGACCTGGTCATAAATCTCGCCCTGCCTTATCAGGACCTCGCCATTATGGAGGCCTGCCTTCAGGCCGGGGTGGACTACATAGATACGGCAAATTACGAAAGCGAAGAGCGGCCCCAGTTCGAATACAAACTCCAGTGGGCCTACCGGGAGAAGTATGCTCATCGGGGCATCATGGCTGTTTTGGGCTGCGGCTTCGATCCCGGCGTAACCAATGCGTATGCCGCCTACGCCCTAAAGCACATATTCGATGAAATAAATTACCTCGACATTCTCGATTGCAACGCCGGAAAGCACGGCCATCCCTTTGCCACCAATTTCAACCCGGAAGTTAACATCCGAGAGGTCACCCAACCGGGGAGATACTGGCAAGAAGGCCAATGGATTACCACTCCCCCCATTATCGATGAAAATAGTCTTCACTTCGCCTTTCCCTTCCCTCTCGTCGGTCCCCGGGAGGTATACCTCATCTATCACGAAGAACTCGAGTCCCTGGTCACCCATCTGAAAGGATTAAAGAGGGCCCGTTTTTGGATGACCTTTTCCGATAATTACCTCACCCATTTAAGGGTCCTCCACAACGTTGGGCTCACGAGGATCGACGAAGTAGAATACGAAGGGCACAAGATAGTGCCGCTTCGCTTTCTCAAGGCCGTTTTGCCAGACCCCACCTCCCTGGGGAAAAATTACGAGGGGAAGACGGTCATCGGAAACGTGATGACGGGAAAGAAGGAGGGAAAGACCCTCACCCGCTACATCTATAACATTTGCGATCATAGGGCAGCCTACGAGGAAACGGGTACCCAGGCGGTCGCATTTACGGCCGGGGTGCCGGCCATGATCGGGGCCCTCATGCTCATGACCGGTGCTTGGCAGGGAAAGGGCGTCTTCAACGTGGAGGAGCTCGATCCCGATCCTTTCATGGAAGCACTGAACAAATACGGCCTCCCCTGGGAAATAAAAGAGTGCGACCCCCTGCCGGATAAGGTGTAGATGGCAAGTGTAATGCCCCATCGGGAGGAGATAAGAGACAAAATCGCCCAACAAGACGATTCCGTTAAGGATTTTTATTTTTCCCTCCCCGTGGAGGATCGCAAAAAGGCCATCTCCTTACTTTCCCCGGCCGAACTTTCCCTTCTCACGGGTCTCATCAAGGAAGCCAAAAGCCGGGTGTTTCGAGAGCGGGAAGAGAAGTTCCTCGCCGTGAGCGAAACGGATATTCGCACCCCCGTTTACCTCTTAGACTTGATCCTCATCGAAGAGAATATGAGGGTGCTGGAATACGTGAAGGAGAGGACCGACTGCCTCATCCTTCATGCCCTCAAGGCCTATGCGACGACCGCCACTTTTCCCATCATGAGAAAATACCTCGACGGCGTCTGTGCGAGCGGCTATAATGAAGCACGCCTGGGATACGAGGAATTCGGGAAGGCCGTCCATACGTTTGGGGCCGCCTATCGGGAAGATGAATTCGATGGCATACTCAAGTATTCCCACACGGTTATCTTCAACTCTTTCAATCAGTTGCGAAAGTATGCGCGCAGGGCAAAAAAAGCAGGGCGCGAAATCGGGCTTCGGATAAACCCGGGGTATTCAGAGGTAAAAACGCCGATGTACAACCCTTGCGCCCCCGCTTCCCGGTTAGGGGTGACGAAAGAGGTGTTTTCCCGGCACTACCCCGGGCCGGTAGGGGAAATAGACGGCCTTCATTTTCACGTCCTATGCGAGCAAGGCGCCGAGGTACTCGAAAGGGTGGTAGCCTCTTTTGAAAGCCTTTACGGTCCATATTTGCCGGACTTCAAATGGGTCAATTTCGGAGGAGGTCACCACATAACGAGAAACGACTACGACGTGGAGAAGCTGATCCACATTATCTCCACCTTCAAGAAAAATTACGGTCTTCAAGTCTATCTGGAACCGGGGGAGGCAAGTGTCTTAAACGCCGGGGTGCTTATCGCATCCGTCCTCGATATCGTAACCAACGAGATGGAGATTGCCATCATCGATGCCTCGGCAGAAGCCCATATGCCAGATGTACTCCTCATGCCCTACCGACCTTACATCATCGGTTCCGGGCTGGCAGGCGAAAAAAAATATACCTACCGCATTGCCGGGCCTACATGTCTTGCAGGAGATATCGTGGGCGATTATTCCTTCGATCATCCCCTTTCTGTGGGCGACAGGCTGGTGTTCACCGACATGGCCCATTATAGTATCGTGAAGAACACCACCTTCAACGGCATCAACTTGCCGGACATTGCCGTGCTCACAGGGGAGGAAGTAAGGGTGGTAAAACGCTTCGACTACCAGGACTACAAATCCCGCCTGGGTTAAAAAAGGGGGAAGGCTTTTCGCCTTTCCCCCGTTCCTGGTGGGCCGTAGGAGACTCGAACTCCCGGCCAACGGATTAAAAGTCCGCTGCTCTACCACCTGAGCTAACGGCCCCGTTATCTGTTTTGGGTTTGCGGTGATACCAGCAACTCAAAGTACCTGTCAAGAAAAATCAATCTCTCCCTTAGAACGGGTTTCGAACGATGATCGTCTCGTTCCTCCCCGCCCCAACGGAAACGAGGATGACGGGAAGGCCGCTTAAAGTTTCTATCATCTCAATGTAGCGACGGGCGTTTTTCGGCAGGTCATCGATGGTGCGGGCTTCCCTTATCTCTTCGTCCCATCCCTCCAGTTCCTCGTAAACGGGTTCGCATTTAACCAGCCTCCTACCATCCAGGGGCACGTAATCCACCAACTCTGCCCCGTCTTCCGCCCGGTAGGCTACGCAGACCTTCAATCTCTCCAAACCCGTGAGGACATCCAACTTCGTTATGGCCAGGGCGGTGATACCGGATACGGCTATGGAGCGCCTAACGAGTACCATGTCGAGCCATCCGCATCTGCGCTTTCTCCCCGTCGTCGCCCCGAACTCTCTTCCCGCTTGCTGGAGATAATCGCCGATTTCTCCCTTCAATTCCGTCACAAACGGCCCGGCGCCTACCCTGGTCGTGTAAGCCTTGCAAACACCCACGACCTCATGAATGACGGACGGCCCCACCCCCGCCCCGCTTAAGGCGCCCCCTACTACCGTGCTGGAAGATGTAACGAAAGGATAGGTCCCGTGATCGATATCGAGATGGCAACCCTGAGCCCCTTCGAAGAGGACCTTTCTTCCCATCCTCACTTCCCGATTTAGAATGGAGACCGTATCCGTCACATAGGGCTTGAGTCTTTCCGCATATTGGAGATACTCTTCCAGAATTGCCTCCGGGTTCATGGCTTTTTCTCCGAAGTAGCGGGAGAGGTAGAAGTTCTTTTCCTCGATCACCGCCTCCAACTTCTCACGGAACACCTGAGGATTTAAGATATCGACCATCCTTATCCCGACTCTGGCCACCTTATCTTCATAGGCCGGCCCGATGCCCCTTCCCGTGGTGCCGATTTTCTTTTCCCCTCTTTTCGCCTCCCGGGCCATATCAATCTGACGATGATAGGGCATGATGATATGGCAGCCTTCGCTTACATAGAGTTTGGTGGAAGTAGGAAAGAGCCTCTTTGTTTTCAGTAAATCGATCTCTTCCAGCAATACCCGGGGATCAACAACCACCCCATTTCCTATGATACAAATCTTGTTCCGATGGAGAATGCCCGAGGGGACAAGGTGAAGGATCGTCTCCTTGCCCTTCACTACGAGGGTATGGCCGGCGTTGTTGCCTCCCTGGAACCGCGTAATGACATCGGCTCCCTCGGCATACAGATCCACGACCTTCCCTTTCCCCTCATCTCCCCATTGGGTTCCGATAACGGCTACGTTGGCCATGGCTCCGATCCTTCACATTTCTAAAACGGTCACGGAAATCACATGAGGCAGGGTCTTAAGTTTTTCCACCACCTCTTTGGTCACCGGGGTATCGGTGCTTAAAATTACGAGGGCCTGCTTTTCCCTCTGTTCCCGACTCAAATGCAGTCGGGCAATGTTAATATTCTCCCCCCCGAGGGTCGCTCCTATGTTCCCTATCACCCCCGGGCGATCCTCGTTGTAGACGACGAGCATATAACCCTCCGGCACGACGTCAAGAACAAAGTCGTTGAGACGCACGATACGGGGATCTTTGAGACCGAACAGGGTCCCCGCCGTCATGAGTTTCTCCTTGGGCGTTTTCGTTATCAGGGTTATAAAGCTTGTATAATCCTTTAACTCCGAGCTCCTTGCCTCAATGACACCAATGCCCCTCTCCTTGGCAAGGAGTGGCGCGTTGATGTAATTCACCGTATCACCCAGGCTGGGCGTGAGCAAACCCTTGAGTAAGGCAATGGTGACGGGGGCAATATCGTACTCGAGAATCTTCCCGCTGTATTCTATCCGTACCTCCTGGATACCACCCCTGGTGACCTGGGCGTGGAACTTGCCCAATTTTTCCGCCAGATCCAGGTAAGGTTCTATCACGGCAAGGATCTCGGCGCTCACAGAGGGGAAGTTGACGGCATTTCTTATCTCGCCGGTCGTAAGGTAAGCCACCATCTGCTCGGCGATGGCAATGGCCACATTTATCTGGGCTTCATCCGTCGAGGCACCCAGGTGGGGGGTACAGATAACGTTGGGATGGGAGATAAGTTCCATGTTCTTGGTGGGCTCTTCTTCAAAGACATCAAGGGCAGCCCCTCCCACCTGGCCCGAGTTCAGGGCATCGAGCAGGTCCTTCTCGCTTACGATCCCACCCCGGGCACAATTGATGATAAAGACCCCCTTCTTCATACGAGAAAAGGCCTTGGCATCTATCAGCCCGCGCGTTTCCTTGGACAAGGGTGTATGCACCGTTATGAAGTCTGCGGTCTCCAACAGTTCTTCCAGGCTTACCATGGCTATCCCCATCTTTTCCGCCGCCTCTGGTGAAATGTAGGGATCATAGGCAATAACCTGCATCTTTAGACCCTGAGCCCTATCCGCCACAATGGAGCCTACCTGACCGATGCCGATAACGCCGAGTTTCTTATTGTATAGCTCCTTTCCCATAAATTTGTTCTTTTCCCACTTACCCGCCTTCATGGACGCCGTCGCTTGAGGAATGTTCCGGGCCAGGGAAAGCATGAGGGCAATGGCATGTTCGGCCGTGGTAATCGTATTTCCACCGGGGGTATTCATGACGACAATGCCCCGCTTGCTGGCCGCCACAATATCTACGTTGTCGAGGCCACTTCCTGCCCTGCCTATCACCTTCAAATTTTCGGCATGATCGATGATTTCCTTCGTTACTTTTGTGGCCGACCGGATGACGAGCCCGTCATACTCCTTGATTACGCCCTTGAGTTCATCGGGGGTAAGATTGGTCATAACGTCCACTTCGATCCCCGGAGCCTGTTTGAAAACTTCTACCCCTTCACGGGATAGGGAATCGCTAATAAGTACCCGCTTTGCCATCTCGTAATCTCCTCTTATAAAGTTTGAATCCGTTCCCGATAAAGGTTCGCCAAGGCCTCCAGCGCCGTTTCCAAATCCTTTTCTTCCACAGTGGGCCCGCACCAAAACCTGAATCCAGGAGGCGCTTCACGATAGGGATTGATATCGTATGCGATACCGCGCGAAGCCAACTCAGACGAGATGCCCTTGAGAAATTTTTCCTGCTCCCCTTTGGATAGGGCCGTGACCTTGGGATCCGTCACCTTGAGGCAGACGGAAGTATGAGACCTAACAGACGGATTGGCGGCAAGAAAGTCAACCCAGGCGCTGTTCTTTTTCACCCATCTCTCGATGACGCGGAAATTGGCCTTGCTTTTCGCTATGAGCCCGGAAAGCCCCAACTGTGAAGCCCACTTGAGGGCATCGAGATAATCCTCCACGCATAGGAGGGAGGGGGTATTTATGGTATCGCCCGCAAAAATTTCCCTGTTTACCTTTCCTTGTTTTTTTATCCTGAATATCTTTGGCAGGGGCCAAGGGGGCTCGTAAGATTCCAGTCTCTCGACTGCCCGGGGACCTAAAATAAGCATCCCATGAGCGGCCTCACCTCCCAGGCATTTCTGCCAGGAGAAGGTGAGGCAATCGATGTAGCTCCAGTCTATTTCCATGGCGAAAGCGGCACTTGTAGCGTCGCACAATGTAAGGCCTCTTCTGTCTTTCGGAATCCACTCCCAGCCGGGGACCATGACCCCGCTTGTGGTCCCATTGGCCACGAATACCACGTCTGTATCCCAATCGATCGCCGAAAGATCGGGGATCTCCCCATAGGGGGCCTTCATGACCCGCGGTGAAAGTTTCAACTGTTTCTCCACGTCCGTGGCCCACCCCTCGGAGAAGCTTTCCCATACGAGAACCGTCACCGGCCGTGGGCCGAGAAGGTTCCACATGGCGGCTTCAAATGCCCCGGTATCGGAACCCGGCATAATGCCCACGAGAAAATCTTCCGGCACACCGAGGATACGCTTCGTCTCTTCAATGGCCTGAGACAGCCTCTCTTTCCCGGCCGACGATCGGTGTGACCGACCTACCAGGGCGTTTTTCAGTACCTCGAGGCTCCAACCCGGTCTCTTGCTGCAGGGCCCGGAGCTAAAACATGGATTATGCATAGGTAAAATCCTCCACTCTCAATTAAACTTTTTATGTTTACCAAATCTTCTCTTTTCGATACAAGCATTTTTAAGTCCTCGAGGGGGATGGTGAGCTAAGCTATGGAAAGAAAGGCAAAAACAACGTTCTTCTGCCTGAACTGCGGATACCAGTCGCCCAAATGGCTGGGCAGATGCCCGGCCTGCGGGGAATGGAATCGATTCGTGGAGGAGGAAGTTGCGAGTGCCTCTCCCGGCAGAAACCTGAAATTCCACGGCACACCCGTACCCATCACCTCCATCCCCGCCGAAGAAAGGGAGCGATGGGCGACGGGTATGGGAGAACTGGATCGCATCCTGGGGGGTGGCCTTGTGCCCGGTTCGGCCATTCTCGTAGGAGGAGATCCGGGGATCGGAAAGTCCACTTTGCTCCTTCAACTCTTCCGCCACCTGGCCAAGGCAGGCAAAAAGGTGCTTTACGTCTCCGGAGAAGAATCGGCCAAACAAATCAAACTCCGGGGGGAGCGCATCGGTGCCCTAATGGAAAATTTATATATCCTCGTAGAAATTGCCCTGGATGCCATCATGGAAAAGATTGAGGAGACGAGACCCGAGGCCGTCGCCATCGACTCCATCCAGACGGTTTACAGCCCCCTCTTGACCTCGGCACCGGGCAGCGTGGGACAGATCAGGGAATCGGCGGAACAACTCATTCTCTTGGCAAAGAAAAGAGGGATCCCCCTCTTCTTAGTCGGCCATGTGACGAAGGATGGGGCCATTGCCGGCCCGAAGGTGCTGGAGCACATGGTGGACACAGTACTTTACTTCGAAGGGGAGGGGGGACAGGCCTTCCGCCTCATACGCAGCATCAAGAACAGATTCGGTCCGGCCAACGAAATCGGCGTCTTCGAAATGAAGACCACAGGCCTTGAGGAGGTGGGAAATCCATCCGCTTACTTCCTCGCCGAAAGACCGGAAAAGGCCGCCGGTTCCGTTGTCGCCTCCAGTATGGAGGGAACGAGACCCATCCTCATCGAAATCCAGTCTCTTGTCATCCCGGCCAGCGGTTTCGGCATTCCCCGCCGAACGGTGATCGGGGTAGATCCCAACCGGGTTTCCCTCCTTATCGCCATCCTGGACAAGATTTGCGGGTACCGGCTCGGTGGCCATGACATATTCGTCAACGTGGCAGGCGGCGTCAAGGTTTCCGAACCGGCCGTGGACCTGGGTATTTGCGCTTCCCTCATGTCGAGTTTTCTCGATCGCCCCGTGGCACCCGACACCGTGGTCTTCGGGGAAGTAGGCCTGGCCGGAGAAATCCGCGGCTCTCTTAGCTGGGAGGTTAGATTAAAAGAAGCGGCGCGCCTGGGTTTCAGACGATGCATCATGCCGGCCGGAGCCGGGTCAAGAAAAACAAACCCCCCGGTCGGAAATTTTACCTCCATTCGCATCCGGTCGCTGAAAGAGCTCCCCCAGTATTTGTTTTAGGTCCCCGCCAGGGATAACCGTGAAAGGTTGGACACCGCGACAGAGAGAAAGTAGCAGGCAAACCCGATGAGAAAGAGGGCGCAAATCCCCACCAGGCCCCGGTAGACACGATCAGAGAAGAGTGCTTTCCCCCGGGAAAAGGCCAAGGATACGGCCGAATACCAGGTAAAATCCGCCAGGATATGGCCGAAGAAGAATAAAATCACCCCCCAGGGGCCGAAATTCATACTCCAGATCACATAACCCAAGCCGACGGTTATCCACCACAGGCTCCAGTAAGGGTTGGCCAGACTGACCATGGCCCCGGCCAGGATGAGAGAGCGCGGACGGGCCTCGGTGTCATGCCCCTTTAGGGAGAGAGTGGAAAGCCCCTTTATCATCCCCCAGGCCATGTACATAAGCATGCCCGCCCCCAAGACGGCGATCGTCTCAAACACCCCCGAACGCTTGAGAAAAGGAGATAGACCCACCATAACGGCCAAAACCAAAATCCCTTCGAGAACGCTGTGACCGAGGGCAAGAAGCGGCCCGGTTAAAAAGCCGCGGCGGGGGCTCTCGCTTATGGTCACCATCAGAAGAGGCCCGGGCATGAGTGCACCGGATAGGGCAATGAGAAAAGCCGTGGAAAAAACGGTAGCGAAGGCAAGTATCATCTATCAAAATCCCGAGGAATATCTATCCAGCACGGTATCCCGAAGCCAGTTGCGGTCATCCCTTTCCGGATAATCGATATTGTAATGGAGCCCCCGGCTTTCTTTACGCATTCTCGCACAGAGGATGATTAATCGAGCCACTACGGCAATATTACGTAACTCGAGGAGATCACGGGTAATGATGAAATCCCAGTAGTACTCATCAATTTCGCGGCTTATGAGATCGATGCGCCGCTCGGCCCGGGCCAGCCGCTTGTTGGAACGCACAATGCCCACGTAATTGGACATGCACCTCCTAATCTCGTCCCAGTTGTGAGAAACCACGATAGACTCGTCGCTTTCCGTAGCCCCCTTGGCATCCCAGGCCGGAATGGCAAGGGCCTCCTCCTGCCATTCGGATAGAAGCTCCCTTACCTTGAGATAAACCCGATGGGCAAACACCACCCCCTCGAGGAGGGAGTTACTCGCCAGCCGGTTCGCGCCGTGAAATCCCGTACAAGAAACTTCCCCGCAGGCAAAAAGGCCCGGGATATTGGTCATCCCGTAGTGGTCCACCATGACCCCCCCACAGATATAATGGGCGGCCGGTACAACGGGGATGGGGTCCACGCTGATATCGATACCCAGACGCAGGCACTGTTCGTAGATATTGGGAAATCTCTCCTGGATGAAATTCCGGTCCCGGTGGGTAATATCGAGATATACACACTCGTCCCCCGTTCTCTTGAGCTCGTTATCTATGGCCCTGGCTACCACATCCCGGGGAGCCAGGTCTTTCAGGGGGTGATACCTCTCCATGAACGCCTCACCGTTTTTGAGCCTCAGAATCCCTCCCTCTCCCCTCACAGCCTCGCTGATGAGAAAGGACTTCACCTCAAGATGGTACAGACAAGTAGGGTGAAACTGGATGAACTCCATATTGGCTATCCGGGCCCCCGCCCGGTAGGCCATGGCAATACCATCTCCCGTAGCGACATCGGGGTTGGTCGTCACGGTGTAGACCTTCCCTGCCCCACCGGTGGCCAGGACGACAAATCGGGCGAGAAAGGTGTGCACCAAATTACGCTCAATATCGAACACGTAAGCCCCCAGGCACCGCTCCGTATTGCCGCCCCGACGGCCCAAAACGCGGGACTTCATGATGAGGTCAATGGCAAAAAAATGCTCGAATATTTCTATGGACGCAAGCGTGCGGGCTTTCTCGAGTAAGGCCCTCTCTATCTCCCGGCCCGTGAAATCGGTGGCATGGAGCACCCGCCGGCGGGAGTGCCCCCCTTCTTGCCCGAGATCGTAAAATTCTCCCTCGACTTGATCCGATTTCGTGAAGGTCACACCCCAGTCTATGAGCTCTCGTATCCGCTCGGGCCCTTCACGAACGACGAATTCCACCACGTCCTCCCGGCATAAACCGGCGCCGGCCATGATAGTGTCTTGGATATGATATTCAAAGGCATCGGAAGGGTCCACCACGGCGGCCACCCCGCCTTGGGCATAGTTTGTGTTCGATTCCCAGGCTTCCTTCTTGGTAACTACGGCGACCGAACCCAAAGAGGCGGCCTTGATCGCAAAAGTAAGACCGGCAATGCCACTTCCGATGACGAGAAAATCGGTTTTTATCTCCATTAGCGATTTTCCCCGTCATCCCCTGGCCAGTCTTATAATCTCTCCCACGAGCTTCTCGATTCCCTTGGCGACATGGGAAATGGTGGGCCCCAGCATGTAAGCGGGGGTGGTTACGATCTTGTTCTTATTGCAGATGACGACTTCGTCCACAGCCGCGGTAAGGTGAACGGCTCCCATGGCATTTATCGCCTGGGCGGTGGCAGCATCGTTGCCGATGGTCAGGCGTGGTCCACGGCTCCCCAAAACTTTGGCGGCGAGAACGGGGGCAATGCAGATGAATCCCTGGGGTTTACCGGCCGCGTGCATCTCCTTGATGATTCTTTCCACTTCCGGCTGCACTTTGCAATCCACACCCTTTACGGCGAAATCGCAGAGGTTCTTGGCCGCACCGTATCCACCCGGAAAGATGATGGCATCCATATCCTGGGCCGTGACGGACGCCATATCCCTTATCTCACCCCGAGCAATGCGCGCCGCCTCCACCAGGACATGGCGCGTCTCTGCCGTGGGATTCCCCGTCGTATGGTCGATCACATGCATCTGGGGAACGTGAGGGGCCATGCACAGTATCTCCACCCCGGCCCGATCCAAAAAGTAGAGGACCAGGGTGGCCTCGTGAACTTCTGCCCCGTCGTATACACCACAACCGGATAAAACCACTCCCACCTTCATAAGCTATTACCTCCTTAACCTAAGGGTTGTAACCAGCGTCTCTTTTCTCCGTCGTAAAGCCACTTATCCGGGAATCCTCGGCGCCTGGAGATGCGGGGATTCTCACTCCACGTTATCATCCCCTCGTAAGCCTCCTGAAGTTGGCGGAAAGAATCGGCGTCCCCGCCCACATCGGGATGATAGACCTTGGCCAAACGCCGGTAGGCGTTCTTTATTATGTTCATGAGTTCGGGAGAAAGAAGGTCCCTCTTGTCAATCTGAAGCCGTTTTAGGTATTTCCTGTTGATGGAGTAAATTGTGATCAGAGATGGTTTCACCGTATCGATCCCATTTACGTTTCTCTCCGCCAAGCTCAAGACCCTCATGGCGGCCAGATGGCGCTTGTTCGTCCGTCTCTTTTCCGCCCACCAAATATCCCCGAGCAGATTGGCCATGGCGCTGAAATCGTCCGCCGGCTTCCTTCCCGGTGTCCGGGGATAGAAAAAACTGAATATCTCTGCCGTGCCGTACAGCAGCAAATCCATCATAATCATCTTCTCCGAAAAATAGAAAGTCGCATATCGAGCATTTAAGGCTTGAACGAGTCCGACCCGGGCTTCTAATTTCAGCTTCAGCTTCTGACGACATTCGGTGGAGCAGTACTTCCTCCGGCCCGATTTCATCTCCACCCCGCAGGAGAGGCAACGTCTTGGCTTCGGGCTCCTCTTAATTTTTACGGGAACGGTGCCTTCAAACATGGTATTATCATAACAAATCACCCCGGGAGATGGAAGTAAGTTTTCATCCCTCCGGCGGTGAATAAAGCTGTGAGATGGGATCATGGATGAGAACAAGATTGCCCGAGAGATAGCCGTCATCCTTCACCGACCCAAGTACGCCGGAAACATAGGCTCCGCCGCTCGGGCTATGAAAAACATGGGTTTTACGCGCCTCATCGTCTCCGAGGGAGGCCCTTTCGCGCCGGAAGAGATGAAGATGATGGCCACCCATTTTGCCAGCGATGTCATCGATAATGCCATCTTTACCGACAATCTGAAAAAGGCCCTTTCCGATTTCCACTTCATAGTAGGCACCACCGCCCGGACGGGGGCCCAGCGGGGACCGACGGGTTCCTTAAGGGAGGTGGCGGAGAAAATAGCCCTCCTGGCCCAGAAAAACCAAGTGGCTTTGCTCTTCGGCTCCGAAGACCGGGGTCTTACGAACGAAGATTTGCGCTTCTGCCATGAAATCGTTACCATCCCCACCGCGGGCACATTCAAATCCATCAATCTATCCCATGCCGTGATGATAGTCTGCTACGAAGTATTTATGGCCACGAGAGCGACCGTCCCTGCCTTTGTTCCCCGCCTGGCCACGTCTGCCGAGATAGAGGGCATGTACGCCAACCTGAAAGAGATACTCATGGCGATAGGCTTCCTCAACCCCCAGAATCCCGAATACTTCATGTATCATTTGCGTCGCTTCTTTTCCCGAACGGGTCTCCTGGCCCGGGATGTGAAGATTATCCGGGGTATCTGCCGACAGATTTCCTGGGCCCTCCAATCAAGGACAAAAGGGCCTTAGAACTCCATTCCCGCCCTCTCTTTTACGCCGGCCCTAAAATGGTGCTTGACCTCCCGCACTTCACTTACCGTGTCCGCGGCGGCTATAAGCTCCGGCGGGGCATAACGGCCGGTAAGTACAAGATCCAGAGGGGCGGGCTTAGCCCTAATCAGTTCGAGCACCTCCTCCAGGGGAACGAGCCCGTAAGAAACGGCCACGTTTATCTCATCGAGGATAACGAGATCGTAGAGCTGAGCTTTAATAGCCCCTCTAACCGCCTGCATACCTTCCCCGGCAAGCTTCCTATCTACGGCCGCGGGTGACTTCGGGCACACGAATTCGTCCCGCCCGTACTGTTCTATTACCAGGGAAGGGAGATACCTGCCGGCCGCAAGGTTTTCTCCGTATGCCCTTCCTTTCATGAACTGGGCCATGTAAACCTTCCCTCCGTGGCCGATAACGCGGAGGGCAAGACCCAAGGCTGCCGTGGTCTTTCCCTTTCCGTCTCCCGTAAGAATATAAACGATCCCTTTTTTGTCCGTCATTTGCTCTCCTTCTCTTACGGCGCAAGGAGCTTGAAGCCCGTCTTCTCATCGATCCTGCGTACTGCCGACGTGTCCGTAATTTCCCAGAGAACGGCCTCCATCACCTCCCACACCTTTACCCCCATCCGTACGCAACCAGTCAAGGTTTCCCCCTTCCGTCCGCAAGCGGTATGCATGTGGAGGACGGGATTTCCCTCTTCATCGGGGAAAATGGTTCCCACCCCCGCCACCTCATAAACATCCGTCAGGTCATGCGTCATGGGTACCACGGGCCTTGCCCTTCCCTCTTCGGGGCCGACCACCAAGCGGCTACCGGTATCTGCCCCTCCTAAGATGACGAGGGCGGCGGCCCGAATGCCTTCCCTCCGGGCGAGGGATTCTATGGCTTCATGTACCACCTCGCCATCTTCCAGGCGGATAACGAAAACCCTCCCCGCTTTCGCTTGAGAATACCTCATAATTTCCTCCCTTCGCTCGTTTTCCCATCACTCTATACGGGGAACTCCCCCTTGACAATAGAACATATGTTCTATTATAATCGGCCAGCGTAAGGAAGGAGGTTCTTAGATGGGCGACCTAATTTTCAGTCTCACATCTTGGCCGCGGGCCATTTTACACCTCGACGCCGATGCCTTTTTTGCCTCCTGCGAGGAAGCCATCCACCCAGAACTGCGAGGGAAACCCATCGTCACCGGCGCCGAAAGGGGTATCATCGCTTGTGCCAGCTATGCCGCCAAGGCCCGAGGCATACAGCGGGGCATTCCCATCCATGAGGCGCGGCGACGCTGTCCAGAACTCATCGTTCTCCCCTCCGATTACGAAACTTATTCCCTCTTCTCCCGCCGCATGTTCTCCATCCTTCGCCGCTTTACCCCCCAGGTGGAAGAATACTCCATCGACGAGGCCTTCGCGGACATAACGGGCCTGCGTAGGGTCTTAAATATGTCCTACGAGGAAATCGCCCTCGCCGTTCGGGAAGAGATCGGGAAAGAGTTGGGGATAAGCGTTTCCGTGGGCTTGAGCCTTTCCAAGGTACTCGCCAAAATTGCCTCCAAACATCGCAAGCCGGGTGGCGTTACGTTCATCCCCGGTCGCGCCATTGCCCATTTCCTCCGGGACCTCGCGGTAGAAAAGGTATGGGGCATCGGACCCGCTACCGCCGCCTATCTCAGAAAACTCGGCGTCATAACCGCCCTCGACTTTGCCCGCCTCCCGGAAAACATTGTCCGGAAGCGCCTCACCAAGCCGGGGGTGGAAATCTGGCGGGAGCTCCGGGGGGAGGCGGTACTCCCCGTAATTGACGGCGAAAAGGAATCTTACGCCTCCATCAGCAAAACCAAGACCTTCGCCCCGCCTACGAACGACGCCGAGTACCTCTTCGCCCACCTCCTCAGGAACCTCGAATCTGCCTGTATAAAGGCCCGCCGGTACAACCTAATGGCAGGGGGTCTCATCTCCTACCTCAAGCAGCAGAACTTCGAGATCCAGGCTGCAGAGACCAAACTCAGCCGCCCTTCCAGCTATCCCCCAGAGATATCTCCTCTTCTCAGGGAGCAGTTTCATCACCTTTACCGACCCGATTTCTTCTACCGGGCCACGGGCGTGGTACTTACCCACCTCAAGCCGGACGACCAAACCCAGTACTCCCTTTTCGAAGACCCCCTCCGGGCGGAGAGGATGCGCCTTCTTTACCACGCCATTGACTTCATCAACGGCAAATACGGTAAGCATACCATACATCTTGCTTCTTCCCATCCCATCGAGGAAAAGGGGAAGGGGAAAAGGGGGAAGCCCACCTGCCGTGAGGCGATGACCCTCAACGGGGAGACAAAACGCAAGCACCTGGGGCTTCCCCTCTTGCACCTGAAGGTATGATTACTCCAAATTCCCTTTGACAGTTAAAAGCGCAACTGGTACGAAAAGAATAACTTTTGACAAGGTGATGGAGTTCACCTCTTAAACCGCCTTTTGGCTGATGACTCCTTATCATTAAGCACAAAAAGGAGTCATCGCATGGCTAATGTATATACAGTAGCATCTTTTTGGTTCTTGGCCGCTGTAATTTCCACTATCATAGCTAATCGCCTTAGAATATCCGTGTCCCTTACGGAAATCATCGTGGGGGTATCTATAAGCTTCTTTGCCGTTAAGTTGGGATTCTTTGATCAACTGGCATTAAATGACCAATGGATGACCTTTTGTACCGGAATGGGTGCCATTCTCCTTACCTTCCTCGCTGGTGCCGAACTCAATTTCGATATGATGAAAGAAAAAGCCAAGGAAGTAACCGTCGTCGGATTTATTGGCTTCGCAGCACCATTTGCGGGATGCTTCCTTATAGCTTATTACTTATTGGGTTGGGACATAAGGGCCAGTCTTCTTGGCGGCATCGCCCTCTCTACGACTTCTATGGCCGTCGTATACACCGTTATGTTAGAATACGGTTTCAACAAAACGGAATTCGGCAAAGGGATCTTAGGGGCATGCTTCATCAACGACCTGGGCACCGTAATTGCTCTGGGGCTCATTTTTGTGCCTTTCACCATCAAAACACTTATCTTCATCATCGTCACCGGAGCAGTGATTTTCTTCCTTCCCACTATCACGAAGCTTATCATCCACCACTTCGCCTATCGTAACGCTGCAATCCGGGCCAAGTGGGTAATATTCTGCCTTCTCAGCTTGGGCACGCTTGCTTACTGGTCGGGAAGTGAACCGGTGCTACCCGCCTACATTATGGGTATGACCTTAAGCAGCATAATGGAGTCAGACGGCCATTTCGTACGCCGATTAAGGACCCTGACTATTGGATTTCTCACTCCGCTCTACTTTCTTAGAGCCGGTGCCCTCGTTTATCTTCCTGCGGTGATTTCTGGCGTTGTATCTTTTACCCTTCTGTTGGCAGGAAAGCTTTCCTTCAAGATTTTTGGCCTTTACCCTGCCATAAAACAATTCCGAGATAACGGAAAAGAAAAGTGGTACTATACGCTCCTCATGAGTACGGGACTCACCTTCGGAACCATTTCTGCCCTCTTCGGGCTACAAAAAAATATCGTCACGAAGGCCCAATATTCATTGCTGGTGGCCGTAGTTATCCTAAGCGCCATCGTTCCTACGCTGGTGGCCAATAAATGCTTTCTCCCCGTCCATCTCATGGAAGAACCTATCCTGGATGACCAAGCCCCAGATGAAAAGGATATTTTGAACAAACTTTAAAGAATGCGCAAAACGGGAAACTCAGCCCGGCTCATCATTTCTGTTGCGGGATAGGGGCAAAGAAGGTCAGCTAACCCTTCCCAATCGCCGCTTTCCAATCCTAACCAAAAATCGTAATATTGGGGCGCAATTATGACCGGCATGCGCTCGTGGATGGGGGAAATAAGCTCGTTTGCCTGGGTGGTGATGATAGCGCAAGTACTTACAGCTTCACCTCTGGGGGAAACCCAAGTTTCAAAGAGCCCGGCCAAGGCGAAAGGAACCCGAGATGGAAGGTAAAAGAACCAGGGTTTCCTGCTACCGTTTGCTAACTTCTGCCATTCGTAAAAACCGTCCGCCACGATAAGGCATCGCCTCTTACGAAAGGCCTCCCGAAAGGTCGCCTTGAACGCAATAGACTCGGCCCTGGCATTTATAAATCCCCCTCCCTTCGGCATCTCCTTCATCCAGGAAGGCACGAATCCCCACCGGAAAACCGCGGCTTCACGCCTCCCTTCGTGGCAACGCACGGCCAGGATTTTTTCGCCGGGGGAGACGTTATTCCCTCGGCTGAAAGAGGCAGGTATATCACGTAGGCCGAAATGGTCTTCAATGCGAGAGAGGTTAGAAAGGAGCACAAATCGTCCACACATGTTTAAAAGCTACCATGTCGCCCGTTGGGGGTCAATATTTAAGGCCCGCGCAAATTTCTGGAGGGCATTAAAAGACCCTGCTAACAAAAGGGGGTTCCATACCTTGCCCCGGTCTCTTTTTTTGACTTGACAAAATCAAAGTCATGTGATTTATAAGTAATGACATAGGTGATGGAGTTCACCGCAAAGAATTGCCCGCGAGGGCTGATGACTCCTGCAATAAAATCGGCAGGAGTTTTTTTTTGCAAGGAGCTTGGATATGCCAACAGATAACCTTACCCCGGCCGATTGTGTGTTGAGAATCGTCCATCAGGCCACGGAGCGCCTTAATTTGGTGTCTCTTAAAAGAGAACTTCAAGTGGCCGACCGTCTGGTGGGGCAATCGCCCCTCATTGACGTGGCCATATTGGGACAATTCAAGGCAGGTAAGAGCTCGTTTATCAATAGCCTCATCGGGCGGAGGCTCCTTCCCGTCGGCGTTATTCCCGTTACTACGGTCATAACCAGGCTTAAATACGGAGAAAGGGAAAAGGCTATCGTCACCCACTTCGACGGCACCCAAGAAGAAATTCCCTTAGAGCGCCTTGAGGAGTTCACATCAGAGGCGAAGAACCCCGCCAACAAGAAAGATGTAGCCGTCGTGGACATTGAACTTCCTTCCCTCGATGACTACGAAGGATTGCGTTTCGTAGATACGCCGGGGCTGGGGAGTGTTTTCAAATACCACATGGAAACCTCCGAACAGTGGCTCCCTGAAGTAGGGGCGGCTATCCTCGCCGTTAGTGCCGAGCGCCCCTTGGCGGAAAATGATGTGCAGTTGATCAGGGAACTCCTCCGCTATACCCCTCGCATCGTCCTCATGATTACTAAAGTGGATCTCATAACGCCGGAGCAGAGGCAGGAAATCATCAAATTCTTTCAGGAAACCTTAAATCGAGAGCTAAATCGGGAATTCCCCATCTTTCTTTATTCCAACCGGGAAGGCATGGAAAAATTCAAGCACCGCCTGGATATGGAACTCCTCCTCCCCCTTACGACAAATAGAGACCGTGAATTTCGGAGCATTGTAAAACACAAGATAAAATCCCTGGCCCATGCCACCCGTGATTATCTCGAGGTTGCCTTACGGACGTCCCGTCAGGTAGACTCGGATAGGGAAAACTTGCGGGCCCAGATCTTGGGGGAAAAATCCAACCTCGCCCAGATTGAGGAAGAACTCATTGTCCTCACGCGGGCCCAGGCCATCCATACGAGAACGCACATAGAAAAACACCTCGAGGCCTTCCGAGCCCCCATGGCGGAAAAATTAAGGGAAGATCTAAAAAGGGACATGTCCACCTGGCGGGGCAATCTCTGGCAGCTTACGCGCAAGTATGAAGAATGGATGGAACAGAACCTGTTTTCGGAGATAGATGCCATCTCATTTCGGGAAAGAAAGCACTTCTTCGGTACCCTGATCAAGGCTCAGGCAGCCCTCGAACGTTATCTCGAGACCTTCAGGACCATGATCGGCATGAATATGGAACGCGTCCTGGGGGTGAAAATGACCCCTCCGGAGTGGAAAATTGAGGTCATTGAACCCGCCCGCCCCGATATCCGAGTAGGGCACGTCTTCGAGTTCCACTTCGATCTTCTGTGGTTTATCATCCCCATGTTCATCTTCCGCCCCCTTTTCGAGCGCCACTTCTTGCGGCTCGTCTACCGAGAGGTATTCGTAAACTTCTCCCGACTGGGAGCGCAATGGGAGATGAGCATCAACCGGACCATAGAAGACATGCGAAAGCAAGCTTCCCGTTACATTAGGGAGGAGATCCAGACCATCGAATCCCTCCTCTCCCAAACCCAAGGGCAATCGGAAGAAATTGCCGGGATGATGAGCAAACTGGAAGAAGCCCTGGACGCCATAAGCAAAGCTTAACTATTGTTATGAAGCCCTCCGTTTCTTTTGGGATCCTGGACCTACCATCTACGATCAATTACCTAAAGATGAGGCGTTGCCAGGCCGGTGGCTATTGCTTCTATAGGCTGGAGGAGCCCAATTTGGCCGACACTTACTTCGCCCTGGCCTCACTTAACCTGGTTGGTAGCTTATCTCCTGATGAAGATACCCTCGCTTTCCTCCGGTCAAGGCAAAAAAGGGACGGGTCATATGAGAGTATCTTCCAGGCCTTTTTTGCCATCGGGGGGCTTCGCCTATTAAATGCACCTCCCCTCTTCGATCCCCGGGATTACCTCATAGCCCACACCCGGACATACGATATCTCCCTTTTGCCACCTGGCAGTGCTTCCATCTTCGCACAACTCTACCACCTGACAAAACTCCATCGGTGGCTCGAGGTCAATCTTCCACCAGAGAAAAAGAGGGACCTTCTATCGTTCGTGACCTCACATCAAAGGGGAGATGGTGGCTTTGGACACGCAAGATCCACCCTCATGGAAACGAGGGATGCCGTCTTTATCCTCCAATACCTGGGCGCACTAGTCGACTTACAAAAGATATACCGCTTCTTACGCCATTGTGAAGATGAGGGGCACGGTTTTGTTAACCTACCGGGGAACCAATTCTCCTATTTAGAGCATATTCATGCCGGTTTGGAGCTATCGGGCCTCCTTTCGGCACCACCCACCTACCCTAAGGTCATCCGAGACTTTCTTCTTGCCTGTCGCCGGATAAATGGGGGCTACGCCCGAACCACCCATACGGGCATTGCCACCCTGGAGAACACCTATCTCGCCCTTGCCTCTTTTCAGCTCCTCTCATCCTTGCTCTCGTAAACAAGCCGGATAAGAGGTCGCCAGCCGCTACACCACCCCACGGCACTGACCAGGGCCGCCCGGTCTGCCACCGTATCGGTACCCCGGTGTTCCCAAACAAAGGCGTGGGAATAAACGTTGAGGCGATCGCTAATCGACTTTACGAGAGCCCTCTGCACGCTCAAATCAACCTTTCTCCCCTTGGTGAGATCTTCCACCAAATGTGGTCGGCACCTTGCCTTCCTATGGGTTCCTTCGCATACACCGCACACCGTCTCCTCCCAGAAGGGGCGGGTCATCTCGGCGAATTTCTTTAGTTCCCTTACATCCTTCGCCCGATCGACCACCTCCGGCGAGGCAAACCCCCGCGAATGGGGTCCCAATCCCATCTCACACATGAGACACATGCCGCGGGCACGAAGGATTGTCATACGCCTCAAGCCACTCAAAGGGCCTTGCTCCATCATAATCTGGGCTGCTTTCTCCATCAGTTCTGCATAGACAATGGCCGGTCCCATGAGGAAGGAGTGCCGAAGAGACGCTTCGATCGAAAGGGCAAGCCAGGCATGCCTCTCGCACATACCCCAGGCACGACGCAGGGTCCTTCGTACCTCGGGGTTCATGATGCTACCTTGGATATACCACCAGATATAGTGGATTTCTCCCGGTGAGGGATGAAACATTGACCGCGCCTCCGATTCCATCGGCTAAAAACCTCCTTCAACGAAGTAGAGGTTATCAGCCCGGCATGCGAAAGGCGGGCGGTTCGGGCGAACCTCATCACCCTTATTTTTTTATCAGCATGAATTACTACGAGAAAAATGTCAATACACCAAATTTGCCCTTGACCGGCCCTCCCAAGCGTTATATCCCTTTCGTGAACCAACAGATGGGGTGAAAACGATGAAGAAACTCGTTCTGGTAAGACATGGGGAAAGCACATGGAACAAGGAGAACCGTTTTACCGGCTGGACCGATGTGGATCTGTCCGAAAAGGGCATCGCCGAGGCCAGGGAGGCGGGGCGCATTTTGAAAAAAGAAGGTTACATCTTCGACCTTGCCTTTACTTCGGTCTTGAAGCGGGCCATCAGAACGTTGAACATCATCCTGGAAGAGATGGACCTGGAATGGATTCCGGTGGTCAAAGATTGGCGCTTAAACGAAAGGCATTACGGTGCCCTCCAGGGGTTGAACAAGGCGGAAATGGCCGCAAAATACGGAGAAGATCAGGTAAAGCTGTGGCGCCGGGGATTCGACATACGACCACCTGCCCTCTCCAAAGAAGATGCCCGTTATCCCGGCCACGAATTAAAATATCGAGGCCTCTCGGAAAAGGACCTCCCCCTTACGGAATCCCTGAAAGATACCATTGCCCGTTTCATGCCCTGCTGGCATGAGGCCATTGCCCCGGTGGTTAGATCGGGTAAGCGCGTAATCATCGTCGCCCACGGCAACAGCCTCCGGGCCCTGGTCAAGTACATAGATGGTATATCCGATGAAGAGATCGTGGAGCTAAATATCCCCACGGGTATTCCCCTCGTTTACGAATTGAACGATGACCTCACCCCCATCAGGCATTACTATCTCGCCGACGAAAACAGGCTGAAGGCGGCCATCCAGGCCGTGGCCGACCAGGGGAAAAAGGGGGCATGATGGCGATTTCGTTTAACCTCTGCTCACTTCTTAAGAGAAACGCCTACCTCTACGGGAATGCAGAGGCCCTGATCGCGGAAGAAAAGAGATACTCTTACGGGAATCTGTTGCCGCGCTCCTCCGCCCTGGCCCATACCTTATCCCTGGAGGGGATTAAGTCAGGCGATCGCATCGCCCTCCTAACCGATGATGGCTTAGATATCCTTTTTGGCCTTTTTGCCGCCTCCCAGTTAGGCGCTGTGGTGGTGCCATTGAATACGCGCTTAAGCGAGGGAGAGAAGGCCCATCTGCTGAAAGATACGCGACCTTCTTTGCTCTGCGCTTCGGCCCACTACTTCGATGAGGCAAAGAGGGTAGCCAAAGCCATAAGGGGCCTCTCCGTCCGCCGGACCGAGGAGATGTATTCTACGCAAGTCTTCCCCCCAGACCCAAGCTCGCCTCCACCTGCTGGCACCCCCTGCCTCATCATCCACACGGCCGCGGTGGGAGGAAAACCCCGGGGGGCCGTCCTGACTCAGGAAAACCTCATTTCCACGGCCGTGCAAATCGCTCATCTGCTTACGCTTACGGAAAAAGACCGTCATCTGTGCCTGCTTCCCCTTTTCCACATTGGTGGGATCGCCTTTAGCCTTGCTACCACCCTCGTGGGCGGAAGCACAATGCTCGTCCGGCGCTTCGACGCCGAAGCGGTACCGAAGATGATCGAAAAAGAACAGTTAACTTTCTTCATCACGTTTCCCCCCATGCTCTCCGCCATTCTCGAGGCAGCAGAAAGACAGGGATGCCATCTCCCCTCCCTCCGCCTGGCGGGCGGGGTGGACAGTCCGGAGAATATCGAACGGTTTCTTTCCGCCCACCCGCAAGCCCTTTTCTACCACATTTACGGCCAAACGGAATGCATGCCCATCTCCGGGGGTGTTTATACCCAAGCAGGGGGCTCCATAGGAAAGCCTGCCCTGCTTACAGAAATCTCCATTCGAGACGAAGAAGATCGCCCCCTTTCCCCCGGCGAAAGGGGGGAGATATGCGTGCGATCCCCTTCCGTTTTCCAGGGCTACTGGCGTCTCAAGGGGGATTCGGCCTATACCTTCCGCGGGGGCTGGCACCATACGGGAGACTTGGGTGAAATGGGACAAGATGGCACCCTCTTTTACCGGGGGCGAAAGCCCGATAAAGACCTCATCAAGACGGGGGGAGAAAACGTCTACCCCCGGGAAGTGGAGGCCGTTCTTCTCTCCCACGAGGCGGTAAAAGAGGCCTGTGTCATCGGGGTGCCGGACGAAAAGTGGGGCGAGGCAGTTGTCGCCCTCTGTGTCCTGAAAGAAGGAAGGCAAGTGGAAGAAAGCAAGCTCATAGAGCACGTCGCCAGTCGCATAGCCCGCTACAAAAGACCCCAAAGGGTGCTCTTTATTGACGCCTTGCCTAAAACTTTAGACGGCCGGATAGACCGGGAGAGGGTAAAAATGATGGGGGTGGAACTCCTCATTCCACCCCGTAAACAAAATTAATCCTTGAAGACGGCCCCCGTGCTGGCCGAAGTCACGAGCTGGGCATACCGGGCGAGGTAGCCCGTAGTAATCTTGGGCGTCCAGGGTTTTAATTCTTTCTTACGCTTTTTCAGTTCCTCCGCCGATACCTTCAGGGTAATCCGCTTCTTAGGGATATCGATGGCGATTATATCCCCCTCTTTCACCAGGGCAATGGGTCCACCTTCTGCCGCCTCCGGCGAGATGTGACCGATGGCGGCCCCCCGGCTACCCCCACTGAATCTCCCATCGGTCAGAAGAGCCACACTCGTATCCAATCCCATACCGGCGAGGGCAGAGGTAGGGGAAAGCATCTCCCTCATCCCGGGCCCACCTTTAGGCCCCTCGTATCGGATGACCACCACATCCCCCGGTTTTATCTTGCCCCCTAAAATGGCCTCGATGGCCTCCTCCTCGGAGTCGAACACCCGGGCCGGTCCTTCATTTACCAACATATTCTTCGCAACGGCCGATTGTTTTACAACCGCCCCATCGGGGGCCAGATTTCCGCGAAGGATGGCCAATCCCCCTTCCTGCCCGTAAGGGTCATTAAGGGGTCTGATCACGTTATCATCCAGGACCCTGGCCGTTTTTATATTCTCCCCTACCGTTTTCCCGGTCACCGTCATGGCTTTCAAATCGAGGACCCCCAGGGTGGAAATGCGCTTCATGACCGCCTGAATTCCCCCGGCTGCATCGAGGTCCTCTATGTGATGCTTCCCCGCTGGGCTCAATTTGCACAGGTTGGGCACCTGGGCGCTGATTTCATTGAAGAGGTCAAGGTCCAGCTTGATGCCCGCCTCATGGGCAATGGCCGGCAGATGAAGAACGGTATTGGTCGAGCAACCGAGAGCCATATCAACAGCGATGGCATTTTTGAATGCTTGCAGGGTAGCGATATCCCTGGGCTTGAGGTTTTTCTTGAGCACGGTCATGACCTGCATACCCGCCTTCTTTGCCATCCGCCTCCGAGCGGCAGAAACGGCGAGAACCGTCCCGTTGCCGGGTAGTCCTAAACCCAAGGCTTCCGTCATGCAATTCATGGAATTGGCCGTGTACATCCCGGAGCAGGAACCGCAACCGGGGCAAGCGTAATCTTCGATCATCTTCAGTTTCTTCTCGCTCATCTTGCCCGCCTTAACCGCCCCTACCCCTTCGAAGACGGAAATGAGGTCGATCGTTTCCCCTTCATACTTGCCAGCCAGCATGGGGCCACCGCTCACAAATACGGTGGGGATGTTCAACCTCATGGCCGCCATGAGCATGCCGGGGATGATCTTGTCACAGTTGGGAATCATGACGAGGGCATCAAAGGGGTGGGCCATGACCATGGATTCGATGGAATCGGCAATGAGTTCACGGCTCGCCAGAGAATACTTCATGCCCGTATGCCCCATGGCAATACCGTCACAGATACCGATCACAGAGAACTCCACCGGCGTGCCCCCTGCCATCCTGATACCCGCCTTCACCTCGGCCGCAATGGTGTTGAGATGAATGTGACCGGGGATTATTTCGTTGGCCGAATTAACCACGCCAATAATGGGCCTTTCCAATTCTTCATCCGTATAGCCCATCGCCTTGAACAGGGAGCGATGGGGTGCCCGCTCCAACCCCTGCTTCATCAAATCGCTGCGCATAGGAAATACCTCCCTCCCTCGAAATAGTAAGAGCCCCGCCTTTCAAGGGCGGGGCCTGGTAAATTTGCCCTATTTTACTTACTGCTTCTTTGCCCTTCTTTCGGGTCTCAACGCCCTCAAGACCGCGCCTGCCTGCCACATTTCACTCATGCGCATCTCTTCCAATTCTTTCTTCAGCACATCGCGGTAGTTGGGAGCGCTGCCCGCTTTGAGGACGATTTCCGTCTCCTTGCCGGAAGCTACGCTATCGTAAAGCTCCCTAAAGACAGGCTCCACCGCCGCACGGAAACGGTGACGCCAGTCGAGGGCACCCCTTTGAGCCGTGGTACTACAATTGGCGAACATCCAATCCATGCCGTTTTCCGCCACCAGGGGCATGAGGCTCTGGGTCAACTCCTCCACCGTTTCATTAAAGGCCTCACTGGGGCTGTGCCCCCGACGCCTAAGCTCGTTGTACTGAGCCTCCATCACTCCGGCAAGACACCCCATCAATACCCCCCTCTCACCCGTGAGGTCGCTGTAAACTTCCTTCTCAAAGGTGGTAGGGAAGAGATACCCCGATCCAATGGCAATACCGACAGCAAGCGTCCTCTCCAAAGCGCGTCCCGTCGCATCCTGATATACGGCATAGCTGGAATTGATTCCGCTGCCCGCCAGGAAGTTATCCCTCACCGTCCTTCCCGCTCCCTTAGGAGCCACCATGATCACGTCGATATCGGGGGGCGGTATGACCCCCGTTTGGTCCTTGTAGACGATGGAAAAGCCGTGGGAGAAGTAGAGGGCTTTCCCGGCCGTAAGGGTGGGTTTGAGCTCTGGCCAGTATTCCTTTTGCATGGCGTCATTAAGAAGATACATGACGATGGTGCCTCGACGTGCGGCCTCGATGGGAGGAAAAAGGGTTTCACCGGGCACGAATCCTTCTTCCATCGCCTTTTTCCAATTGTAATCACCTTCCCCTACGATCACGCGAATCCTGTTATCCTTCATGTTCAGTGCCTGCCCTCTCCCCTGAACACCGTAGCCGACTACGGCCACAATCTCGTCCTTAAGCACTTCTCTTGCCTTATCCAGGGTAAATTCGTCGGCCGTGATGACCTCCTCTACGATCCCTCCTATGTTCAGTTTTGCCATGATTCCTTTCCTCCTTAAAAAAAATTAATATCTCTCCAGGGCCACAATGCCCGTTCTGGCCGAATCCTCTATTCCCAGGGGCTTCAAACTCTCGATTGCCCTCTCTAAAAATGCCTTCTCACCCGTTATCTCTATAACGCAGTGATCACCGTTCATGGTTACAACGCGCCCGTTATAGGAATTGATAATGAGGGCTATATCAGCCTTGTTGTGCTCCGTCAACCTCATACGAACAAGCAAAAGCTCCCGGGAAACGGCACCCGTCTCCGTAATATCCGTCACCTTATGCACGTCGTGTAGCTTGATGAGCTGTTTTTCTATTTTATTGATCGTGCTCTTGTCCTGGATGGTGGTCAAGACAATCTTCGAGTACCGGGGATCCAAGGTCGCATCCACACAGAGGGTCTCGATGTTGTAACCCCGTCCACCCAAGACGCCTGCCACCCGGGCGAGAACATCGGGTTTGTTGTTCACGAGAAGCGATAGGGTATATTCTTTCTTTTCCATTATTTTCCTACCTCCTTAAAGGCTAATTGGTCATTTCACGCCCACCCAATGTCATTTCGTGGATGGGGGCACCGGGTCGCACCATGGGGTAAACACACTCCTCGCGGGCCACGTGGAAATCCATGAGCACCGGTCCCGGGTGAGATAAACCCTTCTTCAAAACCGATTCCACTTCTTCCGGCTTTACCGCCCTGAGCCCCAGGAATCCGTAAGCTTCGGCCAATCTGACGAAATCAGGCTGATAGGTCATGTCCGTCTGGGAATAGCGCCTGTCATAGAATAACTGTTGCCACTGCCTCACCATGCCCAGATAACCGTTGTTGAGAAGCACTATCTTTACGGGTAGCATTTCCTGTATGGCCGTGGCCATCTCCTGAATGTTCATCTGAATACTCCCATCCCCGGCTATATCGATCACCAACCGATCGGGAAAGGCTGTTTGCGCACCGATAGCGGCCGGAAATCCATATCCCATCGTACCAAGTCCACCGGAGGTGATTAATGTGTTCGGTTCGTCAAACAGGTAAAACTGGGCCGCCCACATCTGATTCTGTCCGACCTCCGTAGTGATGATGGCCTTCCCCTGGGTGAGTTCGTAAAGTTTTTCCACCACGAACTGGGGTTTTATCACCTCCTCGCTTTGGCAGTAAGAAAGGGGGTTCTCCTTTTTCCAGGCTGCAATCTGTTCGAACCATTCCCGTCTATTCGTTTCGCTGACAGTGAAGTTATCGCCCTCAAGCCGATCGTTTATCGCCTTCAGGATCGTTCGGCAATCACCCACGATGGGTACGTGGGCAATCACGTTTTTATTTATGGAGGAAGGATCGATATCGATATGGACGATCTTGGCTTCCGGGGCAAAGTGGTCCACCTTGCCCGTGACACGATCGTCAAATCGGCACCCAACGGCAATGAGGAGATCGCAGTGGCTGATGGCCATATTCGCATAGTAAGTACCGTGCATACCGGGCATCCCCAACCAGAGGGGATCCGAGCCAGGGAAGGCACCGATGCCCATGAGGGTCGAGGTTACGGGAATCAAGGTGCGCCGGGCCAGTTTTCTCAACTCCTCCGACGCCCGTCCTAAAATCACACCGCCTCCCGTCAAAAGTACCGGCCGCTTAGACTGGGCGATGAGGTCTTTTAGATAAAATATTTGAGAGGGCACGGGCACATCCTTCGGGGTATGATCTTGAAAGGAAACGGGCTCGTAGTCGCCTGTTGCTTGCATCACATCCTTGGGCAAATCCACCAGCACGGGCCCTGGTCTCCCCGTCCGGGCAATGTAAAAAGCCTCATGGATCGTCTTTCCCAAGTCTTCCACCCGTTTCACGAGAAAGTTGTGTTTCGTGCACGGGCGAGTAATACCCACGATATCCACTTCCTGGAAGGCATCGGTACCGATGAGGGCCGTAGGTACCTGTCCGGTGAAGACGACGAGGGGGATGGAATCCATATAGGCCGTGGCAATGCCTGTTACCGTATTGGCAGCCCCGGGCCCGGAGGTTACAAGGACACATCCCACCTTTCCTGTCACCCGGGCATACCCATCGGCGGCATGGACGGCACCCTGTTCGTGCCTTACGAGGACGTGTTTTATGTTCTCCCGATAGAGCTCGTCGTAGATATCAATTACCGCCCCCCCGGGATAGCCGAATATGACCTTCACTCCCTCCTGTTTTAAGGCCTGAATCAGTATCTGTGCACCCTTTAGTTTCATTTACTTACCTCCCTTGAAAATTAAAAAGCCGCAAGTCTCATTCCGACTGCGGCTTATCATTTTTGAAAATGAAAAGCCGCGGGTTTCAGGGGCCCGCGGCTCTGGCTGCTAACTCATGAGGAGCACGGAGCAGCGGTCCCCGTACGTACTACTACGACTACGCCAAGCAACAATCCCAAGCTTTCTATGACCGCTGGATTTTCCATCTTCTAAATCTCCATGCTAAGAAACCCTATAGAAGATGGGCCTTCAATTTGTCAAGAAAAAATTTTTAATTCTTGACAGGTACTCGGTTATTTAATAGCCTAACACCAATTTCCAGACAAAAGGAAGTGGTTTTGAAATGACAAAGATTCCTATTACCAAAGCGGGTTTCCTCAAGATTAAGAGGGAGCTCGATCACTTGAAATCCGTTGCCGTCCCGGAGAACATTCGGGATATTGAGGCCGCGAGGGCCCACGGAGACCTATCGGAAAATGCCGAATACACAGCGGCCAAGGAAAGGCAAACCTTTTTGCAGAGCCGTATTCAAGAATTGGAAAGTAAGCTGGCCTCGTCAGACATTATCGAGGTAACCAATATAAAAACAGACCATGTCGTCTTCGGCGCTTCGGTGGTCATTACGGACCTCAACACAGGGCAGGACATTACTTACAAACTCGTGGGCCCCCTCGAATCGGATATTGGAAACAACATGATATCCGTGACCTCTCCCATAGGGAAGGCCCTCATAGGCCACAAGGTGGGAGACGAAATCCAGGTACAAACCCCGGGGGGCATAAGGGAATTCCAAATTGTAGAAATCTTTGTCGATAACGGGGATTGATCAACCGTTTCCTTTGCCTTTGGGCCAAACAGCGCCGATAAAGGCAAAAGGACCCAAAAGCAAACCCAAAGCAAACCAGAGCAGGCTGTTCTTGCCCCGGTTAGATGCGAGAAAGGCGCTAACACTGGCACATAAGAGCCAAAAAAGCGCTATAATTAAGATGGTGTTTGCCTCCCAAGTCCACATATTACCAACCCTCGATTTGTTTCATTTTTTATTCCAATAAAAAGATGGCAAACGAAGCCATCAGGGGTACGGAAAGGTTGTCGTTAAGGCGGTAACCTTTTATCCGGATGGGGATCAATTCACCCAGAGTAACAACGAGAGAGCTTACCCAGATGACGCCGAAACGGAGTATTTTTGTGTCTACCCCGGGGAGGAAGGGAAACACCACGTAGCAGAGAAATAGGCAGGTGCCGAAGCAGGCAAGAGATCCCTCAAGGGTCTTTTTCCCTATTCTTACCCGACCCACGCTTTGACCCACGATGGCCGCCGCGGAGTCACCCAAGATGAACATGGAAAGGGCCATAAACGGTATATGGGGTCGCCTGGAAAAAAGAAGGGCACAGAGAAAGGCCGAGAGAATTATCCACGTCGCCCCCGTCAAGGTCCTAAATTCCTCCTTGCGCAGCATGGCTACGAAGGTGCGTTCGAAGAGTCCCTGGGCAAAAGGAAAACGGAATCTAATCAACTCTACGGAGATCATGGCAAAAAATATTAGGCCCAGGATGAAGGGTGCCTCCCGGGGTAGGTAGAGGATACAGGCGGGCATCAGGAGGGCCATCAGATGAAGCAATTTTCTCGATATTTCCTGAATCGTTAAGGTCACGACCCGCCTCTTTTACTCGTTACTTAGATTTTGCCTTATAAGACCTTGAGAAACTTTGCAATGGCCTAAGCTACTAATCACCGATGAACCCTTTGGATTTTCCTTATCACAACGAATATTTTGACATTTTCTTGCAACTATGCAAAGTTCAATACGTCAGATTAAAGAAAGGAGGTATTTGCAGTTATGGAGCTTGAAAACGTCCTCTATGAAAAGCAGGGACATATTGCCAAAATGACCCTGAACCGTCCACCCGCCAATTCCATCAATCTCGCCACGTTGCTCGACATCGAGAAAGTGCTCGACGATGCGGAATCGGACAAGGAAGTAAGGGTCCTCATCATTACCGGGGCGGGCGAGAAAGGCTTCTCAGCCGGTTTTGATGTCAAAGATGCAGGTAAGGCCGACCAGACAGCCCCGAAGGGGCAGCAGTTATGGACGAGGATAGACCATTTCCCGAAACCCGTCATCGCCGCCATCAACGGCTATGCCTTCGGGGGTGGGTGTGAGCTCGCCATGGCCTCTACCTTCCGCGTCATGCAAGAAAATGCGCAAATCGGCCTCACGGAGCTCAATCTGGGCATCATTCCCGGCTGGGGTGGTACGCAGCGCATGCCGAGAATATTGGGGAAATCCAAGGCCCTGGAGCTAATCCTTTTCAGCAAGCGTCTGAGCGCGAAAGAAGCCCTCGAAATTGGACTGGTGGACCGGGTCTCGAAAGTGGGAGAATTGATGAAGGATGTCATGGAAATGGCCGAATTTCTGGCCAAGCGTCCCCCTCTTGCTGTAAGGGCAGTGCTTAATGCCGTCAACGCCGGCATAGAGAAAGGATTGGAAGAAGGGACCAAAGTAGAGCTGGAAGGTAGCTTTATGGTGGCCAAATCCAAGGACGCCATCGAGGGATTTACCGCCTTCCTCGAAAAGAGAGAGCCCGTCTTCAAAGGAGAATGAAAAGGATTACGGCAAACCCAGGACGCGGCTTACGTTATAGATGAGAACGCCGCAGGCAAAGGATGTAAGGAGCATAAATAAAAGAGAACCTATAAACCATTTGTTATCCTTGAATTCCTGCTTCATTACCGCCACGGTTGCCGCACACGGCACGAAGAGAAGAAGGACGGCAAGAAACGCAAGGGCGGAGGCAGGCGACATAAAGGTCGGGAGGGTCCGAATAAGGCCTTCCTGACCTACATTGTAGAGCACGGAGAGGGTGGCAACGGCATTTTCCTTGGCCACAATACTCGTAATTAACGCCGCCATCATGCGCCAATCGAGTCCCAGGGGCGTACCTAAGGGCGCGATGAAACGCCCAAACATGGCAAGATAGCTTTCTTCCACCTTGCCGGCGGGGAAGTAGGAAAGCATCCAGACGATAGCAGAAACGATCAGGATGACGGAGCCTGCCTTTTTTAAGAAAGACAGAAGCCTTGTCCAAACGTTAACCCCGATCGTCTTTAAGTCCGGCTTGTGATAGAGGGGCAATTCCATGATGAAAGGGGTGGCCTCTTCGCGCAGGATGAATCGCTTCGCCACCATGCCCGTCACACCCAAAATCAACATGTTGAGGGCAAACAAACCGGTTGCCACCCAAAAGGCGTGGGAGGGGAAGACGGCGGCCGTTAAAAAAGTAAGCACCGTGATCCTTGCTGAGCAAGGCACGAAGGGGGCGAGAAAAATTGTCATGAGGCGCTCTTTGCCCGATTCTATGATCCTCGTCCCCATGACGGCTGGCACATTGCAACCAAAACCCAAGCAGAGGGGGAGGACACTCTTGCCGTGGAGACCAATTAAGTGCATAAAGCGGTCCATCACAAAGGCCACGCGGGCCATGTAACCTACGTCTTCTAAAAAGGCGAGGACCACGAAAAAGACGAACAGGATGGGAATAAAGGTAAGCACCACCCCGACTCCGCCTATGATCCCATCAACGAGAAGCCCTTTCATCCACGCGGGCGAGGCACCCAATAATTCGTAAACCCCCTGCCCTAAAAGGCTCATCAAAGATGCCATCCCTTTTTGGAGGGAAGAACCCAAACCAAAGGTGAGGCCGAATACCAGGGCGAAAACCCCTACCAGGGCAGGAATGCCGAAAACAGGTCGGGTCAAAAACTGGTCAATCCGGTCCGTAAGCAGGACCTGTCCCATCTTATGGCGGGAGACGGAAGCCCGGGTTATATTGGCAATCCACTCGTATCTCCCGCCTACCACCGCATGGAGGGAGTCCTCGTGGGCAATGAGTATCGCCCTTACTTTCTCCCACACTTCGGGGGGTAAATGCCTCTCCACCAGGTGCAACACTTCTCCATCCCCTTCCATGAGTTTGACCGTCAGGAATCTTCGGTACCCCGCATCATTCGATGGCCCTTCCAGATAATCTTCGAGCAAGGAGTATAGTTCTTGAAATACATGCCTGTGATCGGCTGCCACCCGCGGATGACGGGGCAGGTAGGGAACCTCTCTTTTGGCCGTGGCTATGACCTGAGAGACGAGTTCGTTGATACCCCGATTCTTGGTCGCCACCATCCCCACCACGGGTATCCCCAGGGCATTTTGCAAGGCATCGAGATCCACGAAGATATTCTGGGCTTCGGCCACATCCAACATGTTTACCGCCACCACCACGGGGGGACCTAAGAGGAGAAGCTCGGAGAGGAGATATAGCCCCCTTTCCAAGGCCGCCGCACTGGCAATGAGGACAATTAAGTCCGGTTTTTCCTGGAGGATGAAATCACGGGCAATACGCTCCTCTTCCGAAAAGGAAGTGAGGCTGTACGTACCGGGCAAATCCACGATCCTCATCTCCACCTCACTGCAGGTATAAGTGCCTTCCTTCTTCTCCACCGTCTTTCCCGGCCAATTACCTACATGCTGAGATAGCCCGGTGAGAATGTTAAACACCGTGGATTTACCCACATTGGGCTGCCCGGCGAGGGCCACGAGTATTGTCTCTTTTTCCAACTCCCTATCCAGACACTGGACGGTATCGGAAACCTGAACGAGGATCTTGCCCGCCTCCCCTGCTCCCAGGGCGATGCGTGTGTCTCCCGCCTGGACTATGATGAGACCGCCTTGATTTCGGAGCACTTTTACCTTCATATCGAGGGCAATACCAAGGGCTGCCAGGCGGCTGGAGAAATTTTTCCCGCCCAGGAGGTTTTTTACCGTGCCTTCTTCATTTTCACGCAATTGTAATAATGAGATAAGCGGTGCTTCTTCCGACATAAACAGGCCTTTCTGGGTAGAAGGGAAATAAGAAAATTAGACGCTAAGCTCCATTCCCTGATAAAGGGCAACGCACTCCATCGATGATCCGGCCTTGCGGATCATTTCCCTTGCCTGGGCCAGTATCTTCTCTATTTCCTCGTCTGTGCGCTCTTGGTTGTGATGAAACAGACCCAGCTTTTTCACCCCCGCATCGAGACCGAGCTTTACGGCATCGTTGTACGTGGAATGTCCCCACGAAACTTTGTAATCTTCCGGGGTAAATTCTGCATCGTGAATGAGCAAATCAACCCCGCGGCAAAAATCACGGTAGTCCTCAAACAACCTGCCCCCCGGATGCTGATAGGAGAGCTCATTGTCCGTCAGAAAAACGAACTTCTTTTCCCCTTCTTCAAACTTATAACCTACCCCCTCGTTGGGATGACTCAAGGCAATGGTGGAAACACGCAGGGAGTCGAGGATGTACTGCTCAGCACAAGCCTCGTGATACTGAATCTGGCAATGGATCTCGTTATAATCCACGGGGAAATGGGGCGCGATCATCACATTGGAAAGCATATCTTTTATCCCCGTCTGGGCCGCGGGGCAACCGTACATACCTATTTTTACCCGGGAGGTATAAATAGGCTTAAAGAAAGGAAATCCTATGAGATGATCCCAGTGGGCATGGGTGAAAAACATGATGTACTCGTATCTCCCCTCTGTCAGGAGGGTATTGCCCAGACGGCGTATGCCCGTGCCTGCATCGAGAATTATGATATCATTATTTCTCGTTCTAACTTCAACACAAGGGGTATCACCCCCGTATTTAACGTATTCTGGACCGGAAACAGGTATCGAACCTCGGGCACCCCAACAGCGAATGATCATTCTCCATCCCCGAATTTTCGTATGGAACCCACCATATAGAGAGATTTTTTGCTTGTCAAGCAACTTGTAAAACAAATCGCCTTGACATTTGCGCGAATGAAGGTACATAATGCAAAAAATAAGGAGACAAAATGAAAGTACTACTCGTTTACCCGGAATACACGACTACCTTCTGGAGCTTTAAATACGCCCTCGAATTCATTTCCAAAAAGGCGGCTTATCCACCCCTGGGGCTCATGACGGTGGCGGCGCTTATCCCCAAAGACTGGGAGAAGAAACTCGTCGACATGAACATTGCCCCCCTCACTGACGAAGATATCCTCTGGGCCGACTATGTGTTCATAAGCGCCATGATCATCCAGGCCAAATCTGCGAGGCGAGTAATCGAAAGATGCCGTGCCTTGCATAGGCCCATTGTTGCCGGAGGCCCCCTCTTTACGGCCCATTACGATGAATACCCGGAGGTAGACCACTTCGTTTTGAATGAGGGCGAGATAACCCTTCCTCAGTTTCTTGCCGACCTGGAAAACGGCTCCCCGAAGCGCATCTATCAGGCAAATGGTTGGGCCGAAATGGAGAAAAGCCCCATCCCCCTCCATCATTTAATAGACATAAAAAAATACGGCGCCATGAACATCCAGTTTTCCCGGGGCTGCCCCTTCGACTGCGAATTTTGCGACATCACGGTGCTCTTCGGCCGGGTACCCCGAACGAAGACGGCCGAGCAGATTATAGGAGAGTTGGAGAGCATCTACCAAACAGGTTGGCGCGGGGGCGTATTTTTCGTGGACGATAACTTCATCGGAAACAAGAGGAGGCTGAAAAGAGAGGTACTACCCGCCATTAGGACCTGGATGGAAGAAAAGCACCATCCCTTCAAATTCTACACGGAGGCCTCCATCAACCTCGCAGACGACGAAGAGTTGATGAAGCAAATGGTAGAAGCGGGCTTTGATACGGTCTTTGTGGGCTTAGAGACACCCCATGAGGAAAGCCTCCGGGAGTGCAACAAAATTCACAACATCAACCGTAACCTCGTGGAGAGTATAAAAAAAATACAGCAGCACGGACTGGAGGTTCAGGCGGGCTTCATCCTCGGTTTTGACCATGACCCTCCCACCATCTTCGATCGCCTGATAGAATTCGTCAACAACACGGGGATTGTAACGGCCATGGTGGGCCTGCTCAATGCCCCTTACGGAACCAAGCTGTACGAAAGGCTAAAAAGGGAAGGGCGCATCATAAGCCAGACCACAGGGGACAACACGGATTTTTCCACCAACATCCTGCCCCGAATGAAAATGGAAACCCTTATCCAAGGATACGAGAAGGTCGTCCGCACCCTCTATACGCCAAAGGTTTACTACCATAGGGTGCTTAAGTTTCTACGCGAATACAACCCACCTCAGAAAAAGGTCTTCATCCTTCGGGCAGAGCATTTCCGAGCCCTGTTGAAATCCATCGTCATCCTGGGCATCAAAGGCAAAGAAAGGTGGCATTACTGGAAGGGATTTCTCTGGTCCATCCTCCGCAAGCCCCGCGTCTTTCCCCTCTATATCACCTACGCCATCTACGGTTACCACTTCCGGCGGATTTTCGAACGTGCGACAAAAGGTGATCAAAACTTCTGCCCTTAGCCTGTCCCAGCCGTCACAGGAACATGTATTTTACCGCCACTCCCGCGAGGGCGCAGAGTTTGTCCGTAAGCTCCCTCACCTTTTGTTCTGCGGCATGGCAAATGAGCACGATGAGGTGCCGATTTCCGGGGGCCTGGGCGAGACCCATGCGCCCCAAAATAAAATCTCCGTAATCGCAAAGGATCTGGTTTACCTCCCTGGCCTGACGTTCCCTGTCCGTCACGAGAACGATTATAACTCCCAACCTTTCTTCCATAGCTTCACCTCGGTCTTACTTCGGCCTCCTATCAGGCGGCCGGCTCAAATTGTGATTTATCCGCTCCGCAGACGGGACACGTCCAGTCATCTGGAAGTTCGTCAAAGGGTGTACCCGGCTTAATGCCGTGCTCGGGGTCACCCAAGGCGGGATCGTAAACGTATCCGCACACGGAGCAGGCGTACTTCTGCCCTGCCACCTCCTTTTTCTTCTCCTCCGGGGGGGTATAGGTCGGGGCATTGCGCGCCGATTTTCCCTTCATCACGGTGCTGTAATACTCGTATGTAAGCACGGGGGCATCGGAGATAAGGCCGTAATCCTCCAGCTTTCCGATAAAGACCACGTGCGTTTCGCATTCGATCTCTGCCGTCACCCTCGCCTCCATCCAGGCCACCGTATGGTCAAGGACAATGGGGGCCCCTGTTTGCCCAATGCGGTATCCCGTTTGGGCAAACTTATCCACTTCCCGGCCGGATTTGAAACCGAAGAGGCCAATAAAGGTCATGGGTACCTGCGTGGAAAGCATGGAAACGGAAAATACACGGCTGGCTCGGATGAATTCGCACGTGAGGTTGTTTTTATTGATGCTTATGGCCACATACACGGGATCCGCCGTAATCCGAATCAAGGTATTAATAATCTGGCCGTTCAACTTTCCGTCTTTGGTCGAGCCGACGACGTAAACGCCGGAGACGATCTTATTCAGGGCTGCCCTATCCATCTTTTCCTCCCAGTTTTTTCTCGATTTTATAACCCACTAAATTAAAGGAATCAACACAAATCCTGAAAGGTCCATCTTGATGAGAAGCGAAAAGTTCGCAGTCCTCCTTCACCTCCGCTTGAGTCGGGCGGGCCTTGACTTAGGATCAATTCAGCATGGAGACACTCGTTAAGAGCCTTACAGCATCGCCCCCTAATTGCGCCCTTACCGGGCAGGCTCAAAAAATCCCCAACTCGCAGCCTGCTGCCACGGTCCCCCCCAGTTCACGGCAGAGTTTCAAATCCTCGTCCCTCACCGGCCCCCGGGAGATAACGGGCGGAAACACGGTTTTGAATTTATATCCCAGGGCAATCCGTTCAATAGCCTTGAGGGCCCCGGTCCCATCATTCCCGGCGCTTATGAAAACGGCGAAGGGCTTGCGGAAAACTTTATCATGGGCCTGATAAAAGGTCCGGTCGAAGAAATCCTTCACCATACCGGCCATGTAACCGAAGTTCTCCGGCGAACCTATTACTACCCCATCCGCCTCCAGGAGGTCTTCCACCGTTGCCTCTCCTGCCCGTTTCAAAATCGCCTCTGCCCCTTCTACCTCTTTCACCCCTTCGGCCACGGCTCTGGCGAGCTCTTCCGTATGCCCCGTCTGGGAGTGATAGACTATCAAAATCTTTGCCATACCCATTTTCCCCATTGTAAATTGTCTCGATTGTTCATACAATGCAACCTGCCACCCTGCAAGGAGGAATCGAGATGAAGGGTAAATATGTTGCCCTCGCTGTTTTCGTACTTACCGCCTTTATGGCCAGTGAGCTCTGCGGCGCTGCATGGAAGTTCATAGGATTCAATCGCTACCGGGATGCCTTCTATCTTGACGAAGAGACCGTTGAACATGTATCGGGAGGTACCGTTCAAATATGGGCGAAACTCACGGTGGCCAAGAAAAGCCTCTTTCGCCGGGCGATGAAAAAAGATCTGGAACGGGTACCCAAAAAGATAGAGGAGGTAAAATATTTGAAAATGAAGGAAGAGTTAGACTGTCAGGCACAAAAGATACGCCATCTGGAACTCATCTATTACGACTATCATGATCGGGTGCTCCTCAGAACCGTTAATCCCAAAGCAAAATGGAACCCCGTCGTCCCAGGTTCACTCTGGCATGAACTTTTATCAACTTCGTGCGGGAAGTTATCGGGAACCACTTCCGAATAAGCTATGAGAAGGAGAGCAAATGAAGGCACAGCTTGCAGAACTTAAAATAGAAGGCCATGAGCCCATCTTTCTGCCCTTGGTACACGGAACGGAAGGAGATGTAGCCATTGACGTATCCGAACTGTATCGAAAGTGGAAGGTACTTACCTGCGACCCGGGTTACTTAAGCACGGGGAGCTGTTACTCAGCCATCTCTTTCATCGATGGCGAGAAGGGTATCCTCCGTTACCGGGGTTACAACGTCTACGATCTCGCGCAAAAAAAAGTAAGCTTCGTGGAAACCGCCTGGCTTCTCATCAATGGCGATCTCCCCACTAAAGAGGAAAGGGCTTACTTTCGGGAACTTCTCACCACCCAGGAAATCCTCCATGAAGGGATGCTCAAGTTCTTCGATGCCCTGCCCCCCTATGGAGACCCCATGGCTATCCTGGCCGCCGCCATTCAGTGTAGCAGCCTCTACCACCCCGACCTGAGGTCCATCGACCCGCGCAATCACGAGGCTTTCATGACGGCCGCGGCGAAACTGATAAGCAAGGTGCGCACCATTGCCGCGTTCAGTTACAAAAAATCCATCGGCATGCCCTTCGAATATCCCGACCCATCCCTCGATTACTGCAGCAACTTCCTCCACATGATGTTCTCCCTCCCTTACAAACGATACCTGGCACCACCCATCCTGATCGATTCCCTCAACCTGTTCCTTATGCTCCACGCCGACCACGAGCAGAACTGCTCCACCTCCACCGTGAGGATGGTGGGCTCCTCCCGGGCCAACCTGTTCGACTCCGTCTCTGCCGGCATCAGTGCCCTCTCCGGGCCCCTTCACGGAGGAGCCAACCGGGAAGTGATAAGGATGTTCAAAGACATCTACGAAGGCCGGAAGACCATCCCGAAGATCATAGCCGCGGCCAAGAAGAAAGGAGGAGAAAAGATCCCCGGCCTGGGCCATCGCATTTACCGCACCTACGATCCCCGCGCCGCCATTCTGAAGGAGGCTGTTCGGCGGATCGTAGCGGAATATCACACCTCCGACCCCTTGCTTCCCATTGCCCAGGAAATGGAGGAAGCAATCCTCAAAGACCCGTATTTCAAGGAGAAAAACCTCTACCCTAACATTGACTTTTACTCCGGAATCCTCCTGCGCGCCATCGGCATAGAGGAAGACATGTTCACTGTTATGTTCGCTATCGCCCGGATGGCGGGATGGATTGCCCACTGGAGAGAAGGGGCTCTGGACAGAAGCGCCCGGATTATGCGCCCTCGCCAAATATACGTAGGTCTCAAGGAGCGACCGGTGCCGGAAAGGTAGAGGTTATTGATGCAAGATAGACGCCCTATGTAATAAGAAAGATGAAGGAGGAAACATGTTTCGATCCGCGGTTCTAATCCTCATCGGGGTATTGATCACCGCCTACCTTAGTTTCACCGCCCTCTTCATGGCCCTCGTCGGTGGAACGGAGAATTCCATTCACAAACTTGCCCGTCTGTGGGCGCGGATCATTCTATTTCTCTCGGGGGTGAAGGTGGAGGTAAAGGGGGTGGAAAACGTCCTTTCTGATCGGCCGCAGATCTTCATGTCCAACCACCAGAGCGGGTTCGACATTTTTATCGTCCTCGCCTTTGTCCCCGGTCAGTTCCGATGGATCGCCAAAAAGGAACTCTTCCGTATCCCCGTCTTCAGCCAGGCCATGAAAACGGCCGGATACATTGAAATAGATCGTCAGAACCATGAAAAGGCCATGGAAAGCTTAAAAATCGCCGCCCAGAAGATACGAGAAGGGAAATCCGTCATGAGTTTTCCCGAAGGCACCCGAAGCCGGGATGGGCGTATAAAGGCCTTCAAACAGGGGATGTTCCACCTGGCCCTCCAGGCTGGGGTCCCCATCGTACCCATCACCATCATAGGGGCCTCGGAGATAATGCCGAAAAGGAAGCTGAGGATCAATCCGGGGAAAATCACGATGGTCATCGATAAGCCCATCGATGTTTCGCCCTATACGCCGGAGACGAGGCATGAACTTATCACGCGGGTGAGACAGGTAATCGTGGACAACTTCAACCGATGGAGAAAAGAAGGTACTCCGCCTGTAGAATGATTCTTTATGGCAGATAAGGCACCGCTCGTCAAAAGGCCCTGGGAAGTTAAGGGGATTATCTACCTGTTTCTCGCCCTGCTTGTGCTTCTTAGCCTCGTCTCTTACCATCCCTCCGACCCCTCCTTCACCCACTTCGTAGAAGGGGAGATAAAAACCCATAACTGGATGGGTACCTTCGGGTCATACCTGGCCGATACTTTGATCCGCATCTTAGGAATTGGTGCTATTGTCCTTCCCTTCATCTTCGGGCTCATCGGCTTGCGCTACTTCCGCTTTACCGAATACACCCTTCGCCTGGGCGAAATAGGAGGATTGGGATGCTTTCTCCTCTCCCTTTGCGGTCTTTTCTCGTTGCTCGTCGGGAAAATTCGCCTCTACGGAGAGGTGTACAACACAGGAGGCGTCATCGGCGATGGCCTTACCCTCTATCTCGCCTATTACTTCAGTAAAACGGGGTCCTTCCTCATCCTCACTGCCACCCTCGTTTTATCCCTCATCCTCGTTTTCGACCTGTCCCTGGTGAACCTCGGGGGAAAGGCGGGGGCCTTTATGAAGCGCCTTTTGTCCCAAACTCGGGAAAAGATAAGAAGTAAAGGGAAAAAACCTGCCATCGAGGAAGGCCTATCCGAGGTACTTCTCCCTTCACCCAAAAAGGGCAAAATAGTCAAAGAGGCGCCCAAAGAGCAATTGCCCTTTGCTTTCGACGAACCGGGCACCAGATACCAGCTTCCCCCCCTCACCCTTTTGAACCAAAAGGAGAAAAGGGAGAGCCGGGTAAAAAGGGAAGTACTGATGGCCAATGCCCGGACCTTAGAAAAAACCCTCTCCGATTTCGGTGTGGAAGGTCGGGTCACGGAAATCAGACCGGGGCCGGTTATTACCATCTACGAGCTGGAGCCCGCACCGGGGGTAAAAATAAACCGCATTACGAATCTCACAGACGACCTGGCCTTAGCCTTAAAGGCGGCGAGCATCCGTATCATCGCCCCCATCCCCGGGAAGGCGGCCATCGGCATCGAAATCCCCAATCCGGAACGGGACATCGTTTCCCTCAAGGAAGTCCTGGACCACGACACCTTTCTTGCCTCCCGCTCGAAATTACCCATTGCCTTGGGAGTGGACACGGTGGGCACCCCCGTTATTGCCGACCTCATTCGGATGCCCCACCTGCTCATTGCGGGGACCACCGGTTCGGGCAAGAGCGTATGTCTCAACGCGATGATCGTAAGCATCCTCTTCAAGGCTACCCCGGACGAGGTGAAATTCATCTTAATCGATCCCAAACGGCTGGAACTCTCCTCCTATGAGGGTATCCCCCATCTGCTCCATCCCGTCGTCACAGACCCTAAGCAGGCCGCCCTCGTTCTCAGGTGGGCGGTGGAGGAAATGGAGAGGAGATACGCCCTCATGGCGGAAAAAGGCGTTCGAGGCATCGATGCCTACAACGAACTCATAGAGAAAGAAAAGTCCATCATTCCAAGGCTCCCCTACATTGTCATCATCATCGACGAACTGGCCGATCTCATGATGGTGGCCCAGAGAAACGTGGAAGAATCCCTCGCCCGCATTGCCCAGATGGCGAGGGCTTCCGGAATCCACTTGATCCTCGCCACCCAGCGCCCTTCTGTGGATGTTATCACGGGTATTATTAAGGCCAATTTCCCTACCCGCATTTCCTTCCAGGTCTCGTCCAAGGTTGACTCCCGCACCATTCTCGACCAGTTAGGAGCCGAGGCCTTGCTCGGAAACGGAGATATGCTCTTCATGCCGCCGGGAACCTCCAAGCTGGCCCGGATTCACGGCGCCTATGTTTCCGACGGGGAGATCGAAAGGGTCGTGGATTTCGTGAAGAAACAGGCCGAGCCCACCTACGACGAATCTATCGGCAAAATGGAGATCCGGGAAGAAGAGGAAAAAGAAAGCGAAGACTACGACGAAAAGTACGACGAGGCGGTAGCCCTGGTTGCCGACCTGGGCCAGGCCTCCATCTCCCTTATCCAACGCTATCTGAAAATAGGTTACAATCGGGCAGCCCGCATCATCGAGCGCATGGAGGCCGAAGGCATCGTGAGCAAGTCGGATGGGGTAAGGCCGCGCAAGGTCCTCATCCGCAAGAATCCCCGTTGAGGTAAAGGACCATCAGAGTTTTTTTCACCAATCTGGGTTGTCCCAAAAATGCTGTCGACGGCGAGGTAATGGCCGGGGCCCTTCTCAAGGGAGGATTCTTCCTTGTCCAAAAACCCGAGGATGCCGATATCATTATCGTCAACACGTGTGCCTTCATCCGCCCCGCCGTGGAAGAATCGGTAGAAGAGATTCTGGAACTGGCCCGATTCAAGGGGAAAAAGTGCCGAATTCTTGCCGTGGCCGGTTGCCTACCGAGGAGGTACGGGAGGGCAATAAAAGAAGCCCTTCCCGAGGTGGACCTTTTCCTCGGACCGGGGGATATACCCCGCCTCGTTTCCTCCTTGAATAAGCTCCTCTCCGGCATGAGCGTACCTTTTCACCTCTTTCCGCCCAAGTATCTCATGAGCCACCAAGAAAGGCTCCTTTTGCCTGCCACACCTTACGCTTACGTGAAAATAGCGGAGGGATGCTCCAATTTCTGCAGCTACTGCCTCATCCCCCATCTCCGGGGGAAAAAGAGGAGCCGCCCGCCGGATGATATTTTATTAGAAGTCGAGGCACTTGCCCGCTCTGGGGTGAAAGAAATTATCCTGATTGCCCAGGATACCACGGCTTACGGGACAGACCTTCCCCAGCGGCCGACACTGGAAGACCTACTCAAAGACCTTTCGGCCATCCCTTCCGTCTCCTGGATACGCCTGCTTTATACCCACCCGGCTCGGCTCAGAGAGAGCTTGCTTAAGGTTATGGGGGAATCAGAAAAGATCTGTCCCTATCTCGACCTGCCCATCCAGCACGTAAACGACCGAATCCTCAAGGCCATGAATCGTCGCTACGATCGCAGACACGTAGAAAAAATCATCAACATGGCCCGCGCGATGGTGCCGAATATAGCCTTGCGGACAACAATCATGGTGGGCTTTCCCGGCGAAACGGAGAAGAGATTTGAGGAACTTTTCAATTTCATCAAATGGGCCAAATTCGACCATCTGGGCACCTTTGCCTTCTATCCAGAAGAAGGGACGAAGGCAGCAAAATTAAGCCTGACTTACGTCCCTCGCCGGGTGAAAGAAGAGCGGCTTCATCTTCTCATGGAAGAACAGGCCGCCATTTCTCGGGAGGCAAATGAAAGACAGGTGGGCTTACGGCAGAAAATATTAATCGAGGGCGTAAGCGAAAAAACCGACTTTCCCTATCGGGGGAGAACGCCAAGACAAGCGCCGGAAATCGACGGCGTCACCTACGTCCGGGGAGAAAAAGCGAAAATCGGAGAGGTAGTGGAGGGTCTTATCGTTGCCGCCGATACGTATGACCTTTACGCCGAATGTACCTGAAGTCTTATTGACAATCACGCTCCGGTCACCTATAGGGAAAACATGGGGATTGAAGACGTCTTAAATATGTACCGAAGCGACCTCCTCGAGGTGGAGCGCTGGATGTTAGCCAATCTAACCTCGGAAGTAAAGCTCATCGCCGAAGTAGGGGGGCATATCATCGGAGGGGGAGGGAAGCGCATCAGGCCGCTCATGCTCCTCTCCGTGGCCGCCGCCTGTGGTGGGGGGCAAGAGGCCCGATATCCCCTGGCCGCCGTCATCGAGTTTATCCATACCGCTTCTCTCCTGCACGACGATGTAATCGACAATGCCGAGACCCGTCGCGGGCGCGTTTCGGCAAACCACATCTGGGGAAACCAGGCGAGTATCCTCGTGGGAGATTACCTTTACGCCCGATCCTTCGATCTCATGACCCAGTACGGAAACCAGCGGGTAATAAAGTGCCTGGCCCGGGCCACAACGGCCATGGCGGAGGGCGAAGTATTCCAGCTCACCAAGGTCGGTGATATCGGCATTTCCGAAGCAGATTACCTGAAGATCATCGAGGGGAAAACAGCGGTACTCATATCCGCCGCATGCGAAATAGGCGCCATCATCGGCGGTGCAGGGGAGGAAGAAATAAACCGTTTCGCCCGCTTTGGATACGCAACCGGCATGGCCTTCCAGATTGTAGACGATGCCCTCGATTATACCGCCAAGGAGGAAAATTTGGGAAAATCGCTCGGAAAGGACCTGGCGGAAGGCAAAATTACCCTTCCCCTCATTTGCGCCCTAAGCCGGGGTACAGGCGACGAGAAAGAACGGGTGAAAGAAATCATCCGGAAATCGACAAGGGATGAAAGCGATTTCCGCTGGATAAAGGGCTTCATCGATAACCATGAGGGCATCGCTTACGCCATGAAGCGCGCCCGGGACTTTATCGAAGAGGCAAAACAGAATCTCCCCCCTCTTTCCCCCTCGCCCGCCGTCTCGGCCCTTTACCTCCTGGCCGACTACATCGTGTTGAGGGGAAATTGAGGAAGGCCTAGGTCAGGTCAAGCCCGATACGGATCGTCAAGAGAGAGGCTTTTAATCTTCTCGGCAAGGGCCCGGGTGCTACCGTATTTCCTATCTTCTTTGAGGGTGGAAGGCAGGTATTCCATTATTAAACGAGCCGTGACACCCTCCTCCCCCCAGTCGAGACGGGCCAGGTCTCCCGCCCGGCCGTGAACAAAAACCCCTTTTTTTACCGCCTTATCCCAAGCAAGCCCCTGGCCGTACATGGCGGCAATCGTTCCCGTTAGGACATCCCCACTGCCCGCCGTGGCCATGCCCGCATTACCCGTAAGATTAATATAGACCCGGCCGTCGGGCAGTCCGATAATGGAATGGGCCCCTTTCAGAACGAGAGCCACCCCTAAATCCCGTGCCGTCTCCTGGGCTACCTCGATCCGACGGGCGTTTATTTCTCTTGTCGTGAGCCCTCTTAACCTCGCCATCTCTCCCGGATGGGGGGTAAGGCAGGTGGGGGCCTTGCGCCGGCGTAAGATAGAAAGGTCCTCCGCTAACGCCGTAAGACCGTCTCCGTCCACTATCAAAGGCCTTTCGATCCTTTCTACGAGATGACGGACGAGGGCCCGCGTTTCCTCGGCAAGAGATAACCCGGGACCGATGACGACCAGGTCACAATTTTCTGCCGCCTCGTGGAGCTTATCTGCATTCTCGAACGAGATTGACCCTTGGACCGTCTCCTTCTGCGGCAGAAACACTATTTCCGGCCCCAGGGTCGCGATGGTGCCGATGATGGAAACTGGCGCCGCAAGTCGCGCATAACCCCCGCCTGCCTTAAGAAAGGACATGGCGCACAAGAAAGGAGCCCCCAGATAGCCACGCGCACCGGAGATAAAGAGGCAATCTCCCATCCGGCCCTTATGGGCCTCGGGATCGCGGGCCGGCAAGGAAGGTGGCTCATTTAGAGAGATGAGCAACTCATCACTTTCGTACAAGGCCGGTGGGAAAGAAATGTAAGAGTGATAGAGCCTCCCCCCATAGGCAAAACCTGGGTAGAGGATATTTCCCACCTTGGGGAGGCCGAAGGTAACCGTGTAAGTCGCCCGAATGGCCGTTCCCATTACCACCCCCGAATCCCCGCTTATGCCCGACGGGATATCGAGGCTCAAGACAGGCTTCCCCAAATCATTCACACAATCTATTACCTCGGCGGCAAAACCCTCTACCTCCCGGTTTAAGCCCGTTCCATAGAGGGCATCGATGATAACATGGGCGCCAAGCGCCTCCCTTTTTAACACCTCAAGGCTGGTAAGGATTTCGATGTGAGGGGTAATACCCTTAAGGAGGGCAAGATTTTCTCCCGCAGCGCCCCTTAGGGACGCTTCAGTTCCGACGATAAAGACCCTAACCTCTCCCCCACGCGAAATTATCTGCCGGGCACACACGAACCCGTCCCCACCGTTGTTTCCTTGCCCGCACAGAACAACGAAGCGGCGCCCTTTAATCCTAACCTCTCTTTCTAAAACCTCTATGGCCGCAAGGCCCGCATTTTCCATGAGAACCATTTCCGGAATTTTCAAGACTTCAATGGCGTAGCGATCCATCTGCCTCATTTCACTTACGCGGGCTACCTTCATCGCTCAACCCCTCGTGTCATCTTATTCGGACCCTGCCCGAAAACGGGCTTCCGTCCTAATTTCCGAAAATTTCTATCACGTATCTTTTCCGTTGACAACTACGGGGAAAAACGGAAAAGATAGGGCGCGATCATTCGAGAATTAAAGGAGGAGGTAACGGAAGGTGAGGTACCAATATTTTTCCCGACCCGGGGCGAAAAATACTTCCGAAGTGCTCGAAATGATTCTAAGCGGTGTAGAAGAAAAGGGAATAAAAGACGTCATCATCCCTTCCTGTTCAGGAAGGACGGCCCTCGAGGCGGCACAATTACTGAAAGAAAAGGCCAACCTCGTCTGCGTCACCCACGTAACGGGTTTTAGTGAACCCAACGTGCAGGAGATGCCCCCCGAGACGAGGCAAAAGTTAGAACAAATGGGCCTTAAAGTACTCACCTGCCAACACGCCTTCGGCGGTGTGGGGCGTGCCGTCCGTAAGAAGCTCGGCACCTATCAGATAGACGAAATCATAGCCTATACGTTAAGAACCTTCGGCCAAGGGGTAAAGGTGGCAATAGAGATAGCCCTCATGGCCGCCGATGCGGGATTGGTGAGAACTGACCGGGATTGCATATCCGCGGGCGGCACGGCAACGGGTATCGATACGGCCCTCATTCTCACACCCGCCAACAGCGCCGACTTCTTCGATCTCAAGGTAAGGGAGATAATCTGCAAGCCGGCCCAATTTTAAGGAAAGGACATGAAAATGAAACGAAACGCCCTCACTTTTGTGCTTGCCCTCTTCTTTTTGACGGGAACGATGAAGGCCGAAGCGGAAAATTACACCTTAAACGGTGGCATGGATTCCGCCCTGCAGTACGAATTGAAACAACAGATTACGGCCCCGGACGGGGTGAGGAAATTAGAGGCCTCCTTTGTGATCCCTCAAAGTTTCCACTCTCCCACCTATGGACAAGAGGTGAAAGGCTGCCATCTTTCGCTTCGCCCCGAACCACAGGAAAAACAAACGAAAACCGACAAGCGGGGTAACAGTATCCTGCAGGCCACTTGGACTTCAAGCCCCACGCAAATCGACATCACCTTGACCTGCGAGGCGAAGAGTTTCACCCGCCTGGACAAAATAAAAACCAACGCCCCCTTCCCCCTTTCGTCTACCCCTCCCGACCTCGCCGATTTCCTTAAACCCACCGCCCTGGTGCAATCCGATGACCAAAGGGTAAAGAAACTGGCCACCGAACTTACCCAGGGGGTAACCACCCAATTCGATGCCGTCCAGAGAATCGTCTCGTGGGTGGTGGATAACGTCAGATACGTGACCCCGCCGCCCCAGTACGATGCCCTTTACACCCTCGAATCAGGGCAGGGGAACTGCCAGAATTACTCCCACCTGAGTGCCGCCCTCCTACGGGCCGTCGGCATCCCCACCCGGATCGTAAACGGCGTTACCCTGAACAAGCCCCTTGACGTAAAGTGGGAACGGGGCATTCTCACCTTTAAGATGGGCCAGGGGCGACATTCGTGGATTGAGGCCTGGTTCCCCGATCTGGGATGGGTGCCATTCGATGCCCAAAATTCTGTCCTGTTCGTCTCGAACCGATTCTTGCGGATCGAAATCGGCACGGACAATGCGGAAACAAAAAATGACGGGCTCGTGCGGTGGGTCCAGGTCAAGGGGGCCAAGCAACCTTCCCTGCAGGAAAACATAAACGCCGAATTTAAAACCGACCAGGTAGTAGTGGCCGGAAAAAGGGAAAACTTCGGGCCTAAGAACCTGCTCCTTACGCCGCCCGTCATAGCCGCCTTCAAACCCCTGATAGTTCCACCCCCGCCACCTCCGCCCGTGATTACCGAGGCGGAAAAGAAGGCCCTAAAGTACGACCAACCCTTCTTGTTTGGCAACCTGAAATTTCCCGAGAACGTAAACTTCGCATTCCCGAGAACGACAACCAAAACCAAGGATAATCAGTTTGAAATGAAGAAGAACTTCCTCGTGGAGACGGCGGAATACGTCACCCAAGGCGTAACCCAGTATGCCCAGGCCTTCGTCCTCACGAAACCGGTCAAGTTAGAAAAAGTGGGCCTCGCCTTGCACAAGTTCGGTGGAGACGGCATCCTATGGGTAGACCTGTTGGCAGATAAAAACGGCAAACCGGGCGATATTATTACGGCAAGCTCCTTCGTGGACCTGGAGAAGCTTTCCCTGCGCCCAGGATATCGGTGGGAAGACTTCGAATTTCCCGACCGACCCGAGCTCTTGCCGGGACGCTACTGGATTGCCCTGGGTTTCACCGGTTCGCCCGTGGTCAACTGGTTCTATACGTACGGCAAACCGGTGGGACCTGTGGATGGCACGAGATACAAGGGCGTCTTCGAAGAAGACTGGAGCGGCGCCCTGGGCTACGAATTCAACTACCGCCTCATAGGAAAAACGGTCCGGTCTTTATCAGACTAATGCCGACACATGAATTACAATTCTTCTCACGGCTAATTCAGATGGCGGCCGATTGAACCTTCCCGGCAATTCGTTTAGCCCGGTTACATGAGCGAGGCGGCGGAAGAGAAAGAAAAGAAGCAAGAAAAGAAGAAAACAGCCTGTAAGAAGCATAAGCGGGCCTGCAAAATTGGCGGTCTGTGGGTGGATGCGAAGTGCTTCCCTAAACTGACGGAAGAAGAAAAAGACCCCTCCGAAAATCGTTGACAGCTCCCTTAGGCTCCCCTAATATAAAGCCCGTTTTTTTGAACGGCCATGGAAGAGAGAATAAAAGCGCAAATTAGGCGGATTGTGGGGGAGAGAAACTGCCTGGAAGGGGAGCTCGATCGCTTCGGATATTCATACGATGCCTCCTTCGTTTCCTTAAGTGCCCGTCACAAACCGGAGATGGTCGTCCGCCCGGCCACCGTGGAAGAAGTATCCCACCTTTTGAGTCTCGCCTACGAAAACGAGATTCCCGTAACCCCTCGGGGGGCCGCCAGTGGAAGGACGGGGGGAAGTATTCCCCTGGCGGGAGGCCTGGCCCTGTCAATGGATCGAATGACGAGAATCTGGGAACTCGACGAGGCCAATATGATGGTCACGGTGGAGGCAGGGGCAAGGACGGCAGACGTATACGACTTCTGTGCCGCCCGTGGCCTTTTCTACCCGCCGGATCCGGCCAGCTGGAAGTTTTCCACCATCGGTGGAAACATTGCGGAAAATGCAGGCGGCATGAGGGCCGTAAAATACGGCGTGACGAAAAACTACGTCATGGGCCTGGAGGTGGTTTTAGCCGATGGAACCGTTATCAACACGGGGGGAAAGGCCATAAAGAACGTGACGGGTTACGATTTGACGAGTCTGTTCGTGGGTTCCGAGGGCACCTTAGGGATAATAACGAAGGCCATCTTGCGCCTCATTCCCATGCCCAAAAAGCGGGGCACCATTCAGGTCATGTTTGCTGAACTGGAAGAGGGATGCCTCGCCGTTCAACAGATGCTCGTTTCCGGCATAACCCCCGCCGCAGCCGAGATCATGGACCGCATATGCCTCACCGCCGTCGCAAAGCATAAGAACCTAACGCTCGATTCCTCCTTTGGGGCCTGCCTCATCATAGAAATTGACGGAAGTGACGAAAAAGAGCTGGAAAGGCAAACCAAAGCCATCCGCGCCATTGCCGAAGGCCTCAAAGCCTTTCGCTTCAATGTCGCCCAAGATTCCAAGGAAGCGGAAGAGCTATGGGCGATAAGACGCGGTGTAAGCTCCGCCATTGCAGCACTTGCCCCGGACCGCATCGGGGAAGACATATCCGTCCCACGCTCTGCTTTCCCCGAAGTGGTAAGACGCATAAACGCTATTGCCCAAAGGCACAACCTCACGATTGCCGTTTACGGACACGCGGGGGATGGAAACATCCATCCCTCCATCCTATGTAATCTGAAAAACCCGGAAGAAGAAAGGCGTGTCCATAAGGCAGTGGAGGAAATATTCGACGCCGCCCTGGCCGTGGGTGGCACCCTGTCGGGCGAACACGGCATTGGTATCACGAAGAAGCCTTACATAAGAAAGGCCCTGGGCGACGAAGGGGTCAAAACCCTGCGAGCCATAAAAGAGGCCTTGGACCCAAAGGGGATCCTCAACCCCGGAAAGATATGGTAGACCCAACCAGTCATGGAACTCCTGAACAAGGCAGAAAAGATCGTGAATGCCTGCGACCGGTGTGGTACCTGTCTGACCGTTTGTCCCCTTTTTGAGGCAGACGGGATAGAGCGCACGGCAGCCCGGGGGAAAAACGCCATCGTCCGCGCCCTTGGGTCAGCCATTTTAGAACCGGGTGAAGAGGCCTTAAAAGCCCTCGATTACTGTCTTCTGTGCCGGGCGTGTGTGGATGCCTGCCCGGGCAAAGTCCAGACGGATGAGGCGGTAATATATGCCCGGCAGTTTCTGACGGATAAAATGGGAGGGGCAAAGGGAAAATACAGGCTCATCGGCCGCTTTTTAGGGAGCAGAAACTCCATCAAGGGCATGGGACACGTACTTTCCCTTCTTCGCCGGTTGAAGATAAACCGCCTTTTACCTTTAGGTCTCCTGCCCGATGAATATCTAACAGCCGTAGCGGGGCCCATCATTTTGGGATCCCACACCAATAAGACAAGCCATGAATCATTCCGGGTGGAAAAGGTGGCCTATTTCGAAGGGTGCGGGATGAGGCTATTTTTTCCTTCCGTGGCGGAAAAGACGAAAAGCCTCCTCCATGCGACGGTAAGACGCCTCTCCATACCGGATAATTTCTGTTGTGGCCTTCCCCACCTGGCCCATGGCCTGATGGAAGACTTCATCAGGTTAAGCGAAAAGAACGTGGCCCTCTTTTCCGACTTTGACGTCATCGTCACGGATTGCGCAAGCTGCGGGAGTACCTTAAAACACCTTGCCCGTTTTATCCCGACAAAAGAGGCGGCCTCTTTTTCTCAACGGGTAATGGATCTTTCCGAGTTCCTCGTGAAGATGGGGTACACCCCCCGCCGACAAGAGGATCTAAGCTTCACTTATCACGACCCTTGCCATCTCATTCGGGGGCAGGGTATAAAATGGGAACCGCGAAAACTTCTCTCCCAAGCCGGAGATTTGAGAGAGATGTCAGGGGCCGATGTCTGCTGCGGGGGGGCCGGTTCCTTCCATCTGGACTACCCTTTAGCGGCCAAGCATATCCTCGCAAGAAAGAAGGTGAGTATCGAAGCGACGGGGGCGAAGATGGTCATCACCGGCTGCCCCGGTTGCATGATCCAGCTTTCGAAACTCTCCATCCCCGTATGCCACCTAAGCCAGGTCATATGATACCAAGTCTTTAAAAAGGAGGGGGTAAAAAATGCTTATCGTCATGCATCGCCAGGCCACACCCAAACAAATCGGGGCTGTCCTCGCTGCCGTCGAGAAGATGGGCCTGACCCCCGTGCCGGTGCCCGGTGCAGAGCGGACCGCCATCGGGGTCCTGGGCAACAAAGGCTACGTGGACGATAGCACGATTCGCAATCTGCCGGGTATTCAAGAGATCATCCACGTAACCAAACCCTACAAGCTCGTCTCCCGTGACTTCCACCCCCGCCCCACCATCGTGAAGATCGAAAACGTGGAGCTGGGCGAGGGGAAGAAACCCATCGTTATTGCTGGCCCCTGCGCGGTAGAGAGTGCCGAGCAGATCATGAAGACGGCCCAGGCGGTAAAGAGGGCCGGGGCCGACCTTCTCAGAGGCGGGGCTTTCAAACCCCGCACAGGTCCCCACTCCTTTCAAGGCCTGAAAGAAGAAGGACTCAAGCTCCTCGCCAAGGCCGGTAAAACCTGCGGATTGCCCGTGGTAACGGAGGTCATGTCCCCCGAAAACGTGGAGCTCGTGGCTTCCTATGCCGACTGCCTCCAGGTCGGGGCAAGGAACATGCAGAATTTCGATCTCCTAAGAGAACTGGGACAGATAAAGAAACCCGTCCTCCTCAAGAGGGGTCTCAGCGCCACCATCGAGGAATTCCTCGCCGCCGCCGAGTACATACTCGCGGAAGGGAATCCCCAAGTCATTCTCTGCGAAAGAGGGATTCGGACCTTTGAAACGGCCACGAGAAACAGCCTCGATCTATCCGTCATTCCCCTCATCAAGGAGCTGTCTCATTTGCCCATCATCGTGGACCCTTCCCATGCCACCGGTCGGCGATCCCTCGTGCCGCCCATGGCCAAGGCCGCCCTGGTGGCCGGCGCTCACGGAATCATGGTTGAGGTACACCCGGAACCGGACAAGGCCTTATCCGACGGTGCTCAATCTCTCAACTTTTCCGGGTTCGAACGGATGATGGGGGAAATAAAACGCCTCCGGGACTTTCTCGGTTACTGATTCACGAAAGGAAGAAGGCGTTCATGGCGGCCGCCACTTTTTCCGGTTCTTCTTCCTGCACAAAATGGCTGGCCTCGAAACGCACGACCTGGATAGAATTGAATACCTCCTCGAGGTGGTTCAGGTACTGAGGAATAATCACCACGTCCTTTTCCCCGTAGATGTAAAGGGTGGGCATGGGGAATTTCTTGCCTGCCAGCATTTCCCATCGGGCATAGTCGTGACGCATCGCCCGGTAATAAAAAGCGGCCGTCTGCGGCGTATGCTCGATCTTGTAGCAGCGCACATACTCATCGATGGCTTCGCGCGGTATCCTTCCCTCGCGGCCCGCCCGACCGAAGAAGTAACTCACCCAGACCTCCTCGTTTCCCTTGATCATGGCCTCCGCCAGTCCGGGTTGCTGCTGGAAATACTGGTACCAGTGAGGTAGTCCTCCCCAGCTGTTGATGACCTCCCTCGCTTCTCGATTACCACGGGCATTGGTGATAACAGGGATATTCATGATGACGAGCTTTTTTACCCTCTCCGGACAGGCTATGGCTACTTCTTGGGCCACAATGCCACCCCAATCATGCCCGACGAGGAAAAAATCCCCGATGCCCAAGGCATCGATTACCTCTACCATATCCCGGGCCAAGGCTTCCTTTAGGTAGAGGGAAGGGTCCAAGGTGCGCTCGCTATCACCTAAGCCGCGCAGATCGGGGGCGATAAGGCGAAAACGGCTATCCAGATGCCGTGCCACCCCCTCCCAGCAGAAGGAGCTTTCGGGCCAGCCATGCAAGGCAACCACCGGAAATCCGGCCTCATTTCCCCCAAAACGATAGTTAAAAAGACCCCTCTCTACGCTGACTTTGGCTGTATTCATTCTCTGCCTCCCCGTGCTTGCCTTAAGGCTTCTTTCTTGTTAACTCTTCTTCGACGTCTTAACCTGGAAAACGGAAATCTGCTGCTTTACCTTCTTGCCCTTACATTTGGGGCAGGCCACCTTAGCCTTCTCATGCTCGGAAATACTGTGGGTCACGGAGAATTCATGATTACAGCCGAGGCATACGTATTCATACGTGGGCATCTCAAATCCTCCTTTCCTTCGAGCATTTTTGGTCACGGCACTTAAAGCGCCTAAAAGGTACGGGAAAATTATAGTGAGCAAAAAAGCCTATGTCAAGCGCATCCCCGTGAGATCCCCTATCTCCTCTTCCCCATACCCCAAGGAGCGGAGAATTTCCACGGTACCATCTACCGGCGGCGTAAGGGCTTTCTTTCTCGCCATAGGGAAGGGGGAGGCAATCTGTTTTATTTCTCTGCCACCGGGTAATTTCATCGCCTTGACCATCCCGCGCGCATGGATCAACTCTGATCTTAGGGCTTCTTCGAGGGTGAGAACGGGCTCTACACAGGCGTCGCTTTCTGCAAATTGATTTATCCACTCGTCGCGGGTCTTGGTCAGGAAGATCTGCCTTAGCTCCTCCTTTACCTTCTCCACATGAGGCGGCAAGATGCCGTCAGGGGCCAAATCGGGCCGTCCCAACCGCTCGCAAAACTCCCGGAAAAAATGGGGCTCTAAGCAGCCTACGCTAATATACTTCCCATCTCGGGTTTCGTAAAAATCGTACAGGGAGCCCCCGTTTAAGATTTCCTGCTCCCTTTCCGGTTCCTTCCCCCCGGCAAGAAAAGACGCACCTGAGAGGGCATGAAAGGCCATGAGCCCATCGGTCATGGCGATATCGAGATAGCACCCCTTCCCGGTCAGAAGGCGACCCACCACGGCGGCCAGGATACCTATGACGGCATTCTGCGCCCCGGCCGCGAGATCGGCCACCTGCATACCCAGAAGGGAAGGCCCTGTGGCCTTTCTTCCCGAATAGTCCATCAGGCCGGAAAGGGCGAGGTAATTTATATCGTGCCCGGCCTTTTTGCTCATCGGCCCTTTTTGACCGTAACCGCTAAGGGAACAGTAAATGAGGGCGGGATTTCTTTCCTTTAAGTCTTCATAGCCCAGACCGAGACGTGCCATCACGCCAGGGCGGAACTGTTCGATCAAGATATCGTAACTTTCCAGGAGCTGATGGATCACCTCGGTTGCCCCTTTGGCCTTGAGATCGAGTCTCAAAATGCGTTTCCCCCTCCCTAAGTAGGCCGAGGCCGCCGACATGTGCAATTCTTCGAGGAAAGGGGGCAGAAGATCCACCATGTCCACCCGAGAAGGGGCCTTGATCCACAAAACCTCGGCGCCGAGGTCGGAAAGACAGAGGGTCGCAAAAGGACCCGGCAGAAGCGCCGTAAAGTCGAGTATTTTCAAGCCCTTTAATAGCGACATGCCTCAAACCTCAAAGATATGGGCACAAAGGGATGCCTCTTCTGCCCCGATCACCCCGCCGCCGTTTAAGCACATGCCAATAGAGGCCCGGGGCACTTGCCTCGGCCCCGCCCGATGGCGAAGCTGGGTGACGACCTCGTAGACCTGGGCAAGCCCCGTACATCCCACGGGGTGACCCCGGGAAACGAGACCACCGCTGGTGTTGGTGGGTAGTTCCCCCGTCAGGGATGTGGCGCCGGAGGCACAGAATTTTCCCGCCTCTTCGGGCGGAACAAAACCGGCCTGGGCCGTCTGGAATATCTCCCCAAAGGAAGTGGCATCGTGCACTTCGAGCACGTGGATATCCTTAGGTTTTAAGCCGGACTTCTGGAAAGCAAGTCTGGCCCCTCGGGCCGAGATGTCTTCTTCGTAGGGTCCCCGATCCCGACCGGAGACGAGGACAGATGCCCTAATGAGGACGGGGGCCTTGACCTCGGGGTGGCCCAGGAGATACTCCCGAGAGCAAACTATGGCCGCGGCTGCTCCTTCACCCATGGGTGAGCACATGGGTCTGGTCAACGGATAGGTGATAAGCTTATCGGCCAGCACTTCTTCCCATGTCATGGCTTTTCTATACTGGGCCTTGGGGTTAAGGGAGCCGTGCAAGTGAGTTTTTGCGCAGACCCGGGCCAGCTCTTCCTGGGTGTAACCGTACTTCTTCATCATGTAAAGGGCCTTTACGGCATAATAGTCCATAAAGGGGCTCCGATCTCCTCCCACCGTGGTCTCCTCGAAGGGTATCCCGAGGAGATGAGATTTTTCCCTTCTCCAGGCTTCTACGTACTTATCCCGCCGGTCCTGCTCACAGGCAATCCAAAAGGAAGCAAAGCCCAGGTACGGCAAGGCCGCCTTTATCTCGGGGAAAGCGTCGATCCTCTCCATGTCGGGGAACATCTTCTCCACCCCAATCGCCAGAACTACATCCGCCATGCCGGCCATGATGCGCATATAGGCCTCATGGAGGGCGGTAGAAGCCGTGGCACAGGCATTTTCCACATTTACGATGGGTATTTCTGAAAATCCGAGGCGTCTCAATATTACCTGTCCCCGAACAGAATGTTGACTCGTCAAGAGCCCCTGCGTGCAGTTACCGTAATAAATGGCCTCTATAGCCCCTTTACCCGTTTCGTAACTTAAGCCCGCATCAGTCATGGCCTCTTGAATGGCCTCTTTACAGAGCTCCTCGTAGCTGGGGCCTTGCTTTTTCATGGTTGTCATTCCTACACCGGCTATGAATACTTCTCGTCTCATCGTAACCTCCTTTATTTAGGCGGCATGCGCAAGGCCCCGTCCAGACGGATCACCTCACCGTTTAGGTAGGGATTACGAATGACATGCTCCACCAAAATGGCAAACTCACAAGGAACCCCCAACCTCTTGGGAAAAGGCACCATCTCACTCAAGGCCTGTTTCATTTCCGCGGGGAGCATGGCCAGAAGAGGGGTGTCGAACACCCCCGGGGCAATGGTAACGCAGCGAATTCCGAGACCGGCAAGATCACGGGCCATGGGTAAGGTCATACTCACCACCCCACCTTTGGAAGCCGCATAGGCCACCTGTCCTATCTGGCCGTCGAAGGCAGCGGTACTTGCAACGTTCACGATGACCCCCCGTTCACCGTTTTCATCGGGCTCGTTTTTGCTCATGACAAAGGCAGCCTGAGAGGCACAGTTGAAAGTGCCCACCAGGTTGAGCTTCAATACCTGCTCGAAGACGGCCAGGCTATGAGGGCCGTTCTTTTTGACCGTTCTTTCCGACCAGCCCGCTCCGGCCGCGTTGACGAGAAAGTGAATGCCCCCGAAAAGGGTAACCCCCTCCTCGAGCCCCCGAGAGACGCTTTTTCCATCCGTCACATCCATGAAGACGAAGGCGACATTTTCCTTTAGGCGTGAAGCAAGCTCGAGTGCGCGTTCCTTCTGGACGTCGGCAATGATGACCTTTCCTCCCGCTCGGGCGAGGACCTCAACCGTTGCCGCGCCGAGACCGGAAGCCCCTCCCGTTACGACCGCCGTGCGATTTTTGATCTCCATCCCCCTCCCTCCTTTCTTCGCCATTTCTACTTTCAAACGCTTCTTAGGTCAACCTGATTCCAATGCCTTTTAAGCCATATGGTTGCATTTATCCACTGGTCATGACAATAAGGGGAAAACGGGCGCGAGGGCAAAAAGTGAAAGTCATCTTTCTTGGCACCAACGGCTGGTACGACACGAAGACGGGAAATACCGTCTCCATACTTATAAAGACGAACTCCCACCACGTGATCCTCGATGCGGGATACGGCCTCGCCAAACTGGACCGATACATAGAAGGGGAAGACAAACCGGCCGTCCTGCTTTTGAGTCACTATCATCTCGATCACACGGTGGGGTTGCATGTCTTAAACAAGTTCAACTTCCCTCGGGGGCTTAAGATTGGCATTCCTGCCGGCACAAAGGATTACCTAAATACCCTGGTGAATCGTCCTTATACGGCCCCACTTGAGAGCCTTCCCTATGAAGTGGACATCTTGGAACTCCCCGGAGAAGAGCATCAGCTCTACCCCTTGCAGGTGGAAGCCAGGGAGCTTACCCACGTGACGACTTGTCTCGGATATCGCATCGAGGACAGCGGGGCAAGCATTGCCTACGTGCCCGATACGGGCTACTGCGAAAATGCCGTGACGCTGGCCCGGAATGTCGATCTGCTCTGTGCGGAATGTGCCTATGCGGGCGACCTTTCGAACGATAAATGGCCCCACCTGAATCCTCTTTCGGCCGCGAAAATTGCCAGAGAAGCGGGAGTAAAGAGGCTTGTCCTCTTCCACTTCGATGCCCTTCAGTACCCCAGCCTGGCCCACAGGAAGGAAGCCGAACGCCTGGCCCGCTGCATCTTCCCCAATGCTTTGGCGGCAAGAGACGGCCTTTCAATCACCGTCAAAGGTCGCCTACGAGAAGCGCTTCTTTAGCTCCTCTTTGAGGATCTTACCCGTGGGATTGCGGGGGAAATCCTGAACGAAATCTATATATTCCGGGATTTTGTACTTGGCAATCTTATCTGCCAGATAGGCCTTTACCTCTTCGGCCGTAAGCTCAAAACCCTCCCGCCGGCGAATTACGGCCCTAACCCTCTCCCCTAGGGCCGGATCCGGGGCCCCGATGACGGCTACCTCCTCAATGGCCGGATGTTTTTCCAAGGGAATTTCGATCTCCCGCGGGTAGATGTTTTCTCCCCCTCGATTGATCATCTCCTTTTTTCTGCCGGAGATATAAACGTAGCCCCGCTCGTCCATCCACCCCATGTCACCCGTATGGAGCCAGCCGTCTTTAATGGCCTCGGCCGTAGCCTCCGGATTGTTCAGGTAACCCAACATGACCGCCTCCCCTTTGACACAGATCTCACCTTTCTCCCCATAGGGCAGAAGGCGGTTATCTTTGTCCATGATCTCCACTTCCAACCCGGGAAAGGCAACGCCGATGGAACCTATATTTTCCGGCACGAGGGAGCAACTCGTCGAGACGCCGGTAGCCTCCGTCAGGCCATATCCGTCGATGACCTCTACCCCGTACTTTGTCTTGAATCCCCTAATCAGCTCCACGGGCATGGGGGCCGCCCCCGTATAAGCCAGGCGCAACTTCAACTTATCGAATTCAATCGTCGCCGGATCGGCAATGTTGTAAACATAGGCGTACATGGCCGGCACGCCCTGTAGAGTCGTTACCCCATAGCGGGTGAGGACAGACCAGAATTCCTTGGGTGAAAAAGCTTTTCTTATGCAAACGGTAAGCCCTAAGTAGATGGTGGGATAAGTCCAGACACAAAGGGGATTTACGTGGAACATGGGCAGGATGATGAGAATCACGTCGCCCGGCTCGGCCAACCCAAACATCGCCTTCCCCCGGCAGATGGCCATTTGATTTCGGTTGGAAAGGAGAATCCCTTTCGGTAAACCGGTGGTGCCCGAAGAGTAGAGGAGCATAAAGGGATCGTCCGGATCTTGCTCGACGAGGCACTCCTGGGTCGGGTAATTCTCGAGGATATCATTCAGAGTCATAGCGGCTACCTTTTCCTCGTGAAGCACTTCCGTTTCCACCTCCACGACGAAGGGTTTGTGCCGTGCCAGACCCAAGCCCCGGGCAAACTCGGTCATGTAATCACTACCGACGAACACCACCTTAGGCTTCGAGTCATCGAGCACATAGGCGATCTCCGGCCCCTTGAGCATGTAATTTATGCCCCCCCTATAGCCCCTAATTTCTGAGCCCCGAACAAGGTGTAGTAAATCTCCGGGGAATTGAGAACCATAACAGAGACGATATCCCCCTTTTTTACGCCCTGGGCCGAAAGAAAATTGGCCACCCGATTGGCCCGGTCATTCACTTCTTGATAAGAGATGACTTCTTCGTAAAAAAGAACCAAGGGCTTTTCCCCAAATTCAGTCGCCCGATCAGTTACCATCTCGGCCACACTTCTAAAGTCAAGACGCCTGCCCTTAAGCAGGGGGACCTCTTCGAGAGGAATCAGGGGGCGCTTTATACGCTTTGTGCGATCTATCATGTCCGCTCCTTTTTTTCTAGGTCATGCAAAATAAAGCGGGGATGGGGCATCTTCTTCCCATCCCCGCCAACAATTTTTCTGCCACTTACTTTTCTGAATTCAACATGGTTTTGGCCAGGGCTTCCCGGTCTCCTCCACTCATGCCGGCGATGTAACGGACCAGCTTTTTCCGGGACTCGATGTCGTACTGGGTCGTAATGGCAATCTGCTCCATAATGGGCGAACCACCACCGTGGTAGGAACCAATGTTGCTCACGCCTCCCATAGCAGAGCAGAGGATATCCCCCAGGTAGCGCCAGAACTGGGCCTGGTCTTCCACCGGCATCTCGGGGTTCCTCTTCGTGTACCGAAGGAGCTGCGGACCCGTCTCGGGATTGACAAAGTCTTTCTCATGGGGGAACGTTGCCACCACCCCACCGGCAATATCGCAGAGGATTTCCATCTCCCGGAAGACCGCCTCACCCGTCAGGCACCTACCCACGTTACAGTAGATGGAATGGGGGATGTAAGAGCCGGGACCGTAGGGGATAAAACCCCGACCGGGCATGAAGACCCGTGGACCGCCCAAAGAAGAGGCCGTGTACCCCGCCGCATAGCCCAACTCCGTCACCATGATAATTTCCGCGAGCTTCTCCCTTACGTGGGAGGTCTTATGGATGTTGTTCACCTCCGCCGCCAGGGCCGCGGTCCCGAGCAGTATGTCTCCCAGGGCCGGCTTGCATCCCGAGTAGGAATGACGGTGGAAAAGGGCAAAGAGCAACGCCAAAACCCCACCATGCTGCCACTCCCCAGCCAAAAACACCCGCTCCCAAGGAACAAAACAATCCTCAAAAATCAAATAGGAGTCCGTGGAGCCTTCCGCAAACCCCCTTTTGAAGAACTCTCTCTTCCGGAGGCTATGAATGGTGACCACCTGTTTCAAGCCGTCCCAGTCGCCGGGAATGGCAAAAGAAACGGCATAATCCTTATCCTGAGGACGCAACGCCCGAGTAGGCACCACAAGTATCTCATCCGCCACCGAAGCCTCCGAAATGTGAAGCTTACAACCCTCCACCACAATACCATCCTTCAACCTCTCCTTAATCCGCACATACACACTCGGATCCGGCTGCTCCGCCGGCCTCAACATCCGATCCCCCTTCACATCCGTCTGACCACAACAACCAATCAAATCCTCCGTCTGAAACCGAATAAGCCACTTCTTAAAATTCTCATGATACTCCGTCGCCCCATTGTTCATCTTGTCCGCTTCATAGGAGACATTGTAAATGGCATTGGCCGCATCGATTCCCATGCAACGCTGGATGCACCTGCCCACCTTCTGGCAAAGCATGCGCGTCATGTCCTGCTTCTTGTGCAAATCATCCGTGTTCTGATGAATGTGGGTAAAACGATTGATCCGCTCCCCCGTGAGATGGGAAATGGCCGTCATGAGCTCCTGATTCTCCGGCTTGAGCGCCTCATCATAGGTAGTCCCAATCGTGTTAATACAGTCCATCTGAAGCTCGTCCGTCCGATCGATCCGCTCGCCGTTGAAATACACGTTTCTCTTCATCTTCGATAAGGCTTTAATGTAATCCTCTTTGGTTCTCACTTCTTCTCCTCCTTATTTTAATGCTCTTACCCCTTTATACCTTCACGGGTCGGCCGTCAATCGGGGATACTAAAAACGTAATTCAATTGACCGTTTGGAAGTTCGTTTACCTTCACCTTGAGTTCCATCCCCACGGAAACCTTTTCTTCCGGAATCTCCTTCGCCAGACGGCCGAAGACCTTGAAATGCCCGAAATCGACCACCGCGATGGTGTAGGGCACATCCTTCTCAAAACCCACGGGTGCATACCTCAAGGTACTGTACGTAACGAGGCGACCCTTCCCGCTTACGGGGAACCACTCCATGTCACTGGACAGGCAAGCAAAGCAATCGGCCCGGGGAGGGAAGTATACCTTGCCACATACCCGGCAACGGGTACCCGTAACTTCTCCTGCCTCGAGATGGGAAATGAAGTCGTTCGTTTTGGTCGTGGCCGTAAAACTTATGGTACCGAATCTCTTGAATCTGTCATCCATGGTCATTCCCTCCCCAAGATGGTCACGTTTCCGTACAGCCCCACCCCGCCTATGTTATGCACGAGGCCGATGGTGGGGTCCTTCACCTGCATGGGTCCCGCCTCGCCCCTCAACTGCAGGACGATGGTGCGGATCTGAGAACCGCCGGTGGCACCTATGGGATGCCCCTTGGAAAGTAGCCCCCCGTCCACGTTGACGGGAATGCGTCCTTCCTTGTATGTTTCCTTACTCCTTATGAGCTCCTTCCCTTCGCCGGGCCGGGCGAATCCCAAATCTTCATAGGCCATCATTTCTGCAATGGTGAAACAATCGTGCACTTCCGCCACGTCAACCTGGCTGGGCTGAATACCCGCCATCCGGTAGGCCTGTTCGGCCGCCGCCCGCGCCACGGCCAGGCCTGTGAAGAGGTCTCTTCCCGCCATGTTGACGGGGGCCGTCGCTGAACCCAAGCCTAAAATCCAAACCGGTTTTTTTGAAAAGAGCTTGGCCTTCTCTTCATTGGCCACGATCACGCAGGAACTACCATCGGCGTTGGCGCAGCAATCACCTACCCTCAAGGGACTGGCCACCGGAGCAGACATGGGATTGGAGAGGTCAGAGAACATATCGAGGGTCACCGCCTTCCGATAAACGGCTTTTTCATTGATCTGGCCGTAGGTTGACGCCTTTACCCGGATGAGGGCGAGATCTTCCGGTGTGGTGCCGTACTTTGCCATGTGGGCACGAGCATACATGGCATAATAGGCGGGCATCATGGTGCCGAAGGGGCTTTCCCATTGAATATCTGCCCCCCGGCCCATTCTTTCCTGAGACTCCGCGGAGGTTATCTCCGACATCTTCTGGAAGCCTATCACTGCCACTACATCGTGTAGTCCCGACTCAACGAGGGCATAAGCCACCCGAAGCCCCATGCTACTCGACGAACACAGGCTTTCCACGTAGAATGTGGGCTGAGGGTTCAACCCTAGGTACTCGGCAATCACCCCGGCAGGTGATCTCTGTTTGTCATATTCCGGTGCGGAGCACACCACGGACGCGCTTATGTCCGATGACTTGATACCCGCATCGACCATGGCTTCCTTGAACCCCTCAAAGGCGAGTTCCCTGATGCCGCCCGGATAATTGCGGACGAAGGTGCTTTGTCCTACGCCGATAATGGCAACTCTTCCCATAAAGCCTCCTTCCTTGACAAGAATTCAAAAGGGGCGCAAGCTTCCATTGGCCGCGCCCCTAGTTCTTCTATGCCCGGTTGGGCGCAAATCCCAGGGCGGCGTTGGCGATAATCATGGTGTGCATGTTGGATGTGCCTTCCAGCGTTTCGAATTGCTTGGAATCCCTCAAGAACCTGCCACAGGGATACTCCTCGGAGTAACCGAAAGAACCGTACAGTTTCATGCACTCATTGGCATCGTGGACCACCACCTTGGCCCCGAACAACTTGGCCATGGACGTTTCCATCGTATTGGGAAGGCCTCTATCCTTCAACCAAGCAGCCTGATAGACGAGATACTTTAAGGCATCGTGATTCATCTTCATCTCGGCGATCTGCTGCTGGATAAGCTGGTAACGACCTATGAGCTGGCCGAACTGGGAACGCTCCGTGGCGTACTTGATCGAAGCTTCGAGGATGGCACCGGAAAGACCCAAGGCCCCTGCCGCACAGCCTAAGCGGGTGGCGTTGAGCTGGGTCATGCAGATCCCGAAACCCTCGTTTACCTTGCCCAGAACGAGCTCCTTGGGTACCTTCACATCCTCAAAGGTGATTTCCGCCGTATCCGAAGCGAGGAGCCCCACCTTATCGTGAATCTTCCGACGGGTGATACCGGGAAGGCTATAATCCATGATGAGGCACGTAACCCCCCGTGCCCCCGCATCTTTGTCCGTCTTTACGTAGAGCAGACCATGATCGCAAACGGTACCGTTCGTTATCCACATCTTGGTCCCGTTGAGAAGGAAGTAATCCCCCTTGTCTTCCGCCCGACACTTCATGGCCGCCACATCGGAACCTACATCCGGCTCCGTCATGGCAAAGCTGCCCACGTACTCGCCGCTTACGAACTTGGGAATGTAATGCTTCTTCTGCTCCTCCGTGCCGAACTTCTGAATGGTCAGGGCCGGCCCCCAGCACTGCATATTGAACGCCATCCGCCAGGAGGTATGCACCTTGGCAATCTGCTCGATTACCAGTACACCCTCCAAAAATCCCATACCATTTCCGCCGTACTTCTCATCAATGCAGAAGCCGAAAAAACCCAACTCCGCCATTTTTTCGAATATCTCTCGACGCCAGTGTTGGTTCTTCTCATCCTCTTCTACATAGGGTTTGATTTCGTTCTCGGCGAAATCCCTCGCCATCTCCTGCAACATCTTTTGTTCATCCGTCAGTGCAAAATCCATCGTTTGCCTCCTTTTTTTATCTTTCCACAATCATACAGATACCCTGACCGCCACCGCCGCAGATCGTTTCCAATCCGTAGCGTGCGTTACGACGTTTCATCTCATACAAGAGGGTGGTGAGCCTCATGGTCCCCGTCGCCCCGATGGGATGCCCGAGGGAGATGCCCGACCCGTTTACGTTGACCTTTTCCTCCATCTCCTCATCGGAAAGGCCGCACATCCTCGCATCGGCCAGGCACTGGACGGCAAAGGCCTCCTGCACCTCAATTAAGTCCATATCGTGAATGGTCGCCCCTACTTTGGCGAGGGCCTTGCTCACCGCTTCCGGCACAGCCGGATAGGTAAGGGTGGGATCCGTGGCGGCAACGGCACATGCCCGGAACACGGCCATGGGTTCGAGGCCGAGCTCTCTTGCCTTCTTCTCCGAGGCCAAAACCACGACGGCGGCTCCGTCATTTTCGGAAGAGGAATTTCCCGCCGTGCATACCCCATCGGGGTAAACAGGTCTCAGACGGGCCAGTTTCTCGAGGGTCGTATCCCTTCGGGGCCCCTCATCGGTAGAAAAGACCAAATCCTCTCCTGTCTTGCCCTTTCCGATAGGAATGGGGACTATTTCCTCGGCAAATTTACCGGCATCCTGGGCTGCTACGGCGCGCATGTGGCTCCTTAAGGCCCACCGATCGGCCTCCTCGCGGCTGATGTTTTCCCTTTTGGCCGCCGTCTCGGCCCAAGTCATCATGGAGCTCAGCTCCCCGTAGCGATGGACAGGCTGCGACATGACCCGGGCCCTCTGAATCCGGTCATACAGAGGAATCCCCCACATGGCGAGGGCTCCATGACCACGGGGCATGAAACCGTATTTTTCGTGGTTCTTTCCACCCAGTCCCCATTTTATATCGCCTGGAATGTAGAGCTCCGCCTGACTCATGGAGTCCATACCACCGGCAATGACGATATCGGCATTCCCCGTCTGGATCTTCATGGCCCCCATAAATATAGCATCCAGCCCGGAGCAACAGCGCCGGTCGATCACCACCCCGGGCACGGTGTCGGGCCAGCCGGCATCGAGGATGGCCATGCGGGCGCCGTTGGCGCACTCCCCATTCTGATAGGCACTGCCCATGATCACGTCATCGACCTGGGCGGGATCTACCTTGGCCCTTTCGGCCGCTGCCTTAAGGACCGCGCTCGCCAACCGGTAGACGGGGACGTCCTTCAAGGACCCTCCGTATGCCCCGATAGGCGTCCGCGCACAACTCAATATGACTACCTTTTCCATATCTTCACCCTTTCGCCTTATTTTTTAAAGGTTAATATCCGTTCTCGGCTTCTTCTCCCCGGAGGTATAATCGTACCAACCTTTGCCCGTTTTTCGCCCTAAGTCACCGCACTGAACCATCTTTTCGAGGAGTAGTGGAGGACGGAACTTGGGATCTTTATAGCCTTCATAGAGGGTCTTGAACACGTTCAAACCGATTTCAAGGCCGACAAAATCGGCCAGTTCAAAGGGACCCATGGGATGATTCAACCCGAGTTTGATGGCCTTGTCAATATCTTCGAGAGAAGCAACCCCCTCCAGGAGACACTGATAGCATTCAGCCCTAAAGGCCGCATTGACCCGGTTCACCAGGAAACCGGGCACATCCTTCACCCGGACCGTCTCTTTCTTCATACGGTGGGCGATTTCTTCCGTGGTCTTCGTCGTTTCCTCCGATGTTTTTAGTGCCCTAATCACCTCCACCAGCCTCATAACGGGAACGGGGCTAAAGAAGTGCATGCCGATGAAGCGATCGGGCCTCTTCGTTACCGAAGCCAGAGAGTTGATGGGAATAGAGGAGGTATTGGAAGCAAGGATCACCTCGGGGCGACAAATTTCATCCAACTTTTGGAAGATCCCCTTCTTCACCTCATAGTTTTCAAAAGCAGCTTCGATGACGAAATCCGCCTTTTCCCCGTCGGCGAGATCGGCCGATTTGGATATGCGCGCCAGCGTCGCCTCTTTATCCGCGGCGGAAATCTTCTCTTTTTTTACCTGTCCATCCAGATTTTTCTCGATATTCCCCCAGGCGCGATCCACCAATTCCAGGGAAACATCGTTCAAAATCACCTCGTAACCGTTCTGGGCGGCCACCTGGGTAATCCCACTGCCCATAAGACCCGCTCCGACGACCAAAATTCTCTTCACTTCCATATGCTGCCTCCTTAAGTATTATTCGGCATAATCGTCAAACTTACGCCTGTTGAGCAAGGAACATACCAATCGGCACCTCCTCAAAAGGCACATTTTATAACCCGCTTAACAAAAAAAGGGCGCAGGCTCAAATCTCGTTGACAAAAGTTTCGCGAGAGATGTATAAAAAATAAACACGCAATCCGGCAGGCTTTAAAAGATGGAACCTTTTTTTAACTTTCTCGACGATGCTTCCGACGCCATAGCCCTCGTCACTGCTCGGGGGCGCGTGATATACAAAAATCGATGTTTTGAAAGGTTCTTTCCGGAAGAACGGGCCTTCCGAGATCAATGGCCCTTCATTTCGAAATATATTTCCGAAGATACGAAGTATCCCTCTCACATCCCTCTGTCAGACGGAAGAGAGGCAACTGTATACCAGGTAAACAAAGAGGACCGCTATTTCCTGCTGATACGGGAAAGGGCGGGATTAGACCTTCCTTCAGAAGCCTCGACCTCAGATTTTTCGGAGGACTTAGGCCCGGAATTCCAAGAACTGGTAGGTGAGGACCCCCAATTCAGGCGGGCGCTTCTCATCGCCAAGCGGGCGGCCAAATCCGACCTCCCCGTTCTCATTATGGGAGAGAGCGGCACGGGAAAGGAGATACTGGCCCGCGCCATTCATCGTACCAGCCGGCGCCGGGAAAAGGCCCTCGTGGATGTAAACTGTGCGGCCATACCGGAGAGTCTTATCGAAAGCGAACTCTTCGGCTACGAAAGGGGGGCTTTCACGGGGGCGAGGAAAGAGGGACGGGTGGGGTATTTCGACCTCGCCCATGAAGGTACCATATTCCTCGATGAGATCGGAGATGCCTCCCTCCAGGCTCAATCCAAACTACTGCGGGTGCTGGAAGACGGTTGTTTTAAAAGGGTAGGGGGAAATCGCAACGTCATCGTTGATGTGCGGGTCATATCTGCCACGAACCAGGACCTAAAGAAACTCATCGCTCAGAAAACCTTTCGGGAAGACCTCTACTACCGTCTCAATACGTTTACGATTGAGCTCCCCCCTTTAAGAGAACGGAAAAACGACATCCCCCTCCTGGTGGAGCATTTCCTCTCCCAGGTCGAAGGGGGTGACAAACGCATGAAGTTTCTCCCATCCACCATGGAGATTCTCCTCTCCTACGACTGGCCGGGAAACGTTAGGGAATTAAAGGGGGTAGTAAATTATGCCGTCAACATGAGCCCTTCGAAACTCGTTACCCCCAATTCTCTTCCCCGTTTTCTCTTTCCCATCGTTCAGCCCCCGGCCTCGTCAAAAAAAAAGGCCGGTCTTCCCCTCCATCAATCGTTGCCGGATATACTGAAGGAAGTGGAAAGGACCTTGATCCAGGAAGCCCTGGAACAATCCCCCAATAAATCTTCCGCGATCAAACGCTTAGGTATCAGCCGCCGGACCTTCTATCAAAAATTGAAGGAATACGGCCTCGAATAGGAAAAACTGGAACGATATATGCTTATAGATGAAACCCTTGTTGGGGACGAACCGCATGACGAAAACAAGACATAACGACGAGGCGGTTACCATCGTGGAAGTATCTCCGCGAGATGGTTTGCCCGTCGTTTGCGGTGGCGCTTCGGCAGAAGAAAAGGTAGATTACATCCACCTCCTGACCCAGGCAGGGATTAAATACATCGAAAGTGTCGCCTTTACCCATCCCCGCCTCATCCCCGAGACGGCCGATGCGGAAGAGGTAATGGCCCGCTTGGGCAAAAAGGAGGGTGTGACTTACATCGGGCTCGTTCCCAACGAAATTGGCTGCCGCCGGGCCCTGGTTTCCGATGTGGACGAGATCCTTACCCTGATTGCCGTCTCGGATACTTTCAACCATCTGAGCGTGGGAAGAAGCAGAAAAGAGACGATAAACAAAATTTTGCCCGCCATTTTCGAGGTCACCCAGACGCATAATAAAGGTATCAGAAGCTACCTCATGACCGCTTTCGGTTGCCCCTACGAAGGAATAGTGGTGGAGGAGGAGGTAATACAACTCTTCCTGACCTTGAGCTATATGGGGGCCAGGGAAATCGTCCTCGTGGACTCCACGGGAATGGCAAACCCCAAACAGGTAAAGGACCTCGTAAGGAAGCTTCTCGCTTTAAGCGAGGAGACCAACTTAGGGGTTCACTTCCACAACACGAGAGGGACCGCCATTGCCAATTGCCTGGCCGCCTACGAGGCGGGGGTACGTACCTTTTATACCTCCATCGGGGGCATGAGCGGAACCCCTTACGGCGCCATGGAGCTCGCCTTCGGCTACTGGAACGTGCCGACCGAGGATCTGGTACATCTCTTCGAGGTCATGGGCATCCCGACGGGAATTGATCTCGATCAACTCCTAAGATGCGTGGAAAGGGCAGAAACCATCGCCGGGAAACCACTGCCTGGGCACATTCTCCGAGCCGGTCCGGCGTGGAAGAAAATGCCGGTTCCCGTTAACGTAAAAGAGGTAACTTACCGACAGCTGCAATGAGGAATTGTATAAAAAGGAAACAGGCATTTTCGATTTTCGTAACGGGTGAAACATGGTCCGGCTTGCCCGACCATACAAGATAAAACAGGAGGTTACGCATGGAATACAAATACGATATCAGGGATTTAAAGTTCATACTGAAAGAATGGCTACCCACGGCGGAAGTCGCCGCCTGCGATCGGTTCAAAGAAACCTTTAGCCTCGACGATATCGATATGCTCTTAAATGAAGGCTTCAAGGTGGCCAAGGAAGTGCTCCACCCCATCAATGCCCCGGGAGATAAAATCGGGGTGAAATTCGAAAACGGCCAGGTCACCCCCGTACCCGGGTTCAAAGAGGCTTACCAGTTCCTCCAGCAGAACGGCTGGGGCTCTACGAGTGAATGTATCATGATCGAAACGGGCATGCCCCTTATCATGTACAAGGCCATTTTCGAAATGAATACGGGTGCCTGCCCGGCCCTCACCTCGTGCATCAAGCTTACGAGCGGAGCGGCCAATCTGCTCCTCCGGTTTGGAACGGAAAAAGACAAGGAGATGTTCTTGCCCAAGATGTTCTCCGGAGAATGGCAGGGCACTATGTGTCTCACAGAACCCAATTACGGCTCCGACGTGGGCGACATCATCACCCGTGCCTATCCCACGGAAGACCCCCGCATTTACAAGATCAAGGGTACGAAGATGTTCATCACCGCTGGTGATCAGGGCCACTGCGAAAACACCATCCACATGGTCCTGGCCCGACCCGAAGGGGGCGCCCCCGGTTCACCGGGAATCGGCCTCTTCATCGTGCCTAAGATCTGGGTCAACGAGGATGGAAGCTTGGGTGAACCAAACGACGTAACCACCGTACGCCTGGAGCACAAAATGGGCCTTCACGCCCAGGCAACGGCCATGCTCAACTTCGGGGACGAAGACCGCTGCCGGGGCATCCTTATGGGCCCGCCGCCCGACGAGAAGGGCCGCTCCCAAGGGCTTGCCATGATGTTCTACATGATGAACGAATCACGCATCGGCACGGGACATAACGCCAACTCCCAAGCCGCGGCGGCTTACTACTTTGCCTCCCAATTTGCCCAAGAGAGGATCCAGGGCCGACCTTTCGGCATTAAAGATGCCGAGCGTGTCCCCATCATCAAGCATGAAGATATCAGGCGGATGCTCCTCGACATGAAATCCCACGTGGACGGTATCCGGGCCATGATATTCAAGGGCTTCTACTATCTGGATATCGAGGCCAACAGCTCAAACAAAGAATGGGCGGAGAAATGCGGGGATTACGCGGCCATCCTCACCCCCATCATCAAATGTTACGGCAGTGAAGCCTCCCTCGGGGTCATTGGCCAGGCAATTCAGGTCTTGGGCGGGGTGGGCTACACGCAGGAATATCCTGTGGAGCAGTATCTGCGGGATTCCAAGATTCTCACCATCTGGGAGGGAACTTCCTTCATCCATGCCCAAGACCTGGTAAACAGGAAAATGCGCATGAAGGGTGGCAAGCCCTTCCGAGACTGGATGGCGGAGGTACGCAACTTCGCCGAAGCCAACAAAAACGCGGAAGGCTTCAAGCGGGAGATGGATAACCTCCTCAAAGGATGTGCATGCATGGAAGAAGTGGCGCAAATTTACGATAACTGGTACGCCAACATGGACAAAAAACGCTCCCTCATCCCCCTTTACGCCATTAAGGCCCTCTTCGTCTATGCTCAGGTGTACGTGGCCTACTGCCTCCTCGATCAGGCCCTCATAGCCCAAAAGAAGCTCACCGGCTGCGACCCCTACGATATGGCCTTCTACCAAGGGAAAATAGCCACCGCCAGGTATTATGCTAACAACATTTTACCCCAGGCCTTCCTGGCCACGGAGATGATCCGCCTCGAGGACGATACGGTAATCACGTGTCCGGAAGAGTCCCTAATCTTGCGTTGATAAAAAATTAAGGAGGACCCCATGAGCTACGAAACGATAAGGGTAGAAAAGAGGACAGAAGACAAGATTGCCATCATTACCTTCAACCGGCCCGAAGTACGCAATGCCATCAACCCCCAGATGAGAATGGAGCTTCTTAAGGCCGTAACAGAACTGGAGGAAGATCCGGACGTACGGGCGGTAATACTTACGGGCGGGACGAAAATATTTGCCGCCGGTGCCGACATCGCCGCCATGGTAAACAGCACGGCGATGGAAATGTTTGGACCCGCCGCCCTTTGGGACGTTACCTTCAAGATGGAAGAGTCGAAAAAGCCCTATATTGCTGCCATTGCCGGATTCTGCCTGGGAGGTGGTTGCGAACTTGCCATCGCCTGTGATATCCGGATTGCTGCTGACTCGGCCCAGCTGGGACAGCCGGAAATCAACATCGGCATCATCCCCGGTGGAGGAGGCACGGTAAGGTTAACGAGGCTTGTCGGTATGGGCAAGGCGTGCGAACTGGTGCTCACAGGCAAGCCCATTCCCGCAAGCGAAGCCCTGGCTATCGGTCTGGTAAACAAGGTCGTGCCTGAAGATAAGCTCATGGAAGAAGCAATCGCGATGGCTAAATCCATCATTCGTCACAGCCCTGTGGCCGTCGGGCTTGCCAAGTATGCCCTCAAGAATGCGGCGGAGGCCGATTTGAAAACGGGAAAGTCCATCGAAAGGGCCTGCTTCTCCCTCGCCTTCTCCAGCGAAGACCAGAAGGAAGGGATGAGGGCCTTCCTCGAAAAGAGAAAACCTGCCTACCAGGGCAAGTGATTATTAACGGAAGGAGTGAAAGGATAATGAGAGAGATCTACCTCGTTGCAAGTGCCCGCACAGGTATTGCCAGAGCCGGGAAGAATTCTTGGTTCATAAACCTCCGGGCCGATGATATGTCGGCCCTGATTATAAACGAGCTCATCAGGCGAGCCCATCTCGAAGACAAGAAAGAGCAGATAGACGACGTTATCTGGGGCGGCACCGCCCTGATGAAAGATATGGGCTCCAATATCGGCCGCTACGCAGGCATCATAGCCGGTCTTCCATACAGCGTGCCGGGTTGCACCGTCGACAGGTTCTGTGCCTCCGGTCTCCAATCCATCGCCTTTGCCATCGCCTCCATCAACATGGGCTGGGCTGAACTCATCCTGGCCGGAGGGGTACAACACATGACCCATGTCCCCATGGGTACCATGTCGGATCCCAACCCCCGTCTCCACCTCTTCACGGATCCCAACATGATCTCCATGGGCTATACAGCGGAGATGGTGGCCAGGAAATACGGCATCACCCGGGAAGAACAGGATGAGATGGCCGTAGAAAGCCATGCCAAGGCCCACGAAGCCACCGTAAAAGGTCTCTTCAAGGAAGAAATTCTCCCCATCGAAGTGGAAGTACCCCAAGAAGACGGCACCCTGAAAAAGATGGTCGTGGACCGCGACCAAGGTATCAGGCCGGGGACAACCATGGAGGTACTGGCCAAGCTGGAACCGGTCTTCCTGAAAGATGAGAAGGCGACCGTTACGGCGGGAAACTCCAGCCAGGTTAACGACGCCGCTGCGGGCGTAGTGGTGGCGAGTGCGGAAAAATGCAGGGAATTGGGATTGAAACCCAAGATGAGGCTTGTATCCTACGCTGTGGTGGGGGTGGATCCCAAGTACATGGGTATTGGCCCGGCTGTGGCCGTACCGAAGGCCCTGGCCAGGGCGGGGCTCAAAAAGGAAGATATCGGCCTCTGGGAGATTAACGAGGCTTTCGCCGCCCAGGCCGTCTACTGCACGAAAGAATTGGGCATCCGGCGGCACAAGCTCTTAAATCCCCGGGGAAGCGGGATCTCTCTTGGCCATCCCTTAGGTTGTACCGGAGCGAGAATCGCCACGACCCTCATGCACGAAATGCCCTATTACGGCGTCAAATACGCCGTGGAGAGCATGTGCGTGGGGCACGGTCAGGGCGTGGCCGCCGTCTGGGAGTGGGTAGGAGACTAAACGGGTTTTTGCATCAAATAAAGGAGGAGAAACGTCATGCGCCGCTACTTTGGAGAGATGGATAAACTGGGTCGTCCCCTTCGTCCACGGCAGGTAGAGGAGATGAAGGAAAACGCGGCCCAGGTCGAAGAGATCATGCAGGAAATAGAAAGGGAAGCAGCCCGCATCAGAGAATTCGGGGTTCCCACGGAAGAGCTGCACAAAAGGGGAGAGATGACCGTTTGGGAACGGATCGAATACTTGGTGGATCCGGGCATGTTCTTTCCCTTACACACCATCTACGACCCGGAAAACGAGGAATCGGGGCAGACCAACGTGGTGGACGGGCTTGCCCGGATTAACGGCCGGTGGTGCGTCCTCATCGGTTTCAACAACAAGTGGATGGCCGGAGCCTGGATTGCGGGACAGGCGGACAACAACCTCCGGGTAACGGACATAGCGAAAATCCTCCATCTTCCCTTGGTGTGGCTCGTGAATTGCTCGGGCGTGAAACTTCCGGAGCAGGAGAAGGTTTACGCCAATCGGCGCGGTCAGGGCACATGTTTCTTCCGTCATGCCGAGCTAGAAAAGGATGGCATACCTGTCATCGCAGGCATTTACGGAACCAATCCGGCGGGTGGTGGTTATCAAGGCATCAGCCCCACCATTCTCCTCGCCCACAAGAACGCCAATATCGCCGTGGGCGGCGGTGGTATCGTAAGCGGCATGAGTCCCAAGGGCTACTTCGACCTGGAAGGGGCCGAGACGATCATCGAGGCGACCCGGCATTTCAAGGCCATTCCGCCGGGAAGTGTGGCCATCCATTACCATGAAACGGGATTCTTCAAAGCGGTCTACGAAACGGAGACGGCCGTCCTGGATGCCATCAAGGAGTGGATGAAATGTTTGCCGGCCTACGATCCCCGTTTCTTCCGGGTAGCCGAACCGGCCGAGCCTCTCTATCCCGCCTCCGATCTTCTCGCCCTCATCCCGGTGAACAAGAAGAAGGTGTACTCCTTTGAAGAGGTACTCGCGCGCCTCACCGATGCGTCGGAACACATGGAATTCCGACCGGGTTTCGGGCCGGAGGTTTACTGCGGTCTCGTGAAGGTAGATGGGTTTCTCGTAGGCATAATAGGAAACCGCCAGGGCATGATCCCCAACTATCCAGAGTATACAAACGAATACCACGCCATCGGTGGGAAGCTTTACCGCCAGGGCCTCATCAAGATGAACGAGTTTGTCACCCTCTGCGGCCGAGACCGGGTGCCCATCATTTGGTTCCAGGATACCTCGGGTATTGACGTGGGCGACATTGCAGAGAAAGCGGAACTTCTCGGCCTGGGCCAGTCCCTCATTTACTCCATCGAACAGTCCCATCTCCCCATGATGCTCATCGTCTTGAGAAAAGGCACGGCCGCCGCCCATTACATCATGGGTGGACCCACGGCGAACAATAACAACGCCTTTACCCTCGGTACCCCGGCCACGGAGATCAACGTCATGCACGGGGAGACGGCAGCGGTGGCGTCTTACGCCAGGAGGCTGCTCAAAGAGAAAGAGGCGGGAAAATCTCTGGAACCTATCATCGAAAAGATGAACGAACTCGTCCGCCACTACGAAGAAACGTCGCGGCCCTACTACTGTGCCAAGAAAGGCTTCGTGGATGAGGTGGTGAGGTATGAAGCCTTGAGGGGATACATGAAGGCCTTTGCCAATTGCGTCTATCAGAACCCGCGTTCATTCTGTCCCCAGCATCATATGATTATACCGAGGATAATAAAGTCCCAGATAACGACAGGGCTGCCACGACCCAAGTAGAGAAAGGAGTAAAGAAAAATGGTGGAAAAATTCAACTTGAGTTCCTGGGGGATAGCGCTCATAACGTATGCCACGTGCGCCGTCATTTCCTTGGGAGTGGCGGGGATTATCAAACTCATCTTCCTCACCATCCAGCTAAGGAGTGGAAACGGTAAGTAAAGGAAAGGAGTTTAATTAAGACATGGGCGGATTAGATGTTCTCTATTTATTTCAAGGTATTGCCACACTTTTAGCCAGTGAACCGGGAATTGCCATCGGGCGCATAGTGCTCATCATTTTGGGCTTGCTCTTTGTCTATTTAGGGGCCAAAGGTACACTGGAGCCCCTCATCATGATTCCCATGGGGGTAGGCATGGCGGCGGTAAACGGTGCCGTACTGTACCTTTCCGCCACCAAGATGGGCACCATCTTTATCGACCCCCTGGTGAGTGACCCAGCTCCCCTTTTAGACGCTTTACAGATAAACTTCCTGCAACCCATCTACACCTTTACGTTCAGTAACGGTCTCATTGCCTGTCTGGTCTTCATGGGCATCGGTGCAATTACGGACGTGGGGTTCATCCTCATGACCCCTTTCAGCTCCATGATCATCGCCATCTGCGCCGAACTCGGAACGATTCTGACGTTCCCCCTCGCCGTCTGGATGGGGCTTACCTTCAAAGAAGCGGCCGCCATATCTGTCGTGGGGGGGGCAGACGGACCCATGGTCCTCTTTACCTCTCTCATGTTGGCCAAGCACCTGTTCGTTCCCATCACCATCGTGGCCTACCTGTACTTGAGCCTCACCTACGGGGGATACCCTTACCTCATCAAACTGTTCGTCCCCGAGAGGCTAAGGGGCATTAAGATGGACTTAAAAGGCATGCCCAAAGTAACACCAGGCGAAAAGATCGCCTTTTCTCTCATCACCTGCACCATCCTGTGCCTGCTCTTCCCCGTGGCCGCCCCCCTCTTTATGTCCTTCTTCTTGGGGGTTATCATCAAAGAATCTGGGGTCAAGAAGTTCGTGGAATTTCTCGAAGGCCCCGTCCTCTTCGGTTCCACCTTCTTCCTCGGTCTCCTGCTCGGGGTTCTGTGCGAGGCTTCCACCATCCTCAACCCCAAGGTACTCAACCTCCTCATCTTGGGGATGTTCGCCCTCCTCATGTCCGGCATCGGTGGCCTCATCGGGGGTTACATCATGTACTTCATCTCCAAGGGCAAGTTTAACCCCGTCGTGGGCATTGCGGGCGTCTCTTGCGTACCCACCACGGCCAAGGTGGCCCAAAAGGAGGTGCAAAAGGCAAACAAGCATGCCATCATCCTCCCCTTCGCCATGGGGGCCAATGTATCGGGGGTAATAACGAGCGCCATCATCACGGCCATCTTTTGTACCTTGTTGAGGTAAGATGGATAAAAGAGTAGAACATATCGGTTTCTGGCTGGGCGGGACCTTAGTATCCTTGTGCGGTGTCTACCTGGTAAGGGTCTTGTCCCCCACGGTAGCAGGGGTTCCGGCCAAATGGATTGCCCTGGCAGGATATTTCTTGGCTTTGACGGGCATAAGCCTTATAATCTCGGGCATCAGAAAAAAACATAAAAAGGAGGTGATGGCCAAGCCGGCAATTAAATAAGCGTTTTTTCACCGAAATAATAAATTTCACAAGGAGGGCATATGAAAAAACACACTTTTGTCGTAGTTGGTTTGCTTTTGGTTTTCGGGTTTTCTCTCACTTTCGTTTCGCCGGTTCAGGGGGAGGTACTCAAAAACGCCAAATTCCTATCCGGGCCCACGGGCACTACCTGGTATGCGCAGGCGGCTGCTTTTTCCGGCATTGCCAAAAATAAGTTGGGCATGAACGTTGATGTGCTTACCGGCTCCGCCATAAGCAACCCCATTCAGATCGAGCGCGGGAAGGTTCAGCTGGCCCTTACCTTCTCTTCCGTTCTCCCCTTCATGGCCAAGGGCGTCGTGGTTACGACCATCGGGTCCGAAGCATACTTCAAAGAACCCCTCAAGAAGACGAGCATCCTCTGTTACACAACCACGGCAGCACCAGTCCTCATTGTCGATGCCAGCTCACCTTACCACAAGATCTCGGACCTCAAGGGGAAGAAGATCCGCTTTATCACCTATCCCCCCGGGTTCAATGCGCGCATAGTCCCCGACGAAATCCTCCAAGCCCACGGAATCACCCATGAGAGCATCAAACAGGCCGGAGGAAAGATTGACATTGTGAGCAAGTATGCCGAAGCCTGCGATCTTCTGGCCAAAGGACATGCCGATGTTATCTCTTACATCATGGCCATCAACGCCCCGGCGGCCAACCTCCAAGAATTAGAAGCCCAAAAGAAATTCCGCATCCTCGAGCTCGATTTCAAAGCCGTCTCCCAGATCTTAAAAGAGATGCCGCTCATGGTTACGACGGTGAAGAAAGGGCTTCATAAGAGTATCGAGAAGGATACAACCGTACTGGGCGACATAACGACCTGGATCGTTCCCTCCGATTTACCGGCAGAGACGGCAACGGCCATTCTCGACACCCTGGTAAAAAATATGGACACCATGGCTCAGGTGGGCAACAGCGAATTCAAAGGATTTACGGCGAAAGAACTCTCTCGCCTCTACGGCAAGGGAACGCAGCTACCCTTGCATCCGGCTGCCCTGAAATTTTACAAAGATCACAAGGCGATACGTTAAAGTAAAAAGGGGAAAGTATATGAAACCTGGGGAGGGAAACCCTCCCCAGGCCAAAAAGGAGGTGTACGGTGAACAGAAACCTAACCGGTATTCCTGGGCATATCATGAACATCCTGGGCATGCTCCTCACCCTCTTCGTTCTTTCGATCCTCATCTACGGCCCCTACATAGGCTACCAACTCACGCTGGCCATTTTCCTCTTCGTCGGCCTGCCCATGACGTTTTTCATGTATTCGGGAGGAAAAAGTCCTTTCTGGATGAAAATAAACATCGTCGATTTTCTCTTCGTGATTATGTCGATCATTTCTATGGGCTATCTCATCGTGAATTCGGAATACATCACGAAGATCAGAATAGAATACGTAACGGAAATTACGAAACTCGAATATACGATGGGGATTATGGCCCTCATCTGTGTATTAGAAGCAACGAGAAGGGCAATGGGACTTTCTATGGCCCTCATTGCCTTTATTCTCATCCTTTACGTAATTTTCGGCAAATACATCCCACCCCCTTTCGGCACCTCCGGATTTGACTGGGACTGGTTAATAGATACCATGTACTTGACGACGAGAGGTATATTCAGCAGTCCATTATGGGTTGTAATTACCCTTGCCTTTCCCTTTATCCTCTATGGGGTAATTCTCGAGGAGGTAGGGATCCTGAGGACATTCATTGACTTTGCCAATCGAGTCCTGGGTCGCACACCCGGCGCCTCGGCCAAGACGGCCATCATCGCCGGTACTTTCATGGGTATGGCAAGTGGCCTTCCCATGTCCACCACGTATCTCATCGGGTTTCCCACCGTACCGGAGATGAAAAAGGCAGGTTATCCCCCTATGACGGCGGGCGCCATTGCGGCCGTGGTGGGAACGGCGGCCCAGCTTATGCCGCCCATGCTTGGCGTGGCCGCTTTTGTCGTGGCCCAGTACATGAACGTCCCTTACGTGAAGGTATGCCAATATACCCTTCTCCCCGCTCTGATGTTTTACTTCGTTTTCTATTGCACCATTGATTTCGAAACCCGCAAATGGAAAATAGCACCTGTTGATGTGGTGACCAAGCCCATGATGAGGATATTTGCCGATGGATTCTACATTTTCGCGATCAGCATCGCCGTTCTTATCTTCTTCCTTGTCCAGTTTTATCCCGTGGGACTATCTGCCCTTTACGCCTGTGTTACCGCCCTTGCCCTGGCCATACTGCGCAAATCAAACCGATGGAATTTAACCAAACTCTATATAATAATGGGAAAAACGGGGCGCACGGCGGTTTACATCTCCATCGCCTGCGTGGCAGCCGGGGTCATCATCGGCACCCTCGTAGAGACGGGTCTCAATCTGAAATTCGCCAACATGGTCATTTCAGTAGGGAGAAACTCCTACTTCCTTGCCCTCGTTCTTTCGGCCCTTGCCATCCTCATTCTCAGCATGGGAATGCCCTCCATCCCCGCCTACATCACGGGGGTTGCCATCTTCGGTCCGGCCCTCATCAAGCTCGGGGCCATCCCGGAAGTGGCCCACATCTTCTGTTTCTACTACGCTACCCTCTACGCCATCACCCCGCCCGTTGCCTTTGCCTCCTACGCGGGAGCCCAGCTCGCAGGTACAGACCCCTTCAAGACAGGCCTCGTGGCAGTCAGGCTGGGCGTTATGACCTACATTATCCCCTTCCTGTTTGCCTACAACCCTGCCTATCTCCTCATCGGTCAATATTGGAACGTTTGGGAAGTGGTAAAGTTCCTCTTCCTCTATCTGCCCGGCCTTGTAGTCTTTGCGGCGGGAATCAGTGGCTACTGGGCAAAAAGGATGAGCCTCATGGACCAGTTGATTGCCGTGGCGGGCGGGGTACTGCTCCTTACGCCCTTTATCTGGCTACAACTCGTAGGGGCGGTCATCTTTGTCTACATCTTCTGGCGCCAGGATATCTATCATGCCTACCTAAAGAAGGCCCCCCAGGCGGCTTAAAGTCGAAGCGTCCCCGATTTTGGAAGGAATTGGGGACGCTTTTCATTTATCAGTAGCATCGCCGGCCATTTTCTGGTAGTTCACTTAAGCCTAATCAAAACTCGAGGTGGGTAAGTGAGAGGAAAATTTTCCGGGGAGGAGCTTCTCACCCTGGCCATGTTAGGCCTCTTGAATCTCCTTATCATCCTAAGCGGCCATATGGCAGAAGCTTATCACTATTTCATTTTGAACCTCGTCCTTTTCGTGGTCATCTTTCTTCTCACGTACCTCCCAGCTAATTGGCAATGGGTGAGGGATTGGTACATCATCATCTACCTGCTGGTCATCTTCTTCGAAAATGGCGTCCTCGTTCCCCTCGTCAATCCCAACGAAATGGACAATCTTCTCATCGCGTTAGATCGCCGGCTCTTTTTTGGACAGGATCCTTCCTTATTCCTCGGGCGCTGGGTCTTACCTCCCCTCGTGGAGATCCTGCAGATTGTCTACGCCAGCTTCTACTTCCTCCCCCTTGTTTTCTGCCTGCTCCTTTACGTGAAAAAGGAAGAAAAAAGGGATTTCCACACGAGCGCCTTCTTAATCCTGCTCGGTTTTTACCTTTCCTACCTCGGCTACTATCTCTGCCCCGCCCTGGGGCCTCGTTTTACCTTGGAGCACTTACAGGAAAAGCCCCTTTCCGGCCTCTGGAGCTTTGATTACATGCGGGGGCTTCTGGCCTGGATGGAGGGGAAAATGTACGACTGTATGCCGAGCGGCCACGCCCTCGTATCTCTCCTCACTGCCCTCCTCGCTCGGCGCTATTTCCGACCTTTTTATCGAATCTCCCTCGTATGGGCACTAATTATGATTTTTTCCACCGTCTACCTACGTTACCACTACGTGTGGGACGTAATCATCGGGATCGCCCTCGCCTTCGTAATCTACTCCTTCGTTCCCAAATTCGAAAAAAAGGATAGACCCGTCAGTTGATCAGCCGCTCGTAGATACGATAGGTCTTGTAAGGTTGGGCCGCCAGGGGCTTTAAGGCCCTGATCATTGCCCGGTTCGTCTCCACGATGAGGGAACAGTCGCTTTCCGTGTAACCGAGGCGAATACCATCTTCAATGGTCCTGAGATAGAAGATATCGTCAATATGGCGCCCCTGATGTTCGGGCAGCACCCCCATGATAATCGTGCGCACCCGTTTGATTTTCCTCATCTCCCATAAGAACTTGAGTATCCTCCAGGGGTAGAGTCGGCCGTTCAAACATTTGAGGGCCGGATTCACGTCAGGCAAGGAGATGACAAAGCCTACCGTTTCCCCATCCTTCTCGGCGAAGATGGCGAGCTCCGGGATGGCAATCATCTTGAGATCCTGGGCAATCATCTGTATTTGCTTGTCCGTGAGGGGCAAATGCCCCCAGTTCCCATCCCACGCCACATTGAAGATGTGCTGTATCTCTTTTACTCGACGATCTATTTCTCCCTTTCTCAGGGTAACGAACTGGTACTCCGTCTTGCGCAGGAGTTCGGCCTTTACCTCGCTCAGATAGGGGGCATAAGTGGCAAAGTTTTCTTTCTTCACGACGAAGCAGTGCCAGTCGATACACTTGGAGAAACCGCATTTTTCGGCCAGCTCCCTATAGTAAGGGGCAAAGTGGAAGAGACCCACGGAGGGCATGACATCAAAACCGGCCACTTCAAACCCCACCGAATCGTAAATGGAGAAACTCTGGGGTCCGTTTAGGCGTGTTTTCCCCTTCTTCTTTAGCCAGTCGGCAGCGGCATCAAAGAGGGCACGGGCCACTTCGAGGTCGTTTATGGATTCGTAAAAACCGAAGAAGCCTGTCTCCCGGTCGTACTTCTCTTCATACAGATGATTCACCTGGGCCGTGATGCGGCCCACCACCCGACCATCTTTAAAGGCAAGGAAATATTCGGCCTCCCCGATTTCGAAGAAGTAACCCCGCTTGCGGTCCAACATGGCTTTCACGTCCCGAATCAACGGAGGAACCCATGCCGGGTCATTTTTGTAGATGCCCGACTTCCAGGGAAAATAAATGAATTCCTGCAACATTTCGCGCCCTTCTACTCTCTTTATCTCCACCATCTTTCCTATCCTTCCTCCTTTGCCTCTTTCATCATCTCTCTCAAATGCGCCGCATTGAGCGGGGCGTATGCTTGGTAATCGTTATCGAAGTACACGTACGTCTCCCTTCCCCACCTCTTTATCTTTTCCGCCCAATCCCTCAACTCTGCTTCCGTATAGGGCGAACGGTAAAGGGCCCGGGAACCGTGCAGGCGGATGTAGATAAAATTGGCCGTTATTGCCTCGCTATATGGATAACGCCCCGCCGTATCGGAAATGCACCAGGCGAGATTCAAGCGCTTCAAGGTTTCCATGGCCTCCGCCGTAAGCCACGTCGGATTTCTTGCTTCCAGGGCCACCTTGATATGAGGCGGAATCAACCAACGAAAAGAGGCCAATACCTCGCCGTCGAAGGCGAAATTAGGTGGAAGTTGGACGAGGAGGCAGCCCAACTTTTCTCCCAACCGAGAGGCGGCAGAAAGGAACCTCGCCAGTTCCTCGCTACATTCTTTAAGCCTCTTTATGTGGGTAATGAAACGGCTCACCTTGACGGACCAGAGAAAGCCCGGCGGCGAAATATCACTCCACCTTTTGAAGGTTTCGGGCCGAATGGACCGATAGAATGAGGCATTGAGCTCCACCGTATTAAATTGGGTGAGATAGTAGTTAAGCCACCGCGTTTTTGGTAGCCCGGCAGGATAAAAAGGCCCTTGCCAATGGGTATACGTCCACCCCGACGTGCCAATGAAAATCCCCATAGAGAGATAACCGTCTGGCTTAGAAATTCAACCGAACGCGTTCCTTCTATACCCAATTGCCACCCAGGTCAACGCTTTACTTCAGGGCCGATGAGCCATTTAAGGACATCGTCGAGACGGGCGAAGGCAAGGGCGACACACTTATCTGCCCCCCCGTAATAAAGGCGGATCTCGTTTTCCTCGACCACCCATCCACAGGGGAAAACCACCTTGTCCACGTCACCGATAAGCTCATAAGATTCCTCCGGGGCCAAAACCCACTCGTCACCTCTCTTGATCACCCGCGTGGGATCGAAAAGGTCAAGCAGGGCCAACCCTAAGCGATAGAGGCAACCACTTACTGTCCTTCTTACGCCGTGATACAGCACCAGCCAGCCTTCCTTCGTTTTCAAGGGTGGGGCAGCACAGCCGATCTTTTCCGCATCCCACCATCCCCCTTCCCGGGCCGGGAGTAGGAGCCGATGGTCCCCCCAGTATTTTAGGTCAGGGCTGAAGGAGATCCAGATATGGGCACCAGCTCCGGCCATGGCCGGGACCGGCCGATGAAGCAGGGCAAACCGCCCGTTAAAGCTCTCCGGGAAAAGGGCCGCATCCTTATTTTCAGGGGGCAGGATACATCCCAGGCGATGGAATTCCTGGAAATTCTCCGTTGTAGCCAGGGAAACAAGCGGCCCCCGCCGAGAGTAGGCAGTATAGACGATGGCCCATACGCCTAATTCGGGCAGAAAAGTTATCCTCGCATCCTCAAGGCCCCACTCTTCTTCCGGAAATTGCCCCGGGTCGGGCAAAAGGATGGGACGGGTGGAAATTTTCCAATCCTTAATCCCGTCATCGCTCGTTGCGATGGTGAAATGGGAAAAACCGCGCCGGTCTTCAACGCGCATAAGAAGGAGCGTCTTATCTTCAAAGAGGGTGGCCCCGGCGTTAAAGACGGCACTTACCGGATATGGCATGTCCTGCGGTCTTATGATGGGATTTTCTCTGTAACGGCTAAAAAGTTCCCCTTTCACACTCAAAACTCCAGGTCCAGAACGACGGGCTCCCCCGTTAAGGCGGCATGACGGGCAAGTTCGTACGCTTCGTGGTACTGCTTTACCACCACCTCCCACGAAACCACCTCTCTTAGATAGCGTCTTAGATTAGCCGCCAACCCCTCCCGTAACTTCGAATCCGTTGCCAGTTGAACCACCCGACGCCTGAGCATTTCTTTGGTTGTAAAGAGGAGCCCCCCTTCGCTTTCTATAGCCTGGGTCGTCAGCCCTTCCACGGGGGCGGTGGTGATAAAAGGCTTATTCAAGGCGATAATCCGCGCCAGGGTGCCCGACTGGGTCTCGTCGATGGTGGGTAAAACGATGAAATCGCAGACGGCCATGAGTTTGTAGTAGTCATCACCCCGGGGAATGAATTCATGATAATGGCCCATCTTTTTATAGGCCAGGAGCATACACTCGGCTTTCCATTCCTCGTAATATCGGCGATGATTGGGGTCCCTCATGGTGCCGGCGGCAAGCAACCCCCAATCCTCACCCGTTCTCTCTTTAATCTCGGCACGTATCTCTTCCCACATAGAAAGGAGTATATCCCACCTTTTGTTATCCTGAATCCACCCGATCATGCCCACGAGGTGCTCATCCACACCTGCCGCGTCCAGACCCAATTCTTGCCTCAAAGCCGGGATATCCTCCAGGCGATAGCACCTATCTGGTCGTGCCCCATGGGGAACTACCATTATATTCCTCGGGGTTAACCAGCCCAAGGTTTTGAAAGTCCAATCCAGACGCCACTTTTGATAATGGCACTTGAAGAGGACCACATGACTCCTCTGACATAGGCGGTAAATAAAATCGGCTTCGAAATCCCTGAGCCTTCCATGCACCGTATGCGGTTCCACGACTACGGGCCAGCTGCCAATGGCCTCGAGAAGGCGAAGGAACCCTTCGTTTCCATCCCCCATTCCTCTCAGGTCGCAATACTCGTAGAGCCCGTACTCATGCTCTATATGAACTACATACGGATTCAATTCTTCCACTTGGCGGGCTACCGGCCGCCACCAATCCTGACGAGTTGTATCTATGATGGGGAACACCCCCGGCCCTTCCCCGTCCACGTGGCTTATCACCAGCACCTCCCGGTCCGGGTTGGCGCGTTGGATAAATTCCCGTGCCTCTTCGCAGAATGTGGCGATACCGCAAAGGCGAGGCGGATAGGAACTGATCATCACGATAGGCGGTAAGCTCATTACCTTCTCTCCCCGGAAGCAGCGAACAGTGATATCTGATGGTGACGAAAGCGGTAGAAGTTGAGGAAGGCCAGCAGGCAAGAAAGGGTCGACTCGGCCCCCTGGTTGAGATTAGGGCCACTTGCGTTTAGCCCGTCACAACAACCTCCCGTCTGATGGTCGTAAAGGGGCACATTTAAGTCGTTTCTGCCCAGGAACCATTCCATACATCTCTGGGCATGGGCAAGCCAGCGGTCGTCGGCCGTCACCTCATAGGCTGTGTGACAAGCCTCGATCATCTCAACGGCCTCGATCGGCTGTTGGTCGAACCTGGCCTTTTCTCCACCTTTCCTATACCAACCGTTGTTTCCGATGGGCACGAAATGTCCCCTTGGATCAGTCTGAATTTCGAGCAGCCAACTTAAGGACTTGAGCCCCACCTCAATCATATCCCTATGCTGCAGGGCCTGCCCGCCCATGATGAGGGCCTGAGCAAGGCGGCTGTTGGCATAGGCCACAATATCCTCCAGCCAGGGCCAATCCTCCGTGGCATGGCTCCGGTACTGCTCATACAGGCGAACGGCAAGCTGCTCCCTTATCCTCCTCACCTCGCTGTTTCCCCCAAACCTGCGTAAATATGCATTCATACCGGCTATGGCGTAGGCCAGACTTCGGGGTGAACGGAAATCCAAAACAACCTTGAGGGCCTTTTCGAACAGTTCCTGGGCCGCCGCCCTGACTCCCTCGGAGTGGGCCATTGCTACCGCCTCACCTAACCCCCAGAGGGCACGACCGTGACTGTCCTCGGAACCCACATCTTCCAGCCAGCGACGATCGTAGCCCATGAAGTTCCTAAATCTGCCCGTTTCTTCATTGTAGGCGTGATGGAGAAAACTCAGATAGGTACAGGCGAGATCGGTCAAATCCCTATCGTCCGTCACCATATTCTGGGCCATGAGGACGGCGATGAGCGCCCGGGCATTATCGTCCGTGCAATAGCCATGATAACGATCCGGAACTATGTACTTGGCATGTTGGAGAATACCCACATTGTCCGTAAGCCGCCTGATGTGGTCCAAATTTGCCCGGGGCACCTCTCGAGGCGAGACGTCCATGGTCTTGGCACGGAAAATGGGCCTCGGCCTACTTTCCCTACCCCTTATGACCTCTTCGAACGTCTCCAAATAACGACGAGCCACCTCCTTCCAGACCATTTCCCGGGTGAAGGTGTAAGCCCTCTTCCTCATGGCGTGACGCTCCGCCTCGTGGTCAAGGAGATAGTTTATCGCTTCGGCCAAGGCCTTTACATCCCGGAAGGGCGTGAGGATGCCCCGACCCTCGGCGAGCATCTCCTCCGCATACCAGTACGGGGTGGAAACAGTTGCCTTCCCGTTACCGAGGGCATAGGCAAGGGTACCGGAGGTAATCTGCTCCTGATTGAGATAGGGTGTCACGTAAATATCCGCCGCCCCCAAGTACTCGCAGAGTTCCTTCAGTTCGACAAAACGGTTATGAAAGATAAGATGATCCCCTACCCCAAGGTCTCTTGCCCTCTGCTGCAGGGAAAGGCGGTATGCCTCGCCGTAAAGGCGCCGAACGTGGGGATGAGTTGCCCCCAGGACGATGTAAACCACATCGGGATGTTTATGGATCACCTGGGGCAGGGCCTCGATCATGGTTTCTATCCCCTTTCCGGGGGAGAGGAGACCGAAGGTAAGGATCACCTTCCTTCCCTCCACGCCGTATTGATCCTTGTAGTAGTTGGGGTCTACAAAGGGTACGTCGGGAATACCGTGATGGATAAGGATAATTTTTTCTCTTGGCACCCCGTATACTTGAACCAGGATTTCGATGGCCTTCTGACTCATGACGACCAACCGATCGGATAAGTGGGCAATCCGGCGCAGCACGTTGAGTTGGCCGGGGTTCGGGTTTTTTAGCACCGTATGCAAAGTGGTAACGAGGGGCATGCGGAGATTACTGATCAAATCGAGAACGTAAGACCCGTTTTCCCCTCCGAAGATGCCATACTCGTGTTGAAGGCACACCACATCAACGCGGTTGGTATTGAGAAAATCGGCAGCAAGATTGTAATCCTCGAGCAAACGATCCCGGATCTCGAACTTTACCGGTGACGGATAAGGGTACCCTTCCGGTATGTCGTTCATGACGACCGCCCAACATTCACCGTCCACGTTTTCCTCGGCTACGGCGGAGAGGAGATCGGACGTAAAGGTAGCGATTCCGCACTGTCGGGGAATAAAATTACCCACGAAGGCCACCTTCCGGGGATAAGAGTAATAAGTTCCCAACCTTACCATACCCATCCTCCTTTCTTCCGGATCCGGCAAGGATGATGCTTAATGGGCGTCGCTAAAGACCGGCATTGCCATATCTTCCCCACCGGTTACGATGAAAAATCTATCGCCGAACGACTCACAATCGAAAGAAATATAGTGCTTATTTTTCCCCAGGCAAGGGTAAGGGCCCCCGGGGCCCCTTAAGCGCCCCCGGGGGATAACCTTTATAGACTCCAGGCGGCGCGGGCGCCTTCTTCCACGGCCTCTATAATCCTTCGGGGGCTTTTTGCATCTCCCACCACCTTGAAGGGAACCCCGAGGCGTTCTAAAACGGGCCTCAGATTATCCACGGGTTTCAAGCCCACGGCCACGACCACGGTATCCACGGGGGCAATGGTCTTCTTACCCTCCGCCGTCTCAACTTCGACCGAGTGTTCACCAATCGCCGTAACCCGAGCCCCGAAGACGAGGTGACAGTTCTTATCCCGCAGGCGCTTGTGGAGCATGTAGCCGTGAGAGGTAATCTTGAGTACGGGAGAGCGCTCGAGCATTTCGAGGATGGTGACCTTTAATCCCTTTTCACTTATAAAATCGGCCGTCTCCATCCCGATCAGGGCCCCTCCCATAACGACCACATGGCCCTGGGGTGTTACCCTACCGTCCAATACCTGCCAAGCATCACATACGAATTCGCGGTCCATCCCCGGAATCGGCGGTACGATTTTCTCTCCCCCCGTAGCCACGATCACGAAATCCGGCCTCCCTTCCTGGATGAGGTCCTCGGTCACCTCCACCCCCGTTTTTACCTCTACCCCTGACTTCATCACCTGACCGATCTGCCAATCGATCCACTTCCCGTAAACCTCCTTGTGGGGTGGAATCTGGGCATATCGGATCTGCCCTCCCAAGATGGGCTTCTTTTCGAAGAGAATGACCTTGTGCCCCAGGCGATGGGCTTCCGCCGCCGCGATAAGACCTGCCGGTCCACCTCCCACCACCCAAACCTTCTTGGGCCGAGAGGCCAAAGTGGAGGGGTAAATGGTCTCCTGCCCTGTTTCCGGGTTGATAGAACAACGGATGTTTCCCTCCCCCAAGATTTCTCTTTCGATACACCCCTGGTTACAAGCGATGCACTGCCGGATATCTTCCTCCCGACCTTCCCGGGCCTTGACGAGAAAATCGGGATCCGCCAAGAACTGCCTACCGAATGCCACGAGGTCGGCATCCCCCCGCGCCAGCACTTCTTCCGCCTGAGAAGGCAGAGTGAAGCGGCCAACAGCAATGACAGGGACATTCACCACCTCCTTCACCTTGCGGGCGAGCCAGACATTAAATCCCGGGGCATATTCCGCGGGGGCCTGGGTAATGCCGGCGGGGCTTCCGTGGGTGCCAAAGGAGGCATGGATGATATCCGCCCCGACCTGCACCATATCCGGCAGGATCGTCTGCATATCTTCCGCCGTGTACCCCCCGCGAATGAACTCCTCTGCCGAGATACGGACGGAAATGGGGAAATCAGGTCCTACCTGGGCTCGCACCTCCGAGATGACCTCGAGAACGAACCGCGCCCTTTCCTTCAAGGTCTTCCCGCCGTATTCATCCGTCCGATGATTGGAAAGGGCAGACAGGAACTGGGTGAGGAGATAACCATGGGCACAGTGTATCTCCACTGCATCGAAGCCGGCTTCCTTTGCCCTCCGGGCCGCCTGGCCAAAGGAGAAAATGGCTTCCTTTATATCCTCGAGGGTCATTTCTCTGGGGGTACCCCGAAATACGATGCTGGGAATGGCAGATGGTGCCATGGCCCTCCCTGCCTTTAAAAGATAAAGGCTCTCTCGCCCGCAGTGGTGAATTTGCATGGCGATCTTGGCCCCCGCTTCATGGGCCACCCGGGCGAGCTGGGAGAGACCGGGTATGAAGCGGTCATCGTAAGCCCCCAACTGGTGAGGACTTACCACTCCGTCGGGATGAACCCCCGTTATCTCCGTGATGATGAGCCCCGGACCGCCGCGGGCACGCCGTTTCATGTAAGCGAGATTCTCTTCGCTCACCGTTCCGTCGGCATTACCTAAATTCGTCCCCATAGGCGGCATAACGATCCGGTTCGAGAGGGTGACACTTTTTATGGCAAGTGAAGAAAACACGTGTTTAAGCTCTTTCATAATGCACTCCTTTCTTTTTTGCTTGCTCTTATGCTTTTTTTTCTTCCCTGTCAAATACCCCCCAGTGCAAAAAGGGGCCCTTCATGAGAAATTGTTTAATATCATAGCACAAAAATTAGGTGTTGATGAGTCGCTTGAAATTTTGTAGTTTCATGAAAAAAATGGGGAAAGCTCGTGGCCATTAAAGGATCTCACCGGCTGGAGCAATTGCCCTGTCCACTCCTCATTGTGGATAAGAAGGGGAATTTAGTCAGCGCCAATGGTGAGGCCTTACGTCTTTTAGGATCACTTAAAGCACCTTTCCTGTTTTCTCTGACCGACGATAAGGCCCTCCTGCAAGAAGATAATGAACCTCTGGCATGGGAAGCAAACGTAAACGGACGGGTGCTTGCCATGCGCCTCATGCCCATCTCGGCAGGCCATACCCGCAACCACTATGCCGTAACCCTAACGGATGTCACGGAGCAAAAGAGAATCGAGCAAGAATTGAAGGAAATCTCAGAGGTTTATCAAACGGTCGTGGAAAACTCCCTCTCTGCTATTTCCATCCATCAGGATGGCATTACCCGCTTTGTTAATCGCCGCTATGCGGAAATGCTGGGCTTCGATGACCCTGCTCAATGTATCGGCAGGCCCTTCTGGTCTTCCATTCATCCGGAAGACATGCCCATGGTCAGGGAAAGAGGCCTCATGAGGGAAAAACATCAGGTTCTACCGGCCCAGTACGTATTCCGGGAGGTAAAACAGGACGGGACAATCGTCTGGGTGGAGATCCGGGCCACCCATGCAACTTATCAGGGAAAGCCCGCAGCGGTCACGAACTTCATCGACATCACCCAGAGGGTGAAGGCAGAAGAGGAAATCCGCAATCTTTCCCAACGCCTGGTCATGGTCCGGGAGGATGAGCGCAGAAAACTCGCCGCCGATCTACACGACCAGATGGGGCAGGCCCTCACGGCCATGCATTTTGACCTCGAAAACCTCGAAAATTATTTGACCGAACTGCCCCCGGAAGGCAAGCACCTTTACGAAAGATTGGTTAAGAATGTGGAATCCATGGCGGATCGCCTGCGGAAAATTACCCTTTACATGAGGAGTGATCTCCTCGAACATAAAATGCTCGTGGCGGTGTTGGAGCAGCTTGTGAGGGAATTCTGTGAGCAGCATCCTCAGATCAAAGTATCTTTCAAGTCTCTGGGCTTCAAGAAGCGCCTGAATCCAGAGATTGAACTTACCGTTTATCGCATCTTCCAGGAAAGCTTGAGGAACATCGCCAAACATGCCCGCGCCGATCGGGTCGACATTATCCTTACCTACAGCCATCCCCGTATCATACTAAACATCCGCGACAACGGCGTGGGTTTTTCTTTGAAGAAGAAATCACCCGCCCGCGGTATTGGACTGGTCAGCATGAAAGAGAGGGTCGTCTCCTTCGGGGGGGAAATGGACATCATTTCGGCCCCGGGTAAAGGCACGACCATCCGGTTCGATATCCCCGTGTGCTGAAGGTAGAGATTATGAAAAAGATTTCCGTTCTTATCGCTGATGACCATGAAGTGGTAAGGGACGGCATTAAAGAGCTCCTTCGGCGTCAACCGGATATAGAAATTGTGGGAGAAGCGGCGAACGGTAAAGAAGCGGTGGCAAGGGTCCGAAAGCTTCATCCCGCCGTAGTCCTTCTAGACATTTCCATGCCTGAATTAAACGGCCTGGAGGCCATCAGTCTCATGCGTCGAGTAATACCACCACCGGAAGTAGTAGTTCTGACCATGCACGACAAGGATAGCTTCATCCGACAACTCTTCAATGCCGGGGCGAAGGGTTTTGTTCTTAAAGCCTCTCCCAGCAAAGAGATTGTGGATGCTATAAGGGCCGCTTGCCGAGGAGAAATGTTCATTAGCCCCAAATTACAGGAAAGGGTCGTGGGTGGATACCTTAGGACCTCCCAAGCGGCAACTCATTATGAAAGCCGCTATGATCTCCTTACGGAAAGAGAGCAGCAAGTCTTCAGGCTCATCGCTCAAGGAAAATCATCGAAGGATATAGCAAACTTTCTCTGCATTAGCGTAAAGACGGTGGAAAAACACAGGACCCATATCATGCAAAAGTTAGGGCTCCATGACCGCGTGGACATAGTAAAATACGCCATCAAGATCGGTATCATAGACCCCGACCTCTAAGAAGAATAATGGTAGGGTACTCCCCCATAGGATATACGGGCGCAAACCCATTGTCTTCGTACAGAAAAAGTTTATCCTTATTCTGAGTGCTTATACATTGCGTGATTTTTGACCTTTTTCGTAAGTAAACCCCGGTGAGGGGTCAATACGTATAAGGAGGAGGGGGTTATGAAAAAGCAAAAAAAGGTATGGGTTGGCATCACGGTTTTCTTTTTTCTACTGGCGTTCACGGTCGCCATCAGTGCGGCCACAACCAGGTTAGCCATCGGTACGGCAAGTACGGGCGGCACCTGGTATCCCTTGGGTGGCGCCATTGCTTCCGTGATAAGCAAATACGTAAAAGGTACCGAGGCCACAGCTTATCCTTCCGGTGCATCCGTGGAAAATATCAGGCTCCTAAGGAAGGGGCAGACGGATCTGGTCATGCTCATGCCCGATTCGGCTTACTGGGCATACACGGGGACCGAACAATTCGCCAAAGATAAACCTTATCAGAGCATTCGGGCCATCCTTGCCATGTATCCCATCTACGATCAAATCGTTGTGCTCGATTCTTCTAACATCCACTCCATCTCCGATATGAAGGGTAAGAGAATAGCTGTGGGTAACGTTGGCAGCGGCACAGAAATCATGAATCGCCTCATCCTGGCCGAATACGGCATTACTTATAATGACTGCACACCCAAATTTCTCTCGGCTCCCGAAGCGGTAGAAGCCCTGAAAGACGGCAATATCGATGTTATCATGTATGCCCTGGGCGCACCGGCTCCCGCCATCATGGACTTACTAACCGTGAGAAAGTGTCGTTTCATCGAGATTGAACCCCACATGATGAAACAGATAAACAAGAAATACCCCTTTTACATACCCATGCCGATAAAGGCAGGTACCTATCAGGGACAGACGAAACCGGTAAAAATGCTGGCCTGGATGGGTATCCTTGCCGTGGATGCCAAAATGCCGGATGAGCTCGTCTACCAGATACTGAAAGCCTTCTGGGATCATAAAGATGAAATTGATAAGGTGCACGTTCAATTCAAGGATATTACCCTGCAGAATGCACCCAATGTCCCTATACCGCTGCATAACGGTGCCGTTAAGTTTTACCGAGAACGGGGCGTGCTGAAGTAAAAGTTATGCGGTGGGTAATAGGGGTTTTACTGGCCACTCTGGCCCTTTCGGCCACAGCCTTGACGGGTATTTCCGACGAAAGAGACTCATTTACCCTTCAGATCAGCGATCACCTCGACGGGCAGGTTTATTTTTCGGTGCCCGTCAAGGTGGGTAGCCGGGTAAAACTCCAGTTTCTCCATTCTTACGACCGTCTTCCCTTTTGGGAACTATACGAAGTTTGCCCGAACGGTAGATTCATGCTTTTGAAGATCGGTGGGAAATCTCTCCTCAACGGGCAAGGTTTCATATATTCGGGTTATCGTCACCTGCCGGACGGAACGTGGGAGATCGGGGAGATTAACGAGGCGAAAGATACCATCTGTTTTTTTATGGGCACCATAGGGGACGCGGACCATGAAGTCACCTTATCTGAGAAGACGATCAAGCTTTCTCAACGTATACGCCCCGGCCGCATTGTCCGCCTGTCCCTAACGGGAGGAAAGGAGCCATCTCATGGGGGGAAAAGCGTTTTTCAATAAAAGAAGGCTCGTAGAACTCGTGGCGATTGTCATGGGTATTTTCCATCTATACACGGCACAATTCGGACTTTTCACCGCCACCATCCAGAGGTCTATTCACTTACTCTTCGTTTGCATCATTGTTTACCTGACCGTACCGCTCTTCAAGAAGCAAGCCGAAGGGAAAAAGAAAGTATTCGCCTCGATCGTAGATACTCTGCTCATTGTGGCCAGTGCCGTAACCCTCATCTATCTCGTCGTGGAGTACAAGAATTTGTACTTGAAGGGGGGAGAGGCAGGAGTATTCGACCTCGTATTCGGTACCATCCTGATCGTAATTGTCATAGATATCACCCGCCGTACTATCGGTTGGCCGCTTCCCATCATCACCCTGATTGCCATCGCCTACTCATTCTTCGGTCACTACATACCAGGCAGCTGGGGGCACAGAATGATAGATTTCGAGCAATTCATAAGCTACCAATACCTCACCACGGAAGGTCTCTTTTCCATTCCTTTGGGTGTATCGGCAAGTTTCATCTTCATCTTTGTCCTTTTTGCCGCCTTTCTTCTCCTCTCTGGTGTGGGGCAGTTTTTCATCAACATTGCCAACGGCATCGCGGGGGGGTGGCGGGGAGGACCTGCCAAAGTGGCCATTGTGGCAAGCAGCCTCTTTGGAACCATTTCGGGCTCGGCCGTGGCCAACGTATCAAGTGTAGGTACCTTTACCGTGCCCCTCATGAAAAAAATGGGCTATTCTCCTGTCATGGCCGGGGCAGTGGAGTCGGTTGCCTCCACGGGCGGACAGATCATGCCCCCCATCATGGGGGCGGCCGCCTTCATCGTAGCTGAGATGGTGGGGATTACATATCTGAAAGTTTGTGTTGCCGCTGCCATCCCCGCCGTTTTGTATTACTTTTCCTTATTCTATATCGCCCACCTGGAAGCGATAAAAGTGGGGATGGAAGGTTTACCGAAGGAACAACTGCCCTCCGTGAAAAAAGAGCTTACCACACGCGGCCACCTCGTTATTCCCGCCATCCTTCTCGTCGTACTTCTCATCTACGGATACTCCCCCATGAAGGCGGGTTTTTGGTCCATTGTCGCGCTCATAGTCGTTTCTTACATAAAGAGGGAAACACGCATGGACTGGGGGAAAATAGTAGAAAGCTTCACCCGGGGAGCCATGGGGGTCCTATCGGTTGCCACCTGCTGCGCCTGTGCCGGGATTGTAATCGGCGTCGTCACCCAGACCGGTCTGGGACTCAAATTCTCCAACCTCGTTATCAGTGCTGCCCAGGGTAAGCTGCTTCTTACGTTGTTTTACACCATGATCGCCGCCCTGATTTTAGGTATGGGCCTCACCACTTCCGCCGCCTACATCCTCACCGCCATCATCGCGGCCCCGGCCCTCATCGACCTGGGAGTAAAGCCCCTGGTAGCCCATCTCTTCGTCTTCTACTACGCCTGCCTGTCGACTATCACTCCCCCCGTGGCCTTGGCATCTTACGCCGCTGCCGGTATTGCCGAGGCTCCTCCCTTTCGGGTCGGCTATCGGGCCATGTGGCTGGCCATCGTCGCCTATATCGTACCCTACTTTTTCGTTTACAACCCTGCCCTTCTCTTTCAAGGACCCCTGTGGTTCATTGCCTTTTCCTTTTTCACCGCCATTATCGGATGTATGGCCATCGGTTCTGCCGTGGAGGGATTCGTCTTTGCCCGTATAACTTGGCCTGAAAGGATCCTTCTGTTCTTTGCGGGCCTGTGTTTAATTGCGCCAGGAATGAGAGAAGCCGCCATAGGTTTCATCCTGTTCTTCGCCATCATCATTTTCCGCTTTTTTACGATGAAAAAATCCATAAACAAAGGGGGTTAGTGGACACATGCAAGAGGCGCTCTGGCAGATGTACAAAAACAAGCTCACCACCGCAGAAAAGGCCGTCCAGGTGGTAAAAAACGGCGATTGGGTATTCTACAGTCACTTTGCCATGTTCCCCTTCGAGCTCGATCGCGCCCTGGCGAAAAGGGTGGGGGAGATAGAAGATGTGAGCGTGGTCGTCTCCACGGCCATGCATCCCGCTCAGGTAGCGGCCTGTGACAAAAATCACGAGTCTTTTACTTATTACAGCACCTTTTTCAGTGCCAACGACCGAAAGTTGGCCAAAGAAGGGTTATGTTACTACATCCCTGGCACCTTTAGGGAAGAACCAGATCGCATAAGGCAGGGGTACTATCCGCATCCCAACGTGGCTATGGTAAAGACAACGACGATGGACGAACGGGGTTTCTTTAACTTTGGCACCTCGTGTTCTTACATCGGTGCCGCCGTAGAGGCAGCCGATATCGTGATAGTGGAGGTCAGCGAATCCGTCCCGCGCTGTCTTGGGGGCCACACGGAATGTGTTCACATCTCGGATGTGGATTTCATTGTGGAGTCAAAAGAGATGCCCCTCCCGGAAGTCCACCGCCCTATCCCTCAGGAAGAAGACATAAAAATCGCTCAGCACGTGGTGAATGAAATCCCCGATGGCGCCTGCCTTCAGCTCGGCATTGGGGCGGTACCTAACACCATCGGTCATCTCCTCGCCGAATCGGAGCTCAAAGATCTGGGCGTTCACAGTGAAATGATGTGCGATGCCTTTCTCGAGCTGTACAAGCGTGGGAAAATAACAAACCGGAGAAAATTCACGAACCGGAACAAAATGGTCTATACCTTCGCTATGGGTTCCCGAGAACTTTACGAATTTCTCCACGATAACCCCGCCTGCGCAACATTCCCTGTGGACTATACGAATGCAGCGGAAAACATTGCCTGTAATGACCACATGATAAGCATCAACAACGCCCTCCAGGTAGACCTGTACGGTCAGGTGTGCTCGGAAGCCCTTGGGGGCAAGCAAATTTCCGGTACAGGGGGCCAGTTTGATTTTACCGTCGGTGCATCGCTTTCCAGAGGAGGCAAGGCTTTCATCTGCCTTCATTCCACCCGAATGATCGGCGAGAAAAAGGTGTCCCGTATTGTACCGGAAATCCAGGGCATCTGTACTGTCCCACGCGCCTGGACCTTTTATGTAGTTACCGAATACGGCGCCGCATGCCTGAAAGGGAAATCCACCTGGGAGATTGCAGAGGCCGTAATCTCCATCGCCCACCCCGACTTCCGGGGCGACCTTATAAAAGAGGCGGAAAAGAGAGGCCTCTGGA
>DAORXN010000006.1:87783-99758 GCA_035358955.1 Syntrophales bacterium | reverse complement strand
TATGTGATTGGATTGGATGGTCAAATGGTGGAGATGAGGGGAATCGAACCCCTGGCCTTCGCATTGCGAACGCGACGCTCTCCCTGCTGAGCTACATCCCCAGGGTTTGTTTCCATATAGAAAAATATGCTTATCTCTGTCAAGGTATTTCCGCCTTGACTTTGCCCTTTCATTTCCTATATCTTCTCCTCAGTCCTAATTTAGCTCTCAGGGGGTAACTTTTCATGGCCAAGATAGACGCGTTTTTTCATTTGATGCATGAGGAGGGGGCATCGGACCTTCACCTGGTTTCCGGTCAGCAGCCGGCCATAAGAATTAGGGGAGAAATCGTACGCATAAAATATGATGTCCTGGATAACGACACGCTTAAGGCCATGCTTTACGAGATTGCGCCGGAGCACAAGGTAAAACAGTTCGAAGAGACGGGGGATGTGGACTTTGCCTATGAAATTCCGGGGCTTGCGAGGTACCGTGCGAACTTTTTCATGCAGAAGTGGGGGTGCGCGGCCGTTTTTCGTGAGATTCCCAGCAAGATTTTAACGGTGGAAGAGTTGGGGCTGCCTTCCGTCATTGCCCGCCTGGCCTATCTACCTCGCGGCTTGGTGCTCGTTACGGGTCCTACGGGCAGTGGTAAGTCTACCACCCTGGCGGCCATCATCGACGAGGCAAACCGCAATCGGAAGGATCACATTATCACCATTGAGGATCCCATCGAATTCGTTCATCAGAGTGCAAGCTGTATTGTGAACCACAGGGAAGTGGGCGTTCATACAAAGAGTTTCTCCGCCGCCCTGAGAGGCGCCCTTCGTGAGGACCCGGACATCATTCTCGTAGGGGAAATGAGGGATCTGGAGACGATTAGACTTGCCGTGGAGGCGGCGTCAACGGGTCATCTGGTTTTCGGCACCCTCCATACGACCAGTGCGGCTAAGACGGTGGATAGAATTATAGAGGTGTTCCCGGCGGATGAGCAGCAACAGATACGTTCCACGCTGGCCGATGGTATTCGAGCAGTGGTCTCGCAGGTCCTCTTCAAGAGGGTTGACAAAAAGGGCCGGTGCGCCGCCCTGGAAATACTCATCGCCACCCCTGCCGTGAGGAATTTGATTCGCGAGGCAAAGACCTTCCAAATCCCTTCCATGATCCAGACGGGCAAAAAGTACGGCATGCAGCTTCTCGACGATGCCATCATGGACCTTCTGAACCGGGGATGGATCAGTGCCGATGAGGCCTATGCCAAGGCCAACGACAAGGCACGGTTCCGTCAGTACCTAAAAACGCCACCAACCGATTTCACGGAGGCCTGATATGCGTAAGCAGGAGATCGATTATATTTTGGGGAAGATGCTCGATTCTCACCCCAACGTCTCCGACCTGAACATTACGGTCGGTCGGCCGTTTCAGGTCGAATCTTCGGGGCAGCTCGTATCCGTTCCCATAGACCCGTCTTTCGAGAGTCTAACGCCCTTTCAAACGGAGATCTTTGCCCTAAACCTCATAAATCGCGACCGGAGGCTAACGGATATCCTGCTTCGGGAAGGCTCCTGTGACCTTTCCTATGAGCTTCCGGGGAAAGCCCGTTTCCGGGTCAACATCTTCTCCCAGCGGGGAAACTACTCCATTGTTTTGAGAAAGTTAGAGACGCGCATACCGACCTGCGCGGACCTCAACTTGCCGGAAGCGTTCTACCAAATGGCGGAGGAAAAAAACGGCATCATCTTGGTGACGGGTGCGACGGGAAGCGGAAAATCCACGTCCCTCGCTGCCCTACTTAATGAAATAAACGAAAAGAAATCGGTCCACATCATCACCCTCGAGGACCCTGTTGAATTTACCCATCCCCATAAGAAATCCACATTCAACCAAAGGGAAATGGGCAAGGATTTCGATACCTTTGCCAATGGGTTGCGGGCAGCCCTGAGGCAGGCGCCCAAGGTGATCCTCGTGGGGGAGATGAGGGATAGAGAGACGGTGGAAATAGGGCTTTCGGCCGCCGAGACGGGCCATCTCGTGTTGAGTACCCTGCATACGGTAGATGCGGGTCAGACGATTAACCGCATTTTAGGTATGTTTCCCGCCGATGAGGAAAAACAGATCAGGATTCGCCTGGCCGATACGGTAAGGTGGATCGTCTGTCAGCGCTTGCTGCCGAAAGTGGGAGGGGGGCGGGTAGCCGCCTTCGAAATCATGGGTACGAACTTGCGGGTGAAAGACACCATTTTAAACGGCGAGGAAGAAGGGAAAACCTTCTATGAAATCATCCAGGCGGGGAAGGCCTTCGGCTGGATAACCTTCGACGACTATATTGTCGAGCTCTACCGCAAAGGGGAAATTACGGAGGAAACGGCCAGGGCCTATGCCTCCAACAAAGCCATTGTCGGTCGTGGTATCGATGCGGTGAAGAGTGCAGCCGGTGAAAAAACCACTGACCTTTTGGGAAAACTGGAAATAGACCGGGATTACGGTCGCCAGCGACGGTAAAAAGGGGGTTTCTATGGCGGATATAGAAAGCCTGATCAAGGAAATCGAAGAAGAGACTTACGACTCGGCGGACATGCCTTTCGATTTTGTCGAGGAAGGCGTTTCCACGGCTCTCGTATGCGAACCGGAGGCGGAGCTAAGAGAGAAGATCAAGGGCGCCCTGGAAGGGATGGGTTATCGCATTACCCAGGCGGAGACGGCAAGAGAAGCACTGAAGAGATGTCGTTTTCATATCTACAATGTCATCGTGGTGAACGAAAGATTCGATGCCGCAAACCCGGATGACAACCCCTTTGTAACCTACCTGGCTAAGCTGCCCATGGCGCTGAGGCGTGATACGTTCGTGTGCCTCGTTTCTGATCGCTACCGCACGATGGACAAAATGGCCGCCTTTCACAGAAGTGTAAACCTCGTTCTAAACAGGAAGAACCTAGACGAATTTGCCGCCATTTTGAAGACGGCAATTGCTGATCATCAAGCGTTCTACAAGATTTTCCAGGAAACTAAAAAGAGGGTGGAACGAGACTGATTAAGGCCCTTTCTTGACCTTTTCTACGGCTTCCTGGGCAAGGTCCATCTCTCCCATGGCGACGTATACCCGGGCGAGGTGAAGATAGTAAAAAGGGTTTTGCTCTTGTTCCAAGGCTTTTTTGTAAGCTTGTACGGCTTGTTCTGGTAAATTCGTCTGGGCCAAGGTATTTCCCAGGCGGAAGTAGTAACTACCTGCGGCCTCCATCCTTAAAGAGACGGCCTTCTCGTAAGCGTCCCAGCCTTCTTGCCATCGCCCGCCTTCGATCAATATATCCCCGAGCATGAGCAGGTAGGCGGGTTCCGACTCGTCGAAAGCCACGCTTTTTCTAATGGCGTATTCCGCTTTTTCCGAAAGTCCGCAACGTCTATACTCGTCTGACAGGCGCGAGAAGAAGGTGGCCGTTTCTTCGGGATCGATGCGAGATGCTTCGCCGTAAGCTTCCTCCGCCCCGGCATAATCGGCCAGAGCAATCAGGGTGTTTCCCAGGCCTAAATAGGCCTCGATGCCTTCCGGGTCCATGTCAATCATTTGGCGATAAATGGAGACGGCCCTTTCTAACCAGCCCGTCTTATGGCAGGCGTAAGCAAGATCCCCAAGCAGGGAATATTCACCGGGAAAGGCATCGCAGGCCCTTTCGCAGATTTCGAGAAGTCGGTCGTACATTTCCCGGCTTTTGTATATGCGGACCAGCTCGTCGAAGGCAAAACCGGTGAATATTTTGCGTTTCAGCTCCTTTTCGAATAACTTTTCCCAACAGGCAATCGCCTCCTCCAGGCGACCACTGTCATGATAGACCCAGGCGAGGGCCATAAGGTACGAATCGTTTTCCGGGTATGCCTCGATGAGACGAAGGTAAACCGCTTCCGCCTCCTCCAGGCGACCTGCCCGGAGGAGGCCTTCCGCGTAAGACCTAAGCCATTCACCTTCACTCATTGCTCAGCAGGAGCTGCAACTCCCACCGCATTCGCCACCGGTCGGTAGCGAAGAGGTGAGACGAAAGCCGGAGCCCATGGGGCTCGTGATGAAGTCTACCTGAATGGGTTTGACCTCATTGAGGAGGTCCTTTTCGATGAGGAAGGTGACGCCTTTCTCTTCGATTACTTCGTCATTGTCTGTCTGCTCATCCAGAGCCATCGCCAATTGTGGCCCCCCTCACCCGGCACTCAAGAAGATGCGCACCGCGTTAGGGCCTTTCCGCTGGGAAAGAAAATCCTTGATGGCCTGAGCGGCCTGATCCGTTACTTCCAGTGTTTCTAACATGTTACCTCCTTCATGGGCCTTGAAATGGGCCCTTTTAAGGTGCAACATAGGCATGAAAAAAAGGTTTGTCAATCGGGAATAAAAAATATAATTTTTGGGCGTCATGGCGCAACTGACCTTGGAAGAGTGGCTTGCGAGATTAGAGAAGAACCATCGATTCTGGGAAAATGTGCAGGCTTTCCAGAGGCTCCCGGAAAAAAAGGCGGTATACGCAGATTTTCCGGTTTGGGTCCATGAAAAGATAAGGAAGGCCTTGAAGGAAAGGGGGATAGAGAGGCTTTATTCACACCAGGCGAGGGCCATAGAGGCGGTAAGATCGGGTAAAGACATCTGCCTGGTTACCCCTACGGCAAGTGGCAAGACCCTCTGCTACAATATTCCCACCCTGCAGAAGATATTGGAGGATTCCTCAGGGCGCGCCCTTTACCTGTTTCCTACCAAGGCCCTGGCCCAGGATCAACTGCACGAACTGGAAGAGTTGATTGCGGCCATAGGTGGAGGGATCAAGACTTTTACCTACGACGGTGATACGCCGGACGAGGCGAGGCAGGCTATCCGCCGGCAGGGACATATTATCATCACCAATCCCGATATGCTCCATACGGGCATCTTACCTCACCATACCAAATGGCAAAAACTCTTTGCCGATCTGAAATATGTGGTCATAGACGAGCTTCATATCTATCGGGGCGTTTTCGGTTCTCATGTGGCCAATGTGTTGAGGCGGCTTAAGCGCATCTGCCAGTTTTACGGGGCTGAGCCCGTCTTTGTCTGCTGCTCCGCTACCATTGCCAATCCCCGAGAACATGCGGAAAGAATGCTCGAACGGGCGGTGGAGGTGATAGACGAAAGTGGGGCGCCCCAGGCAGAGAAGCTGTTTATCTTTTATAACCCGCCCGTGGTGAATCGGGAGCTCGGCATACGTCAATCGCCGCTGATCCCGGCCCGCCGCCTGGCCTGCGACCTCATAGAAAATGGGATTCAAACGATTATTTTTACCACGAGCCGACTTACCGTGGAGGTCTTAACCAAGTACATAAAAGACAAGATAAACGAAAAAAAGCCTACGGACGACAGGATAGTTACCGGCTACCGGGGTGGTTACCTGCCGCAGTTGAGAAGAGAAATCGAGAAAGGGCTCCGGTCGGGTGAGATAAAGGGGGTCGTGGCCACGACGGCGCTGGAGTTGGGAATAGACATCGGGGAGCTTTCCGCCTGTCTCATCTGTGGTTATCCAGGCAGCATCGCGGGCACATGGCAACAGGCGGGAAGGGCCGGTCGTAGAAGCGGGAAAAGTATCGCCATCCTCATTGCCCGCAGTTTGCCCATGGATCAGTTCCTCATGGAAAATCCCGATTATTTTTTTTCTCGCTCCCCAGAGCATTGTCGAATCAACCCGGATAACCTGCTCATTTACGTCCAGCATGTAAAAAGTGCGGCCTTTGAATTGCCCTTTGAGAAAGGGGAGAAATTCGGTACAGTAGACCCGGAAGAGGTGCTTTCCTATCTCACGGAGGAAGGGGTACTCCACAAGGTAAAGGATACCTGGCACTGGTCGGCGGAGAGCTATCCGGCGAATGAAGTGAGCCTGCGCAGTGTAAGCCCGGAGAATGTGGTTATTATCGATGTTTCGACGGCGGGAAGAGAACGGATAATAGCAGAGGTGGACTGGGATAGCGCCTTTAGAACCGTCCATGAAGGGGCCATTTATATGGTGGAATCGGAACAGTACGAGGTAATAAAGCTGAATCTGGAAGGCAGGAAGGCCTATGTAAAAAAGGTGAGTACTGATTACTACACGGATGCCATGACCTATACGAACGTAAAGGTGCTTTCCTCCTTGGCCAGTGCCCCCCGGGGAGGCGCCTTGTGGGAGTTTGGCGAGCTCGGCGTGACGAGTATGGTGGTAGGGTACAAGAAAATCCGATTTTATACGGGAGAAAACGTGGGCTATGGCGAGGTTCACCTCCCGGAAAAGAACATGCACACTACCGGTGCCTGGATTACCATCCCCAGGAAACTCCTTTTACGCCTAAATTATCCGATGGAGGACATAGTAGATGGTCTCATGGGCCTCGCTTACGGGCTCCATCACCTTTCGGCCCTCTATGTGATGGCAGACATTCATGACCTGGACCATTCTGTGGGAAACGGACTGGAAGTTGGCTTGTCGAAAAAACAGGGGGATTATGTCGATTTCTTTGACCGATTCGACCCCATCATCTTCATCTTCGATGCCTATCCCGGAGGGGTGGGTTTTGCGGAACTTATCTATGAACGGCGAGGGGAACTGATCGCCGCGGCCAGAAGACTGCTTCAAGAATGCCCTTGTAAGTTTGGATGTCCCTCCTGCGTGGGGCCTACCCTTGAGGTGGGCAAGAAGGCCAAAGAGGTGGCGCGGGCCATAATAGAACTTGTGGAGGGGTAAGGCATGGAAAATTTGCAGCGCATGTTTGACCCTCGCACGATAGTGGTCTTCGGGGCCAGCGAACAGGAAGGCACAATCGGGCGCGCCATTGTCGATAACTTGCTTTCCTGCCGGGAGCGAAATGTTTACGTAGTCGAGACGGGAAGGGAGGATGTGTGTGGTCTTGCCTGTATCCCGCAATTGGAGGATGTAAAGGAGCCCATCGACCTCGCCATCTGCGCCCGCCCCATTGAAGAGGTTCCAAGCATCATCGATCAACTGGGGAAAATGGGTGCCGCCGGGATGCTCATCGCCTCTGAACTGCCCCGGGATGAGGATCCCATCAAGAAAGAATTGCTGTCCGTCAAGAGGAACTATCCCCTCCGCATAATCGGGCCCAATTGCCTGGGTATCATTAGGCCACCCGTGGGTCTGTGTGCGGGACGCATAAGGGAGATACCCATCAGTGGGAACATTGCCTTCATCACCCATAGCAGCGCCTTTGGCAAGTCGCTCTTCGATTGGGGATTGAGCGTCCGCATCGGCTTCAGCCTCATATGCTCCCTGGGTTCCGTGATTGATGTGGATGTGGGTGATCTCATAGACTTTCTGGGTAACGACCCGTTTACGAAGAGCATAATTATCTATCTCGAAGAACCGGTGAGAGATATAAAGAGATTCGTGGGTGCCGCCCGTGGATTTGCCCGGAATAAGCCCATCATTTTGCTGAAGCCACCAGCCCTGCCCGATTTGGATAAGGTCCATATGTCCCACACGGAATTTCTCGTGGGGCCTGACGAGGCGTTCGATGCCCTACTCGCGAGGATAGGTATCGTGCGCGTGAAGGAGGTTCAGGACCTTTACGATACGGCGAGCGCCCTTTACGCCCAGCGCCTGCCCCGGGGAGGCGCCTTGATGATAGTTTCCAACAGCAAAGGGGCGTCCCAGATGGCGACTCGCCGTCTCATAAGATCGGGCGGTTGGCCTGCCCCCATGACAGAAGGGTGCCTGAAAGCGTTGAGGGAGGTTTTGCCGTCCCTGGCAGAGATAACCAATCCCCTCAATTTGGGAGATGAGGCCGATGCGGCGCGTTATCGGGCGGCCATGGAGGTATGTCTTCGTGACACGGAGATAGACGCGGTTCTCGTCTTGTTTGCGCCTTCGGAGGTGGAGGAAGGTGAAAATCTGGTGGAAGAAATAGTAAGGGTTTCCTCTCAGGCGGCCAAGCCCGTAATCGTGGGATGGTTAGGCGGGGATGAAAGGGCGGCCGAAACGAGAAAGATGCTTAGCCAGAAGGGGATCCCTTCTTTTCCCACGCCGGAGCGGGCCGTCAGGGCGTGCGTCAACATGTACCGCTACCAGCGCAACCTAAAGTTTATTCAGGAAACACCGGCCGAGCTCTCGGTGGAGGAATCCCCGCCGAAGAATCATTTGAAGACCATCGTAAGGAGAGCCCTCCGCGAGAAAATGACGGTCATACCTGAAGAAGAGGCCCGTAAGTTTCTGTCCGCTTACGGTATCCCCTCGATTACAAGTTACATGGCCCGCAGTGTGGACGAGGCCGCCCGATGGGCGAATATGATTGGCTACCCGGTGGTGCTCAAGGTTTCCTCTCCCCACATCGTCTTTCGCCAGGATGTGGGCGGGGTGGTCATGGGGATCGTAAACGAGGCGGGCTTGCGCCTGGAATACGAAAGGCTCATGGAAAGGGTCAAGACCCGCAATCCGAAGGCACATATTGCAGGTGTTACGGTGCAAAAGATGATCGATGTCATTGACTATGAGCTCATATTGGGGGCCAAGCGCGATGAGACCTGTGGGGCCGTCATCGCCTTTGGCATGGGCGGCATTGGCGTGGAAGTGTTTTCTGATTTTTCCGTGGGGCTTCCTCCTCTGAACCAGGCCCTCGCCCGGCGCATGATAGAGGATACCCGCGTCTATCGCATGCTCAAAGGCTATCGGGGGAAAAAGCCCGCCGATCTTCATCAACTGGAAGAAATCATCGTAAGTTTTTCCAATCTCATTGTGGATTTTCCCGAGATAAGGGCCATGGATATAAATCCCCTCGCCGTTGCCGATGGCAAGGCCGTGGCTTTAGATGCCCGCCTGATCATCGACGACAGATACGTAAAAGAGGAGAAGCCTTATCCCCATCTCGTGATCAGTCCTTATCCGAGCCGCTATATTTCTATTTGGCATTTGAAGACGGGGCAAGAGGTCATTATTCGACCCATCCGGCCAGAAGACGAGCCCTTGGAGCATGAGATGTTCACTTCCCTTTCGGAAAACACCCTGCGGGAAAGGTTCTATCAAACCATCAAAGATATTACCCATGAGATGCACGCCCGATTCTGCAATATAGATTACGACCGAGAGATGACCATGGTAGGTGAAATCAGGGAAGGGGGAAAGAAACGTTTGATCGGCATCGGGAGCTTTATCATGGAGCCGTCTGGTACGGCCTGTGAATTTTCCGTCATGGTGCACGACGACTTCCAAGGGCAGGGACTGGCGGCCAAACTCCTCGATGTGCTCATCGGTATTGCCGACGAGAAGGGCATCAAGGAGTTCTTCGGCTATGCGGAGCCGCAGAATCACCGAATGCTTTCCCTGGCGCGGAAATTAGGTATGACGCTGGAAAAGACGGGTCACGATCTATTGAAAATGACGCTGAATCTCGCCTGACCGACTAGCCATTGACAAGATGATGACGCAGGCAAATTTATCTGTCAGAGAATTGACAGTTCCACGAGTATAAGTGTAATAAAATTGATGGATTTCTGCTGGCATGATGGTTGCTGTAAAAATGTAAAGCAAAATTTAAGGGGGGCATATGGAAAGATTTTTCCGCCATTTGAGTCTGGGGAAGAAGATGCTCTTATCCCCGATCGTGGTCCTCGTTTTCCTAATCATCATCGGTGTTGGGACGTTCGTCAGCCTCTGGACGCAGCAGGAGATAACCGATGATATGTACAAGAATCGCTTTAAGAATTATCAGGTAAGCGCGAAATTGCTCAAAGACCTCTCCGCCGTGCAGGGAAACATATCGCGCGTTATCCAATGGGTGGCCGAAAGCCATGATGCAACCGAGGTGGATCAGCTCATAAAGGCCCAAATCGCCACCATGGCCGAGGATGTGAAGATGGTGGAAGAGGCGCTGAAGAAGAAAAACCTGCTTAAGGAAGAAAGGAAATTGTTCGAAGAGGTGTCGGTGAAGCTGAAAGAGTATCAGCAGGCGGCAAGTCGTGTCCTTGAACTGGCGCCGCAGGGTAGCGGCGCCGTGTATGCGGCCGTGGCTGACCAGAGATACGCTGATTTGGACAAGATGCTCTTAAGTCTTTGGAACCTCGAAGATAAGTTGAGCCGGGAAGGGTACAATACTTCCGTTACGGCCTTTAATGCCACGATTGTCGTTTTTCTGGTAATATTCATTTCCCTTACGGTCCTTTCTTTCTTCCTCAGCGTGGTTGTGACCCGGGCCATCCTCCGGCCCATTAAGCAGGTCATCGGTGCGATCGGTCGCATGGCGGAGGGTGATTTGACGGTCCAGATAGAGGTTGATTCGCGTGATGAAATAGGAGAACTCGTGGCATCGGTGAATACCATGAGGATGAAGATGAATAAGGCCGTGGGACAGGCGTTACACATATCGGGTATCCTTTCCGACTCTTCCTCGCGGGAAGCGGCCTCGATCGAAGAGACATCGGCTTCTCTCGATGAGATCGCCTCGATGGTGAGGCAAAACGCGTTAAATACGAAAGAGGCGAACGACCTTATGCAGAAAGCACAGTCCGCTATCAAGAAGGCCGACGGTTCCATGACGGAGCTTACCCAGTCGATGCAGGCCATTGCCCGGGCAAGCGAGCAGACTCAGAAGATAGTGAAGAGCATTGATGAAATTGCGTTTCAAACCAATCTTTTAGCCCTCAATGCCTCCGTGGAGGCGGCCCGTGCAGGAGAGGCGGGGGCGGGTTTTGCCGTCGTGGCCGATGAGGTGCGGAATCTGGCCATGAGGGCCACGGAATCGGCCAAGAACTCTTCCACCCTGATTGAGGATATCGTAAGCAAGGTCAAGGCGGGAGAAAACCTCGTGAATTTAACGGGCTCGGCATTCCGGGAGGTAAAGGAGAATTCCGACCGCGTCGTCGAGCTCGTAAGCGGTATTGCCTCGGCCTCCCAGGAACAAGCGCAGGGCATAGAGCAGGTGAATCGGGCCATTGCCGAGATGAGCATGGTGACCCAGCAGAATGCGGCCAATGCCGAAAGTCTGGCTCAGATCATGTCAGTTTTCAGAACGGAGGACCAAGGCGAAATAATGGCGGATGAAAGAGAGGCACGGTTATCTCTGCCTCAGGGGTAGTATTTACATCCGGTGTGGGCTGTCTGCCTTTTCCTGTTTAACTGCCTGAGTTCCCAGGCCAGCCTTTCAACTTCCGCCAAGGTGAGGATGCCCTTTTCTATGAAGTATCGCCCGATCCGAGGCTGAATGAGCTGCTGTCGGGCGAGAAGCTTTTCTATGTCGTAGAGGGTAAGCAGGCCCAAACGATGGGCAGCATCCCCGAATCTCTCCCCTAACCTTCTCTTTCTCAAAATTTCCTTTATTTCTCCCTCGGAAAGCAGGTGCATGCGTTTTGCGAGTTCACCAATGGTTGGTCTTTTGGTTTTTTGCCAGATTAGGGCATCGATGAGGTCTCGGTACGTAATGAGACCACGGTAGTATAAATACCGGCCGAAAGGCATCTTAATTACCGGATTTATCCCTCGCTCAGATCGCGGTTTTACATTTGGGGGCTTTCGATGAGGCTTGCTTTCGAAGATGATGTAGCGGCCGGGGTTTTGAATGTAGCTAAGGAGGTAGTGGTAAGCCTCGTTTAGGCGTTTGAATTGGTTTTCCAAGTATCGCACATCACAATTGAGGATGGCCGCCCGATCGGGGTGTGTTTCGCGTGCCCTCTGGCGGTAGGCGGATTTGAGGCCACTTTCTTGAAGGTACTTAAGGAAATCGATCGAATAATCCACCTCTTTTCCGAAGAGAAGTTGGCAGGCATCCAAGAGACGCTGAGCGGTTACGACTTCATGCATAGGCTTTACAATTTCTCCTCGAGAGAACTTCTACTCAAAAAGGATTCACCTGTCAATTTTGCCTTCTTTGCCCTATCTAATACATGCAATAAGAAAGCCAGCATCGCGGTTTCGTGATAACTTACAAACTGCCCGGTGGTAGGGCATACACGAGGACCGAGTTGTAAAGGGGTCGCCCCGTATAGGCGAGCTCTCTTTTCCAGGAAGGAGGTG
>DAORXN010000006.1:13138-87683 GCA_035358955.1 Syntrophales bacterium | reverse complement strand
GGCCGGCCCGGTGAAAAGAGATAGATAGTTGTAGTTCTTCATGATCGGTGTCATCTCTTTTAAGTTTTGCCAGCCTAATTCGAATCCCAACCACGGGATGATAATGCTTACGGCCATCAATGAGAGATGAGAAGCCTTTTTCCTCCAGGCCACGATCAGGCCCGCCATCACGATCCACCAGATGAGGCCGTATAAGGCGAGCCCCGTCAAATCGAATCCCCCCATCACCCGGGGATAAAAAGAGAGGGAAACGATGGCGTCGGGGTTTGCTCCCCTTACCAAATCATCGTGCACGGAGAGGCGATGGAAATGAAGGAAGGGATCACCCGTTTGGTAGTAGTAATAAAGGGCTTCTCCCACCAGGGGCACGAAGAATCCCGCCAGCATCCATCCCAGGTTTCTAATTTTTTGTCTCTGCGTTAGGAGGTAGAAGGCAAAGGCAAATAAGAGAAAGATCGAGGTTACCCGGGACAGGTAGGCAAGGCCCACGAGCGTCCCGGAGATGAGGATGAGGATAGTAAGCCCCTTTTTTTCTCCCATTGTATAGCAAAAGAGGGCACCGGTGGCGAAAAAGGGGATGAAGGCATCGGGGCCCAAGATGTTGGCCATACAAACATCGAGGGGATAAAAAATGATGAGAATCGCCGCAATAATTGCCCCTCTGCGCCCTATCAGTTCATGGGCGAGAAGAAAGGTAAGCGCCGCCTGGAGGGAGGAAAAAAGGTAGGGAAAGATGACGGAAGGCACGTCTCCTACCCCGAATACCTTGTAGGACAGGGCGGTAGGTAGAAGCACGGCATAGCGGAAGCCGTAGAAGTTAAAGATGTAAACGGGATCATAGGTACCTGTGGCCATCTGGTGGGCGTAAAGGGCATAGGCGTAAGCATCCGAGCCGCGGACACCACCCACGAAAAAGGCCATGCGAATCGTTAGGGCCGCCAGGAAACAAATGGCGGTAAGAAGAAAGTCGGTACGCCCGGATCTATCCATCTTCCTTCCTCGCTATGGCGCGCAGATCTCCCAGGATGAGCGGGATATCCATCTCTTTAAACGGATTGGGAATGAGGCGGGTAAGAAGATTAATTGTAGGAGTAATAAAAGGGTGGCGGTAGACACGGAATTGAGCCTGGGCGTAGTTCAGGTTTATCCACTTGGGGGATGCTTTCGTGCTGATCAATCGAAATCCATGATTTTTCAGGGCGATATCCATCGATTGGGGGTTGAAATAGGACAAGTGTTCTTTATGAAAGTGAGGCCATGCGCGGCCCATGACAAGGGCGGAAAGGCTTTCCGTATTGGGGGTGACGATGGCCAGGACCCCTTGGGGTTGAAGAATCGTCCAGGCCTTGTCCAATACCGGTTGGGGGTCGGGGAAGTGTTCGATGACGTCGGACATAATGACGGCCTGGAAGAACGAGGATGAAAGGGGCACGTCCAAGAAAGATCCCACCAGGATCTTATCTCCGAATTTTTTCCGGGCGAGGGTCGCCGCGTATGGGGAAATTTCCACCCCGTAGACGTCCCAATGACGGAAGGCAGCCTCTTCGAGGAAGTGGCCGGCGGCGCAACCGACGTCGAGCAGGCGCCCTTTTACGGTATAACGCTCGACATTTCTTAGCAGGTGCCCGGCCGTCTTCCTTTTCATTTTTTGCACGGACGGGCTATCCCCCTGTTCCATGCCCCAGCTGCGGAAGTAGGATGAACTGTAAGGTGAAGGACTGCCCGCAGGCGGCAAAGAGGCCATCATGAAACCGCAATGATGGCATTTGAGTATTGTAAAGTTGCCTTTCCTGAAATGCACTTTCGGCAAGTCCAAGTGGCATACAGGACAAGAGGTCATTTTGGTTTTTCCCGCGCAAGAAAAAAATTGTCGACGGCTTCGATGAGCAGGGCCGGCGTTATTTGCTTCATACAGATATTGTCCCCATGACAGGGCGGAACGTCCGCATGATGAAGACACGGTGAGCAGTAAGGAGGCCGATAGAGCCTAATGTGAAGCCCTTTCCTCGGCGCGTAGTGGTCCGGTTCGACGGGTCCCCAAAGGGAAATGGTGGGCACCCCCAGGGCGCCCGCCAGGTGGAGGGGGCCGGAATCGACGGTCACAAGCAGGCAGGCCCTCTTTAGGAGAGCGAGGAAGCTACCCAAATCCCACTTGCCTGCCGTGTGGAGAATGTTACCTTTTGCCCTTTCCGACAGGCTCAGGTAGATTTCGTCCACGTACGGTTTTTCTGAATTCGTTCCCGTTAGCATAAAGGCATAGGTCGGCCATTTGGCCGTTATTTCTTCGAGAAAGATACGCCAGTTTTCCTTCGGCCATCGCCGTTCGAGCATAAGTTCACTTGCGTTGGGGTTGACCAAGACGATTTCTTTTGATTCCCATCCTGAGGCGGCAAGAAGCGATTCTACCCTTTTTTCGTCCTTACGCGTGACCCTGAACGAATCTTCCGAGATTTCTACCGCTTCAAATCCCGCTACTTTTGCCATTTCGCTGTATATTTCACTTATGTGCCTTCTCGTGTTGAAAAAGACGGGGTGGGAAAACAGACCTTTCTTGAAGGCCACGCTTTTCCGGTAAAAACCGTACCGGTTTCGGGCCAGGCTGAGATTGGAAAGAATGGACGCGTAGGCGGAGTAAACCTCGAGATCAAAGTATAGGTCAGGCCTTATCTGCCACAATTTCCAAAGTAGCTTTACATTGGATAGGGCGAGACGCAATATGCTCTTATCATCGACGATGAGGACGTCATCGATCCCTTGCAGACGCCGAGCCAGGGGCGCACAACTTACGGTGGTTAAGAAGTATAATTTGGTCCCCGGAAATTTCTTCTTCAAACCCAGGCAGAGGTAAGCCGAGTAAACGATCGAACCCAGGCCCACGAATTTCGCTACGACAACGGCCTGCGGATTGGTCGCGGGTGAGTGATCGCGCCTGAGAATGAAGCCCGCTATCCGCGCGAGGATGGAGATGATAATGGAGCCCACCACCCCCACGGTGCGATCCAAGAATATTTTTCTCCTGTATTTTAGCAAGGACGCCCTAAATAATTTGTTTTTCCGTTTGATGGTCTTTTCATGTTATAAAGCGCAAAGGAAGTCAAGTTATTCCTTGGCTTAACCAGCATAAAGAGAATGCTATCATGGTGCACTATGGAGCAAAAAGAAACAGGGGTTTCCTGCCCCCACTGCGGATGGCCGAGCCGTTTCGATTTCATCTTCTACGAGCGGTCCTATTACCATTGTACCCATTGTGACCTCATTTTCCACCGGCCGGAGCGCAAAGAGGACGCGCAAAGGGTACTCGACTACTACCGGAAGAGATACTTCGACGAACATGCGCAAGATCAACTTTCGGGGGAACGTAAAAAAATTTATAGACATGCCCTGGATCTCATCGAGAGGTTTCAATCTCCCGGGAAGCTCCTGGACGTGGGTTGCGGTATCGGGCAGCTCCTCAAGGAGGCCCTGGCCAGAGGTTGGGATGTCCTCGGCGTGGATCCTTCGGAAAAATCCATCGCCTACGCAAGAGGACTCATAGGAGATCGTGTTGTCTGCGGCACTCTGGACGATATTAAAGAGACGGGAAAGTTCGACTGTGTTACCCTGATCAACGTGCTGGACCATATGGTAGATGGTGGGCGTCAGCTGAGAAAGACCTATCACCTGTTAAAAGAAGGGGGCATGATATACCTTCGGTTGCCGAACGGTTTCTTTTACTCCCGTTTGAGGAGATTATCATCTAAGTACAGATGGTTGAATGCCATGAATCGTTATCTCGTTTTTCACGAGTACGTCGTCACCCCCGTCGCCATCAGGCGTTGCCTGGCCGACTACGGCTATAAGGACATTATGGTAGGAGGAGATCGGCTTTCTTTCGTCGATTGTCGGCAGCATATGCGCCTACCCACCCATCTCGTAGCTTTCTTCATGAGAGTGTTCTTCTGGGGGGCCAAGCTGTTGGAGATAGTATCTCGAGGGCGGCTCGTTTTGAGCCCCTCGATGTGGGTGGTGGCATGGAAAAAATAGTTAAGGAGGTTTGTTCGTGGCCATAGGGGAAAAGATACGGGGATTTATTTCCCAGTCTTCCATGATCAGGAAGATGTTCGAAGAAGGCTTGGAACTAAAGAAACGGTTTGGCGAAGAAAACGTGTACGATTTCAGCTTGGGGAACCCGGATCTCCCACCGCCGGCCGAGTTTCAAGAGGAGCTCGTGCGGGTGGTGAGGGAGGAGATACCCGGAAAGCACAGTTACATGCCCAATGCCGGCTATCCGGAAACGAGACAGGCTGTGGCCCTTTACTTAAGCGAGGTCCACGGAATGGAAATACCATGGGAAAATGTGGTGATGACGTGCGGGGCCGGCGGGGCCCTCAACGTCATTTTCAAGACCATCCTCGATGCGGGAGACGAGGTTATCGTACCGACCCCTTGCTTTGTCGAGTACGGGTTTTACGTGGATAATGCGGGAGGAGACGTTAGATATGTTTCCTCCGACGATACCTTTTCCCTCAACCTGTCCTCGATTAGGCAGGCGATTAGCCGGCGCACGAAAGCGGTGCTCATAAATTCGCCTCACAATCCCACGGGGCGTGTTTACAATGAGGAGACCATTTTCGGCTTGGGCGAGTTACTGAAAGAGGAGTCGAGGAAAATTGGCCGGACGATCTATCTCGTCTCCGACGAGCCTTACCGGGACATCGTTTACGATGGGGTTCAGGTGCCCAGTGTGTTTGCCGCCTACGAAAACAGCCTCATTGCCACTTCTTACTCGAAGAGCCTCTCCCTTGCCGGGGAGCGCATAGGATTCATCGCCGTTCAGCCCCATAGTGAAGGTTTGAACGACCTTATGGGTGGGCTCATCTTGTGTAATCGCATGCTGGGATTCGTGAATGCCCCGGCCCTGATGCAAAGGGTCATTGCTCGCCTTCCCCATGCCCGGGTGAATGTAAAAATATACGAGAAAAGGCGAAACGAACTCTACCGGATCTTAAAAGAGGCTGGCTACGATTGCGTGCTACCCGAGGGGGCTTTTTACCTTTTTCCCCGCTCTCCCATCGCGGATGACCGCTCCTTTGTTCAGATCCTGAAAAAGTACCGCATTCTCGCGGTTCCCGGAAGCGGCTTCATGGGTCCGGGGTATTTTCGCCTTGCTTACTGTGTAAGTGAAGCAACCATCGAGGGGTCTCGGGCGGGCTTCAAAGCGGCGATGGAAGAAGCCCTTCAATAAGTGATGCGGAAGTTGGTATAGGCGCCCGTAAAAGGCCCTTCCTCTACCTCGACCTTCATCACCCGCGCGAGGGGAGGTCCCTGATGACACCACTTGAGCATGGCCTCAAGGTCCTTTTCCTCCCCTTCGAAGACCGCCTCCACCTTGCCGTCCTTCGTATTCTTCACCCAACCTGTGATCCCCAACCCTTCCGCCACCCTTTGAGTTTCGGCGCGAAAGAAGACCCCCTGAACCCGGCCTGAGATGGTGACGTGATAACTTTTTTTCATCCTTCCTCCAGATGGCGCATGAAGGCCTCCTCCGTGAGAATGGGAATATTGAGGCTCTGAGCCTTTGCCAGTTTTGATCCCGCCCCCTCGCCGGCGACGACGTAATCCGTTTTTCGGGAAACAGAATCGGCCGTTTTTCCTCCCCGCTTTTCTACTTCTTTCTTGGCCTCTTCTCGGCTCATGTTTTTGAGGGCCCCGGTAAAGACGAACGTCTTACCCGTAAAGAAGGGTGAAAGAGCCTTTGCCCCTTGCTCCCTTTCACCCCCTTCTTCCCCCATAACCCCCGCTTTTTTGAGTTTCTCCATGAGCTGCTTAGTTCTCTCGTCGGCAAAGAAGTTTACTATCTCCTTGGCTACTTCCGGACCGATGTCGGGAACTTCCATGAGGTCTTCCAAATGTGCCTTCTCGATGGCCCCTAAGGATCCGAAGTGGTCGGCCAAAGCGCGAGCCGTCGTCTCCCCCACGAGAGGTATGCCGAGGGCATTGATAAGACGCGAAAGCGAAGGTTTTTTCGCCCTTTCGATGGCAGATAGAAGGTTGTCCGCTGATTTATCGGCCATCCTTTCAAGGGTGAGTAGTTCGCCCTTGGTGAGGAAAAAGATATCACCCGCGTCTCTTACCAACCCCCTTTCCACCAGTTGATGGACGAGTTTTTCCCCGAGCCCTTCGATATCGAGCCCACTGCGGGAGGCAAAGTGAACGAGAGCCCCTTTGATTTTGGCGGGGCAGTCTGGATTTACGCATTTATGCGCCGCTTCTCCTTCCATTCGCACGACCTTACCGCCGCATTCGGGGCAGAAAGAGGGCATGTGGAAAGGCCGCTCCATTCCCTTTCTCTTACCTTCTATCACCTTCACTACTTCCGGGATCACGTCCCCCGCCCGCTGGACGAGCACCGTGTCCCCGATGCGGATATCCTTCCGGTCTATTTCATCCTGGTTGTGCAAGGTAGCCCTGCTTACCGTTACGCCACCGATGTTCACGGGTTGCATGATAGCCACGGGGGTGAGAATCCCCGTTCGACCCACCTGAACGACGATGTCTTCGATGACGGTTGTTTCCTGGTGGGCGGGGAATTTGCAGGCCAGGGCCCAGCGTGGACTCCGGGAGACGGTCCCCAAACGTTCCTGTAAGGTAAGTGAATCCACCTTGATTACGATGCCGTCTATTTCGTAGGGCAAGGTATTCCGGATATCACTCATGAACCGGTAATATTCGATGGCTTCCTCGATGCTCTCCAGCCTTCGGCAAAGTTCACTTACCTGGAAACCCCATAATTTGAGGGTATTCATGGTTTCCCAGTGGCTTGAGAACAGGTTTTCGGAGGCGGCCCCCACGCCATAGGCGAAGAAGTCAAGGGGGCGCCTGGCCGTAATACGGGAATCTAACTGCCTCAACGACCCCGCGGCGGCATTGCGTGGGTTGGCAAAAGGGGTTTCCCCCCTCTCCTCCCTTTTTCGGTTCAGCTTCTTGAAGGCTTCCGTTTTCATGACCACCTCGCCCCGGATTTCAATCAGGGTTGGGGGTGGAGGAGGCCCGGGCCCCAACGTGAGGGGAATGGTGGGAATGGTCTTGACGTTTGCCGTTACGTTTTCCCCATTGAAACCGTCTCCCCGCGTGGCGCCCACCTCCAATAGACCGTTACGATACAGGAGGTTTACCGCCGTCCCATCGAACTTGGGCTCTCCGCAATAATTGATCCTCTCGCCCGTTTCGAGGAAACGCTGAAGGCGGAGGTCGAATTCGCGGATTTCCTCTTCCGAGAAGGCATTGGCCAGGCTCAGCATAGGGGAAAGATGGGCAAAGGGGAGGAATTTTTCGAGGGGAGGGGCCCCCACGCGCCGGGTGGGGGAATCGGGTCTCGCCAGTTCGGGATGCTCTTCTTCCAGTTTGATCAGCTCGGCGAGGAGCCGATCATACTCGGCATCGGAAATTTCCGGATCGTCGAGCTGGTAGTAGCGGCGGTTGTGGTAATCTATAATTTTTCTCAGCTCTTCGATTCTTTTTTCGATCTCACCATTTAAGGTCATGTTTTCATCTCGGCGTTTTTATTAGGCGCAGATTAGGTTTTTTCTCATGGGGCGCAGACTTGTTCTTTTCTTGAATGTACTCGTTCAGGATTTCGTTTTTGGCCCGGACGGCGTTGATGATGAAAAAGATGATGACCGCCTTTTCCCATTCCCGGCTCACCTCCACATTTTCCACCCGTTGCCTGTACTTGTCCCACAGGGAAGAAAGGGAAGCCTCATCGAGCCTAACGATTTTATCCGCCATCTTGAGCAGGATATCTTCGATCACGGTGACCTCCTATCGGACATGATTTTATACACTTGTCCGTATGAAGTCAATCACCGGCGGGGATAAATATTCCTTGTCATCTTTCCCCTGTCACAGGTATAATACAAGCAAGTAAATTACGGAGTTCGGATATGGATGCGATTTCAGCCCCGTGGCGTATGGCATATATAAAAGGGGAGAAGCCACAAACGTGTGTTTTATGTGATAAGGATTGCAACAAGGAGTTTGTCCTTAAGCGGGGGGGCCATGCCCTCATCATGTTGAACCTCTACCCCTATACGGCCGGCCACATCATGGTGGTCCCCTTGCGGCATGTGGCACTCTTGGAGGAATTGAATGCCGACGAGCGGCGGGAACTGTTCGATTTTTGCGTCTTGGCCGTTAAGGTCCTTAAAAAGGCCTTGAACCCCCATGGATTCAATATCGGCATGAATCTCGGCGAAGCGGCGGGTGCGGGCGTGGAGGATCACCTCCACCTCCATATCGTGCCTCGCTGGCGGGGGGATACGAATTTCATGACCGTCGTGGGAGAAGTGCGGGTCATCCCGGAGGATATTGAAGAGACCTGGAAGAAGCTCCTGCCCTTCTTCGAGGAGGATGAGAAATGAAGGTTATCTATACCATTTTCGTGGTCCTATTTATTATGCTCGCCGTAACCTTTTCCCTCATGAACACGACCCCCGTGGAACTCAAATATTTCGATTTGTTCCACGTGACCGTGCCTGCTTACATGCTCATTTTCATCTGTTTCCTCATCGGGGTCATCTTTACGGGATTTTTGGGGATCGTGGAAAGGTTCAGGTTGAGCCGCACCATAAGTCGACTGCAAAAACAGATTCGGGACCTCAAAAGGGAACTCCGCTCGCAGGAAGGCCCCGTCATCGTGGAAGAAGCACCTAACCGTTCTGAGGGAAATTAAGGCTAATCACGCGCGCAGTCAGTTGGATCCCCCTTCATTTTTTCTACGGCATGGGGAAGGGCGGCGATGATGGCCTCGAGGTTTTCTCTGGCCCCGCGGGGAGAACCGGGTAGATTGATGATGAGGGACCTGTTCCTTATGCCGGCTTGGGCCCGCGAAAGAAGCGCGTGAGGTGTTTTAAGCGCCGATGCCCGACGCATCTCCTCTGCCAGACCCGGCACAATCCGGTCAACAACGGAAAGGGTAGCCTCTGGCGTCACGTCTCTGGGGCTCACCCCCGTTCCCCCCGTCGTCAGTATTAAATCACATTCCTTTTCGTCTGCGCACTCGCAAATGGTGGCGGCAATCACCTCTTTTTCGTCGGGAACGATGGCCGTGTAGACAATTTCGGCGCCAATTTCTTTCAAGAGGCGCGCAATTTCCGGGCCACTTAGGTCAATGCGTTCACCACGCGCCCCCTTGTCACTGACGGTGATAATGGCCGCTTTCATTGTCTTCTATTTGTTTCCTTCCTCGGCCCTCTTCTTACTTTCCGCGATGATTTTTTCGGCGATATGGGGCGGCACTTCTTCGTAGTGGGAGTGCTCGTATGTGAAGGTGCCGCGACCGCTTGTCATGGAACGCAGGTCGGGCGCGTATTTCAGGATTTCCGCCAGGGGAACCTGGGCCTTTATGATCTGGGTGGATCCCTTGCTATCCATGCCCAATACCTTACCCCGCCTACTGTTTAAGTCACCTATTACATCTCCCATGTACTCTTCCGGCACTTCGATGAAGATGTTTACAATGGGTTCGAGTAATGTGGGTTGACATTCCATGGCGGCCTTTTTGAAGGCCAGCGAACCGGCCACCTTAAAGGCGAGCTCCGAAGAGTCCACGGTATGGTACGAGCCATCCACCAGAGAAACCTTCACGTCTACTACGGGATAGCCGGCCAAAACGCCCTGTTCCATGGCCTCGACGATGCCTTTTTCTACCGCCGGCCTGTATTGCTGGGGGATAACCCCTCCTACGATCTTGTCCACAAATTCGAATCCGCCGCCTCTTGGCAGTGGTTCCAGTTCGATCCAGCAATCCCCGTATTGACCTCGACCGCCGGATTGCTTCTTATACTTGCCCTGGACCCGGGTTTTGCCCTTGATAGTTTCTTTGTAAGGGACCTTGGGGATGTTCAAGTTCACTTCCACCCCGAACTTGCGCTTCATCTTTTCCACCGTGACCTCGATGTGCAATTGCCCCATTCCGGAAAGGATCATTTCCTTCGTTTCGTCGTTGCGATAGAAACGCAAGGTGGGGTCTTCCTCGAGCAGGCGATGCAGGGCGCCTGTAATCTTCTCTTCGTCGCCCCGGCTCTTGGGTTCGATGGCGAAGGACATGATGGGCGGCGGGATGGGTACCGTCTCGAAAACAACGGGGGCCTTTTCGGCGCATAGGGTATCACCCGTCACGGTTTCCTTCAATTTGGCCACGGCGGCCACGTCTCCCGCGATGAGCTGATTGGCCTGTTTCTGCGTCTTACCTTCGAGAAAGAAGATGTTCCCTATCCGTTCCGTCACCTTACGGGTGCTGTTGAAGACAGAACTGTCCGGTGAAAGTTCGCCCGAGTAGACCCGAAAGAGATTGAGCCTCCCCGCATAGGGATCGGCGATGGTTTTAAAGACCATGGCGGAGAAGGCTTCCGACTCCTCCGGTTTTCTCTCTTCCTTCTTGCCCTCGAGATTTAAACCGCTTACGGCGCCCCGGTCAACGGGGGAGGGGAAGTAATTCACCATGAGATCAAGGAGCATGGTAATGCCTTTAAGCCCCGTAGCAGAGCCGCAAATGACGGGGATGAGAGCATTTGCGCATATTGCCCGGCGGAGGGCCTCCTTCAACTCTTCGGCCGAAAGTTCCCCCCCTTCAAGGTATTTGTCCATGAGGGTCTCATCGGTCTCTGCGATGTCTTCAATGAGCGATTCCCGATACTTGGAGACCTCGTCCTTCATGTCACCGGGGATTTCCATTTCGGTTGCGCTCCCTTTGGCGCTATCGAAGGAGAAGGCCTTATTTTCGATAAGATCGATAATCCCTCGGAAATTTTCTTCTTTGCCGATGGGGAGGCATAAGGGGCTCGCCTTTGCTTTCAGTTTGTCGCCGATAGAGTTTAAAGCTTGGAAGAAATCGGCCCGTTCCCGGTCCATGCGGTTGATGAAGACTAAGCGGGGCAACTTGTATTCCTCGGCGAATTCCCATACCTTCTGCGTCTGGAACTCCACCCCGCCTACGGCATCGATGACCACCACGGCCGCATCTGCCACCCGGAGGCAACTTTGGGTATCGAAAGAAAAACACGAGTCGCCCGGCGTGTCTAACAGGTTAATTTTGCATTTGTTCCATTCCGTAAAGCTGACGGCCGAGCTGATGGATACGTGGCGCTTCTGTTCCTCCGGTTCGTAATCGAGGCTGGAGGTCCCATCGTCCACACGGCCCAGGCGTTCCGACTTTCCCGATACGAAAAGTATCGCTTCACACAGGGAAGTCTTGCCCGTTCCCCCGTGCCCGACGAAGGCTACATTTCTTAGTGATTTCGGTTCGTACTTGGCCATGGAAACTCCTTTCCTAATCCGTATCAATGTGTGAACGCCGTCTTTAACGCACAAAGAACTTGAAAGTCAAGGGAAAATCCAGATTGACAAGAATTTCTATTTCATGTAAAGCCAAGCCTCCTTGAAGCACGATGAGGGAGTAATTTGGATGGTAAAGCGGAAGATAAAAAGGGTGCTCATAGCCAACCGGGGTGAGATCGCCCTCCGCATTATGCGGACGGTAAAGGAGATGGAACTCGAAGCCGTAGCGATTTACGAGAAGCCTGATTCGGAGGCTTACTATGTGCGGCTCGCCGATCATGCCATGTTGATCGGTGACGGTCCGAGGAAGGATTATCTCGACGTGGAAAAGATTGTCTGGGCGGCAAAGAAGTGCAACGCCGATGCCATCCATCCCGGCTACGGGTTTCTTTCCGAGAACCCGGATTTACCGGCCGCATGTGAAAGGGCTGGTGTTATCTTCATCGGTCCGGGTGCCCAGGTAATGAAGGATTTAGGAAATAAGGTCACGGCCCGTAAGATGATGGAAAGGGCAGGGTTACCTTTCATCCCAGGAACGGGGAATTTGCCCAAGGGGGAGACGGGCCTCGAGGAGGCTTTGAAGTTTGCGGCCCGCGTCGGGTATCCCGTGATGATCAAGGCCTCGTCGGGAGGGGGAGGTCGAGGAATTAGGAAGGTCCTAAACGAGGCGGATCTCATAAGCCAGATTCCGCTGGCCAGGGCCGAGGCGCTTTCTGCCTTCAACGACGAGAACATTTATTTAGAGAAATGCATCGAAGCGCCGAGGCATGTGGAAATACAAATCTTGGCCGACGAATACGGCAACGTAATCCATTTGGGCTCCCGGGATTGCTCCATTCAGAGGCGCCATCAAAAATTGCTCGAAATTGCTCCCGCCGATTTGCCGCCGGAGGTGCTCTCCTCCATGTACGAGGCGGCCATCAAGGCGGCTAAAGAGGCCAAATACTTAAATGCGGGAACGGTCGAGTTTCTCGTCGATTCTCGAACCCACGAATTTTGGTTCATGGAGATGAACACGCGTCTCCAGGTAGAACATACGGTAACAGAAGAGCTCACCGGCGTGGACATCGTGCGCAAGCAGATTCTCATCGCCCAGGGGGAGCGGTTGGATATACCGGAGGAGAGGATTCGTCTTTACGGTAAGGCGATTCAAGTGAGGATAAACGCGGAGGACCCCAAAAACAACTTCATGCCCGAAGGGGGAAAGCGGGTCGAGGTCTATCAGTCACCGGGAGGCCCGGGTGTAAGGCTGGACGGAGCCGTGTATCAAGGCTACAAGATCCCCACGGAATACGATTCCCTCCTCGTTAAAATGACCGTGAGAGGTTACGACTGGGAGCAGACTTTGCAGAGATTAAAGCGGGCCCTTTTGGGTTTTGTCATCGTGGGGCCGAAAACGACCATTCCTTTTTATCTTGCCATCTGTGACGAGCCAGATTTCCGCCGGGGAAAGTTCGATACCTCGTATCTGGAGACACATCCGGAAGTATTCTCCTACCCAGAACCGGAGCGGGAAATTGCCAAACTCGGAAAGTTGATCGCCCAGATACACGCCCACAAGATCAACAAGTACGCATATTGATTTTGCACTTTCCGAAAAACATAGAGGATAGGAACCATGATGGATGAGAGGATAACGCCCAGGGAACTGAAAGAAAAGGGTGTGCGGTACGTGTTAGATAAGATCCGCCATACGGAAGGGTTCTTCGTCACCAACACGGAAAGGGACCTTTCGCAGTCGGACTTCAAGAACCGTATCATGCCCCATACCCAGCTCCTGGTAGCCCGGGAAAGGGACGAAGCGGGGTATTTTTCCATCGAGATTACGGGGGGGGCGTCGGTGCATGTGGATATGTTGCGGAAACAGATGAACCCCCTGGAGAAGCTCCAAGTATTGGGCGAAAAAATGCCCAACACCCTGTTTCAAACCCTCTGCCGGGGGATCAACCTCTTCGGGTATCGCCCCTATCCGGAGAATGTGATCAGGTTCACCGTTCGGGCCTTTGCCAGATACGTTCACGTCTGGCGCGTATTCGATTTTCTCAATTATATACCCAATATGCGGGCGGTCTTCGAAGAAGTGCAGTCGGCGGGTTGCATCCTCGAGCCGGCCATTTGTTTTTCCACGGGACCAGAACATACGAATGAGTTCTATGTGCGTAAGGTGGGCGAGATTCTCGATGTAACAGGCCCCGATATTATCCTTGCTATCAAGAATCACGGCGGGCTCGGAACGCCCCGCCGCATAGGGGAACTCGTTCGGGCCATAAAGGATAAGTTCCCTGATCTCATCATCCATTACCATGGACATAATACCGATGGGGCGGATATTGGTCGGATCGTGGAAGCGGTCAAAAACGGCGCCAAAATAGTAGACGCCTCCGATCATGCCATAACGGGATTTTACGGGCCGCCGCCCCTGCTTACCGTCATCGATATCTTAGAGGATTACGGTTACCGGGCACTGGGGATCAATAAGCAGGCCATCATAGATACCTCGAACAAGCTAAGGGGCGAAAGAGAATACTATCGTGATTTCGAATCACAGTTCATGGGCTTCGACCCCACCGTTCAAATCCACAAGTTGCCGGGCGGGGCGACGGGTTCCAGCTTCGAGCAGGCGGTCAAGGGGGGATTTCTCCACCGCATGCCGGAAATCCTCCAGCGGGAGTTGCCCCGCGTTCAGGTGGAGTTAGGTAACTTCTGGAGTGTCACGCCGGGCTCCCAGATCCTTTGGACGACGGCGGTGAATAACGTCTTGAAAGGGGAGAGATACAAGGACGTTTCGGACGATTTGAAAAATTTGCTTCTGGGCCGCTATGGGGAATTCCCCTTTTATCGGCCCGCCGACGAGATATATCGTGCCGTTTTCGGTGACGATTGGCAGGAGATCCTGGAGCGTGACGGTGGGTATCAGAAAATAGAGGATGTGGACCTGGAAGTGGAAAAGAAGGTCCTCGAACATCGCCTGGGTCGTCCCGCGAGCGATGATGAGCTAGTCCTTTACCTCCAACACCCGAACGATGCGGTGGATTTCTTCAAATTCGAGGCCACGTATGGAAAAACCTGGGTACTTTCACCGCGCATCTGGTTCAGGAAGGGTGGATTCCGATTAGGGGAACGTTTTGAAATCACCGATGCTTCCGGTCGCATTCATTCCATCGAGATCGGGCCTCAGCGCAAGACCGACGAAGGGGATATCATTACCTATCTCGTCATAGATCACCACATAGAACCCATGGTGACGGAAGCGGAGGAGGGGGAAGAGGAGAAGAAGGCGAAGAAGAAGACCATGTCCCCCAAGGAAATCGATGCGGCCTGGAAGGTGGGTGATGTCCGCGCCCATCTGATGGGTTCCGTCAACGAGGTGTGCGTGAAGGTAGGAGACGAAGTTGTCGTCGGACAGGTACTCGTCGTGCTCGAAGCCATGAAGATGCTCAACAACATTACGAGTGAAGTAAACGGCAAGGTGTCGGAGGTGTACGTTTCCGCCGGGGACAAGGTGGCAATCGGAGACCCCTTGCTTTTCATCACCCGTCTTACTTGAGACGGGACGAAAGAATTGAAAACGGGAGAAGAATCCGGTACAAAGGAGACCGGATTTTTCTTTTGCGAGAAAAGAACGTGATAGGCGAACTGCTAAAGAAGATTTTCGGCACGAAAAATGAACGGATTCTAAAAGAGCTTTCCGTCATCGTGGCGGAGATAAATGCCCTGGAACCCCGTATTTCTGCCATGACCGATGCCGAGTTGAGGGCTCAGACGGATATTTTCAAGGAAAGGCTGTCGAAGGGGGAAACCCTTGATGATATTTTGCCCGAAGCCTTTGCCGTCGTACGGGAGGTGGCCAAAAGGAAGGTGGGCATGAGGCCCTTTGACGTGCAACTCATCGGCGGTATCGTGCTCCACCAGGGCAAGATAGCCGAGATGAAGACCGGTGAAGGAAAAACCCTCGCGGCGACCATGCCCCTGTATCTGAACGCCCTTTTGGGGAGGGGATGTCACCTCGTTACCGTTAACGATTATCTTGCCCGAAGAGACGCAGAGTGGATGGGGCCCGTCTATCGCGCCTTGGGCCTTACGGTGGGAGTCATCGTCCATGGCATGGATGATGACGAGCGCAGGGCAGCCTATTACTCCGATATCACTTACGGTACGAACAACGAGTTCGGATTCGATTATCTCCGGGATAACATGAAGTACGCCCTCGAGGACTACGTTCAGCGGGATTTTTACTACGCCATCGTGGATGAAGTGGATAGTATCCTGATCGACGAGGCCCGGACTCCTCTCATCATCTCTGGTCCGTCAGAGGAGTCGACGGATAAGTATTATCGCGTAAATCAGGTGATCCCCCGGTTGAGGCCCAACGTCGACTATACGATCGACGAGAAGACTCGGACCGTCGTCCTCACGGAGGAGGGGGTAAGTCGCGTAGAAAAGTATCTCAAGGTGCAGAACCTGTTCGAACCGCGCAACATGGAACTGTTGCATCACGTCAACCAGGCCCTCCGTGCCCATACCCTGTTCAAAAGGGATGTGGATTACGTCGTCAAGGACGGGCAGGTGATAATAGTGGATGAATTCACCGGTCGCCTCATGCCGGGGCGCAGGTATAGTGACGGTTTGCATCAGGCCCTGGAGGCCAAGGAGAAGGTAAAGGTCGAGAGGGAAAATCAGACGCTTGCCTCCATTACCTTCCAGAACTACTTCCGCATGTATGAGAAGCTCGCCGGTATGACCGGTACGGCCGATACGGAGGCGGAAGAGTTCAAGAAGATATACAACTTGGACGTGGTGGTGATTCCCACCAACAAGCCCATGATCCGCACGGATTACCAGGACGTAATCTATAAGACGGAGAGGGAGAAGTTTGCGGCCGTCGTGAGAGAGATAAAAGAACTCCATGCCCGCCGGCGCCCCGTCTTGGTCGGCACCATTTCCATAGAGAAATCTGAAAGGTTGAGCGCCCTTTTGAACAGGGAAGGCATTCGACATCATGTCCTCAACGCCAAGTATCATGAGAAGGAAGCGGAGATAATAGCCCAGGCAGGGCAACCGGGGATGGTGACGATCTCCACCAACATGGCGGGACGCGGGACGGATATAAAGTTGGGAGAAGGGGTGGCCGAACTCGGAGGGCTTCACATCATTGGGACGGAGCGGCACGAAAGCAGGAGAATAGATAATCAGCTGCGGGGACGCGCGGGCAGGCAGGGAGATCCCGGATCGTCGAGGTTTTATCTTTCCCTCGAAGATGATTTGCTGCGTATCTTTGGGGCCGAGCGGATATCCTCCCTTATGGATAAGATCGGCATTCAGGAAAACGAACCCATCGAACATCCCATGGTGACGAAGGCGATCGAAAATGCCCAGAAGCGGGTGGAAGCCCAGAACTTCGAGATAAGAAAACACCTTCTCGAATACGACAACGTCATGAATCAGCAGCGGCAGGTGATCTACGAACAGAGGAAGCGGGTGTTGAAAGGGGAAGACCTCTGGGCGGATCTCGAAGACATGGTGGAGGAAGTGGCGGAAATCGTGGTCTTCGATTACGTGGATGAAAAGGCGCACCCTGACGAGTGGAATCTCAAGGGCTTAGACGAGATGATATACAAACAATTTTCTCTCCGTCTCCATCTCGCCGAGCGTGGCCGGGAGATGTCACCCGAGCAAATCGTCGAGACGGTGATCGCTGCCGCCAAGGATCATCTCCGGGAAAAGGAAAAGAGGTTCGGGGCCGAGCTCATGGAGTATCTCATCAAGATGATCATGCTCCAGTCCATAGACAGTCACTGGAAGGACCATCTGCTCAATATGGATCACTTAAGGGAGGGCATCGGTCTGAGAGGTTACGGTCAGAAGGATCCCGTACGAGAGTATCAAAAAGAGGGTTACGAGGCCTTTCTCGAGATGACGGAACGGATCAAGATGGATGTGGTGGAAAAGCTCTGTATGGTTCAGGTGACGAAGGCGGAGGAGATCGAGGAGATGAAAGAGGAGGCGGAAGAAGAGCTGGTCTACAGCCACGGTGCCGGGGCCACCGTAAACGAACCTATCCGCCACAGTGGGAAAAAGGTGGGCAGGAACGATCCCTGTCCCTGTGGCAGCGGGAAGAAGTACAAAAAGTGCTGTGGCCGATGATTTTTCTTCTGGAGGAGGCAGAGGCAAAAGGTGGAGGATGATAAGATTGCGGTACCGGGATTCCTGGCCGGCGGCATAAGCGTCGGCATCAAGTTAAACGGGCAGCCCGATCTGGGGCTCATTTACTCCATTACGCCGGCCGCGGCCGATGGGGTTTTTACCGTGAACTCTTTCCGGGCCGCCCCCGTTCAGATTTCTCAGGAAAGGTTGCGCCATGGCATGGCTCAGGCCATTATTATCAACAGTGGCAACGCCAACGCCTGCACGGGGGCGAAGGGAATGGACGACGCCCTCGCTATGGCCAACTCTTTAGCCAGAGAATTAAAGATCGAAGAAAAATTGGTGCTCGTGGCCTCGACGGGGGTAATCGGTCATCCGTTGCCGGTGGACAAGATTCTCGGTGGTTTAAAGAGGCTCGTGCACGACCTCACCCCCGGGGGGATAGTAAGGGCGGAGAAGGCGATCATGACCACCGATCGATGGCCTAAGATGGTGTTGAGGAAGGTCACGATTGGGGGAAAAGAGGTTACCTTCTGCGGTATGGCCAAGGGTGCCGGGATGATCCAACCGCATATGGCAACCATGCTGGCCTTCATTCTGACCGACCTTGCTATCGGGCAAGATGAGCTTAGGCGGGCATTTAGGTATGCCGTGGATCGGACGTTCAACGCTATCTCCGTGGATGGATGCATGAGCACCAACGATACGGTCGTGGTTATGGCCAACGGCTTGGCCCAGAACCGGCCCCCCAAGGTCCATTCCCGTGACTTTTATCGGGTGAGGGAAACCTTGATGGGACTCATGGAAGAGCTCGCGAAAGAAATCGTGCGCGATGGAGAAGGGGCGACGAAGGTCCTCAAGATAGAAATCGAAGGGGCCGCTTCACTAAAGGAGGCGAAACAATTAGCCTATGCCGTGGGTAACGCCAACTTGGTGAAGGCCGCCTTTTTCGGCCAGGACCCCAACTGGGGGAGGATTATATCGGCCGTAGGGTCTCTGGGGCTTCCGTTAGACGGGGAGAAGGTGGAATTGTACCTGGAGGAGGCGTGTATCTTCTCCCGGGGCGTAGGTCAAGCATGGGATGGGGAGTATCTCAAGGCCGTTATGGCCGCACCGGAGATAAGCATTACCGTCAAATTGGGTCGGGGGAAAGGTGCCTGGCGTCTTTTTGCTTCCGACCTTACTTTCGATTACGTGAAAATTAATTCCCATTATCGGACTTGAAATTTATCTTGCCTGTAGCGGGTAGGTATGATAGTAACCTTAAAATTTCGCACATCCCTGGATTGACGGGTGTTGCCCGCATTTTTCGGGTTTTACGTCAAGTAGAAGGGGGTGGAGGAAAAAACACATAATGGGAGGAAAGAAGTTTTATGGCAGCCATTTCCATGAAGTTGCTCCTGGAAGCCGGTGTCCACTTTGGCCACCAGACCAACAAGTGGAATCCCAAGATGAAGCCCTACATATTCGGGGCCCGCAATGGGATTTACATCATTGACCTGCAGCAGACGGTCGTCTTGTTTCAGAAGGCTTACGAATTCGTCGTTTCTGTGGCGGCTGAAGGGGGGCAGATCCTGTTTGTCGGGACGAAGAAACAGGCCCAGGAGGCCATTTTTGAAGAGGCTACCAGGTGCGGTATGCCGTACGTCAATCAGAGATGGCTCGGAGGCATGCTCACCAACTATGCCACGATCAAGAAGAGCATCGATCGTCTGAATCACCTGGAGGCCATCTTCGCCGACGATAGCGTGCGGGTTTATACGAAGCGAGAGATACAGAAATTGCAAAAGGAGAAGGATCGTTTGATCAAACTCTTGGGGGGTATCAGGTCTCTCAACGGGTTGCCCGACGCGGTTTTTATCGTCGATCCCAAGCGTGAAGAAATAGCCGTAAAAGAGGCCAGGAAGCTCAAGATACCCATCGTGGCCATGGTGGATACCAATTGCGACCCCGATGAGATAGATTGGGTAATCCCCGGAAACGATGATGCCATTAGAGCCATCAAGTTATTTACGGCCCGCATGGCCGATGCCGTACTGGAAGGGAAAAAGCTTTACGAAGAAAAGCTCCAGGCTGATACAGACAAGGCAGAAGGACAGGTAGAAATAGAAACCCAGGCTCAGACGAACGATGAGGAAGACGTACCGGAGAGCATCGAGTATGAGTACGATGAAACGGAATACGAAAAGTGAAATTTAAAGAGGAGGAAATGAAAGTGAACATCACCTCGGCCATGGTCAAAGAACTCCGGGATAAGACCGGAATGGGCATGATGGATTGCAAAGAGGCCCTGATCGCTTCGAATGGAGATTTCGATAAGGCTGTTGAGTACCTGCGCAAAAAAGGCATGTCTGCCGCCACGAAGAGATCTTCCAAGGCGGCCAAAGAGGGGACCATCGCTTCCTATGTACATATGGGAGGCAAAATAGGGGTGTTGGTGGAGCTGAATTGCGAAACCGATTTCGTGGCCAAGACGGATGATTTCCAGACATTGGCCAAGGATATCGCTATGCAGATCGCCGCCACGAACCCAACCTACCTTTCACCCACGGACATTCCCTCCGAGGTATTGGAAAGGGAAAAAGAGATATACAAAAGCCAGCTTCAGGCCGAGAAGAAACCGGAGAAGGTGTGGGACAAGATCATCGAGGGAAAGCTGGCGAAGTTTTACGAGGAAGTCTGCTTGACCAAGCAAAAATTCATCAAGAATCCCGATATTACCGTAGAGAGCTTAATCAACGGCATCATTGCCAAGACGGGGGAAAACATCGTTCTTAGACGGTTCGTTCGGTTTCAGTTGGGCGAAGAGTTGAAAGACTGACGAGGTGGGAGATATAAAATACCGCAGGGTACTTCTGAAACTGAGTGGGGAGGCCCTTCAGGGTGACCACAGGGCGGGCATAGACTTCCGCGTGCTCGAAGGTATAGCCAAAGAGATCGAAACGGTGGTGAGAGATGGCGTGCAACTGGCCGTGGTCATCGGCGCCGGCAATTTCTGGCGGGGTCAGGAAGCGGAAAAAAGCGGGATGGAAAGAGCGATGGCTGATTATGCTGGAATGCTCGCCACCCTTATTAACTGCGTGTCCCTTCAGAGCGTGCTCGAAAAGGCGGGATTGGAAGTAAGGGTGCAATCGGCTATCGAAGTAAAGGAGCTCGCGGAGCCTTACATATACAGAAAGGCCATTTCCCATCTCGAGAAGGGGCGAGTGGTTATTTTCGCCGCCGGGACGGGGAACCCTTTTTTTACCACCGATACGGCTGCGGCGTTGAGGGCGGTGGAAATAAGGGCTGATGCCCTGCTCAAAGCGACCAAGGTAGATGGCGTCTACGATCGGGACCCGGTGGCAAACCCGGGGGCGAAAAAATTCGATCGCATCTCCTATACCGACGTGCTGGTTAAGAATCTCAAAGTGATGGATGCCACGGCCATCGCTGTCTGCCGAGAAAACGGTATTCCCGTTATTGTTTTCAATATCTTCGATAGGGGTGCCGTTCAGCGGGTGGTCAAGGGTGAAAAGATAGGAACCATTGTGGAGGGAGACTAATGAAAGAGGAAGTCTTCGCAGAATTGAAAGACAACATGGAGAAGTCTGTTCAATTTCTTGAGAAGTCTTTTAGCAAGGTAAGGACGGGAAGAGCTTCTTTGGCCTTGCTGGATGGGATCAAGGTGGATTACTATGGCGTCCCAACACCCCTTAATCAGGTGGCGGGTTTGTCCATCCCGGAAAGCCGGTTGATCGTTATTTCCCCCTGGGATGCAAGTCTCATCGGGGCCATTGAAAAGGCCATCCAGAAATCGGAACTGGGGCTTTTGCCTTCCAATGATGGCAAGATAATACGCATTACCATCCCTCCCCTAACGGAAGAGAGGAGGAAGGAGCTGGTGCGTCTCGTAAAGAAGATGGCGGAAGAATGCAAGGTCAAACTGCGCAATGCCCGGCGCGAGGCCAATGATAAACTCAAGGCCTTGAAGAAGGATAACAAGATTTCCGAGGACGAGATGTTCACTTATCAGGACGAGGTGCAAAAGGAGATGGATAAATACATTGAACGGGTAGATAAACTCCTTGCCGCCAAGGAAAAGGAGATCATGGAAATATAGCCATCTGCCGACCCGAAACGGTTTGCGGCGGAACCATACGTGGTTCCGCTTTTTTATTCGAGATTCACGGCTTGCGCAGATGGAAGGTATGTGGTAACTCGTAAAAATGATTATGGAAGATTTCGAAGATAAGAACCTACCCCGACATATTGCCATCATTATGGATGGAAACGGCCGGTGGGCTAAGAAACACGCCCTGGGACGTGTGGCCGGTCACAGAAAGGGAGCGGAAGCGGTGCGCAGAACGGTGCGGGCGTGCAGGAATTGGGGCATAAAGTACCTGACCCTTTTTGCCTTCTCCTCGGAAAACTGGTCGCGTCCCGCCAAGGAGGTAAATGCCTTGATGAGGCTCCTGAAGGAATACATCGCCTCGGAAGTGGAAGAGATCAGGGCCCATGGTATCCGTCTGAACGTGATTGGCGAGTGGCAGGCTTTGCGGGGCGACATAAGGCTCCTCGTAGAAGATGCCATGAAGAAAACGGCGCAAAACGATGCGATGATCTGGACAATAGCCTTAAGTTACGGGGGAAGAGGTGAAATCGTCGAGGCGGCCAGGCGTATCGGGGAAGACGTTGCTCAAGGGCGTATCTTACCGAAAGATATAGATCAGCAACTGTTTACTCGCTACCTGTACACCTACAATTTGCCCGACCCCGACCTTCTCATCAGGACAAGTGGAGAGTATCGGATCAGCAACTTCCTTCTCTGGCAGTCGGCTTACACGGAGTTTTACTTTACCGACGTGCTTTGGCCCGATTTTTCGGAGGAAGATCTTATGGCCGCCATCCGGGAATACCAGAGGAGAGAACGCCGTTTTGGCCAGACGACGGAGCAGCTGAAGAGAAGGGGAGAGCTATGAATGCCCACGCCAAGAGATGGCTTACGGCGGCTGTCTTGCTTCCCATTATCGTCGGGATTATCTGCTTCGCCCCTCCTTGGGTATTTGCCATCCTTATCATCCTCGTAATTGCCATCGGTGTGGGGGAGTACAATACCCTGACTTTGGGCGCCGGTTTTTCGTGGCGCAAGTTTCTGAGTATCGGCGGGGCCATTCTGTGCCCGGTGGTGTTTTATTTCGGAGAGGCCCGTTCGGTGGTAGCGTTTCTTGCCCTGTTCTTGATGGTCATGTTTTTCCTCGAGCTGTTGCGGGTAAAGGGGGAGACGATAGATTTGATACCCCTCTTCAAGATGGCCTTCGGGTTTTTCTACTTGCCTTTTACCCTTTCCCATTTCATCTGGCTTCATCAAGGTCCTAAAGGCCTCTGGTGGATCTTTTTCGTTTTGGTACTCGCCTTTTCCGGTGATACGGCGGCCTATTACGTGGGGCGTACCATGGGGCGTAGACCGCTTATCCCTGCGGTCAGCGCCGGAAAAACGGTGGAAGGTACCCTGGCTTTGGTTGTCTTTAGCACTTTATGTTGTTACGTTTACGGAAAGCTTTTCTTCTCCTCGTCACCGGGTTATCACTTTGCCATCCTCGGCCTCGTGGGGAGCATTTTGGGACAGTTAGGGGACCTGTGCGAGTCGGCCTTGAAACGCATGGCAGGGGTGAAGGATTCGAGTAACCTCCTACCCGGTCATGGCGGTCTTCTGGATAGGCTCGACTGTCTCGTTTTCGTGGCCCCCTTTGTCTATCATTACCGGCAGGCCTTTCTCCCATGAAGACCATTGCAATCTTGGGTTCGACCGGCTCCATAGGTGGCTCCGTCCTCGAAATTGTGTCTCGCCATCCCGAGGCCTTCCGGGTGGAAGCCCTGGCCGCGGGTAGAAATGTGAAGGCCTTGAAAGAGCAGGTGGTGAAGTTCTCCCCGCACCTCGTCGCCGTCATGGACGAGACCCAGGCAGAGCTCTTCCGAAAAGAGTGGGGGGGCGAGCCTCCCGTGGAAATCGTGTGGGGAAGGGAAGGCTATGGAAAAGTTGCCACCTTACCGGGGGTGGAGATGGTGGTATCTGCCATGATGGGCGCCGCGGGTCTACTTCCTACCTGGGAAGCCATCTGCGCTGGCAAAGATATCGCCCTCGCAAACAAGGAAAGCCTCGTGGTGGCCGGGGAAATCATCATGAAGAAGGCGCAGGAGAAGGGGGTAAAGATTATCCCCGTCGATAGCGAACATAGCGCCATCTTCCAATGTCTTTCTGGTGTTGACCCGAAACATGTGAAGAGCATCATCCTCACCGCCTCCGGTGGCCCCTTCCTCGATGTGCCTGGGGAAAAACTGAAGGATATGAAACCGGCCGATGCACTTCGCCATCCCAATTGGCGGATGGGGAAGAAAATTACCGTCGATTCGGCCACCATGATGAATAAGGGTTTGGAATTAATCGAAGCGAGATGGCTTTTCTCTGTATCACCGGAGCAGATAGCTGTGGTCATTCACCCCCAAAGCATCGTTCATTCTCTCGTGGAATTCATAGACGGTTCGATTCTGGCCCAGATGGGACGGCCCGATATGAGAATCCCCATCTCCTACGCCCTTTTTTATCCGGAGCGCATGAATGATGCTTCGTTTAGCCTCGATTTTTCACATCTGGGGCCCCTCACCTTTTTCCCACCCGATCTCGAAAAGTTTCCCTGTTTAGGCCTGGCAAGAGAGGTGCTTAAGGGAGGGGGGTTTTTGCCGGCAGTGATGAACGCGGCCAATGAAGTGGCGGTTGAGGGTTTTCTCTCGGAGCGGATTGGGTTTACGGATATTTATCGCGTCATAGTCGAGGTGATGGATTTGTTTTCACCCCCTGGCAGCCCTGCCTCGCTCGAAACTCTCCTTCAGGCGGATCGAGAGGCGCGTCGGCTGGCCTGGGAGCAGGTAAAAAAGATAGAAAGGAACGGGTAAGTTTTTCGATGCAGAGTTTGATGGCCATTATCATACTGTTGGGCGTTCTCATCTTCGTCCATGAGATCGGGCATTTTCTGGCGGCCAAATTCTTTCGCGTGGGCATACTCAAGTTTTCCCTCGGCTTCGGGCGCCGGCTGATAGGGAAAAAAATCGGGGAGACGGAGTACGTAATTTCCCTCATCCCCCTGGGTGGTTACGTGAAGCTACTGGGGGAATCGGAGGAAGAGGTGCTGTCAGAGGGTGATAGGGCGCGATCTTTCCTTGCCCAGCCGGTGTGGAAGAGGGCTATCATCGTTTTTGCGGGACCTTTTTTCAATTTTCTCCTCGCCGTCATGATCTTTGCCTTCGCCTACACGGGGGGCGTGCCCGTCATGACAAGTGAAATCGGTCTTATCTCGCCAGAAGGGGCCGCTTACGAGGCAGGGATGAAGGCGGGCGATGTCATCGTGAAGATAGATGATTACCCTATAAGAAGGTGGGATCAGATTGCCGAGCGGGTGGTAAAAAGTAAGGGGCGCCCCCTCCGAGTGACGGTAAAGAGGGGTGAGGAAAGCCAGGAATTCGTCCTCATTCCTCGCTTGACGAAGGATCGCAACATCTTCGGAGAGGAGGTAGAAACTTACAAAATAGGAGTTGGCCCCGCAAGAAAGTTTTATCTTGAGCGGTTGAATCCTCTTGAGGCCTTCGCCCGCAGTCTTACGCAGACGTGGTTTATTACGAAAATGACCTTCGTGAGTATCGTAAAGATTTTAGAAGGGGTGCTTTCGCCCCGCAGCCTGGGTGGCCCCATTCTCATTGCCCAGATGGCCGGGGAGCAGGTAAAAAGCGGGGTCCTGGCCTTTGTCCTCTTTATGGCCGTGCTCAGCATCAATTTGGGCGTCCTGAACCTCTTGCCCATTCCGGTCCTGGATGGCGGGCACTTGTTATTCTATCTAATAGAAGCCGTGCGGAGAAAAGAGGTCAGTGTAAAGTGGAGGCAGAGGGCGCAGCAAATAGGCTTCATTTTACTCGTGATACTCATGATTTATGTAATGATTATGGACATTGAGCGCTTGAACAACGAGACGGTAAATAAGATTACGGGATTTTTTACGAAGTAGCCTATGAGGACTTTGGCCATTTCGACGGCAAGAAAAGAGGTATCCGTCGCCCTCTTGAGGGAAGAAGAGGCTTGGTGGGAAATGCGCATTGATGATGGGAGGCAGCATTCCGTAACGCTGCTTACCACCATCGATTACATCCTGCGGGAGGCCGGTTGCGGTCTCGACGATGTAGACCTTTTGGCCTGTCCCACCGGTCCCGGCTCCTTCACCGGCTTGAGGGTGGGACTTGCTACCCTCAAGGGCCTGGCCATGGTGAAGGGTAAGCCGATCGTTGGGGTCTCGACGCTGGAGGCTTACGCCTTCGCTACGGGCGTGGTCGATTTGCCCATATGTGTCCTGATGCAAGCCCGGCCGGGCTATGTGTATTTCGGTCTTTATCAACTTTCCCCGGAGGGACATTTAACGAGACTCGGGGAGGAAAAGTTTTGCGCCATAAGCGACATCTTCCCACATCTCCCTGAAGGGACGATTTTGTTTACAGGTGATGGGGTCTGTTCTTACAGCGGAGAAATTAAGGGGCTTATGAAGGGAAGGGCCCTTTTGGGCGGGGCGATTATGCCCGACCTGCGGGCAAGTATGGTGGGCATCTTAGGCTATCGGAAGTTTCAGGCCGGTCAGGCGCAAGACCCCCTTTTCATCACCCCCCATTACATTCAGGCCTCGAGCGCGGAGAGTAAAGTTGACAAAGGGTACGTAATTGGGATACGCAGAAGGTGACATGGTTGAGACGAAGATGAAAAGGGAGGGGAAAGAAAGGCATGATGAACCCGTGGTAAGGGAGGGGAGGCCCATTATTGCCTTTTTTTTCGTCCTCATGATCGCGACGTGGTTTGTGGGGTGGACACTCGTTTCGACCCTGCTTTTTCTTATGGCGGGATTTTGCGTATGGTTTTTCCGGAATCCGGAGCGGACCATCACGGGGGGCGATAACATCGTTAGTTCTCCCGCAGATGGAAAGGTAATCGGGATAGAAAAAGAAGTAACGCATGAGCTTCTGCCCGGCCCCCGGACCAAGGTGAGCATCTTTATGAACTTGTTCAATGTTCATGTAAATCGCATGCCCTGTGGCGGTCGTGTCGAGAGGGTGAAGTACTATCCGGGGAGGTTCTTTTCGGCCAATTTAGATAAGGCATCGCAGGAAAACGAGAGAAATGCCGTTTTGGTAAAAAGATGGGATGGAAAAGAGGTGTTAACCGTTCAGATTGCCGGCCTGATTGCCCGTCGGATCGCCTGCTGGGTAAAGGAGGGGATGGAGGTAAAGCGGGGAGAGAGGTTCGGCCTCATCAGGTTCGGCTCCCGTCTCGAGGTTTTTCTTCCTCCCGAAGCGGAGGTAAGGGTTAAGCCGGGAGACAGGGTAAAGGCGGGCGAAACGCCATTGGGGGAGTTGTCATGAGAAAGGAACGCAGATTTCATAAGGATAGGATGAAGAAGGGCATTTACATTTTGCCCAACCTGATTACGTCGGCCGGTTTGTTTGCCGGTTTTTCGGCCATTATATCCGCCATGAATGGTAGATATGAGATGGCAGCGGTTCTCATCTTCATCGCAGCGGCCCTGGATGCCGTTGACGGCAGGATTGCCCGGCTCACAAAGACGACGAGCAAATTCGGGGCCGAATACGATTCCCTTGCCGATCTGGTGGCCTTTGGAGTAGCACCGGCGCTATTGGCTTACACGTGGTCGTTGTTTTCCTTCGGGAAATGGGGGTGGCTCGTGGCTTTCCTCTACGTGGTCTGCGGGGCCTTGAGGCTCGCGAGGTTCAACGTACAGATTGGTCTCATCGAAAGCCGCGTATTCAACGGCTTACCCATTCCCGGTGCGGCATGCGTCATCGCCTCGAGTGTCCTTCTCTACTACAAGTTGGGAGGAGAAGGGCGTTTCGAGAGCCTATCCGTTCTTATCGGGGTAATCGCCCTTTCCCTGCTTATGGTTAGCAGCATAAAGTACTACAGCTTTAAGGACTTAAACTGGCTGGCCCGAAAACCTATTACTTCGCTTCTCATCATCATCTTGATCATGATAGTGATCGCTGCCGAGCCGCAGATTATGGTGTTTACCTTCGTTGCGGGATACAGTTTGTCCGGCCCGGCGTGGTTTATCTACCGATTATCAAGGCGGGAAGTGTCTTGGGTGACAAAGAAAGAGGAAGGCAAAAGCGAGGCTTCTTAGTAAAAAATAAGTGCGGAGAGTAAAGAATGGGAAAGTTGTACAATGTAGCCGTGGTCGGTGCCACGGGGGCGGTGGGCAATGAAATGGTGAAGATCTTAGAAGAGCGGGATTTTCCGGTAAATCGTCTGAAGCTCCTTGCCTCGGAGAGATCCTTGGGGAAATCCTTGGAATACAAGGGGGAATCCATTCCCGTAGAGGTTCTCGACGAAGAATCTTTCCAGGGGGTGGATATCGGTTTGTTTTCGGCGGGCGGGTCCGTCAGTCAAAAATACGCCCCCATAGCCGCTCAGGCCGGTTGCGTGGTGATAGATAATACCAGCGCCTTTCGCCTGGAACCGGATATTCCGTTGGTCGTACCGGAGGTGAATCCGGAAGAGATAGCCCACTACAAGAATCGAGGGATCATCGCCAACCCCAACTGCTCTACCATTCAGATGGTGGTGGTTCTGAAGCCCATCTACGACGCCGTAGGCATCGTGCGGGTGGTGGTTTCTACCTACCAGGCCGTTTCTGGTACGGGCAAGAAGGCAATCGAAGAGCTAGCCGAGCAGACGAGGGCCCTCCTTTCCTTCGGTGAGGTAAAACCGAAGGTGTACCCCCATCAGATCGCCTTCAACTGCCTACCCCACATTGATGTGTTCCTCGAAAACGGCTACACCAAAGAAGAGATGAAGATGGTAAACGAGACCAAGAAGATCATGAAAGACCCTTCCATTGCCGTTTCGGCCACGACGGTAAGGGTACCCGTTTTCTACGGGCATTCCGAATCGGTGAACGTAGAGACGAAAGAGAAGATCACCGCTTCTGAAGTGCGGGCCCTGTTGGAGAAGGCACCTGGGGTCTGCGTCGTGGATAACCCCGCCGCCAATGAGTATCCGCTTGCCATCTACGCCGCCGGTAGGGACGAAACCTTCGTCGGCAGGATCAGGGAGGACCTTTCCATCGAACGGGGTATCAACATGTGGATTGTGGCCGATAATATAAGAAAAGGGGCGGCCCTGAATGCTGTCCAGATTGCCGAGATCTTGATTCAGAAGTATCTGTAACGGAAGCCAGGCCATGAGAGTAATCGGGGGAGAGGCCCGGGGAACGAAAATATCCTCATCTCGCAAGGGTAAGGTCCGGCCTACTCCCGCCATGGTACGAGAGGCCCTGTTTAACATCCTCGGCTCTATTGAAGGAACGTCATGGGCCGATCTTTACGCCGGTACGGGGAGTGTAGGTCTGGAAGCCTTGAGTCGCGGGGCATCCAGGGTTGTATTCGTAGAAAAAAATGCCCAGCTGATAAAGCAGATTGCCCGTTCCGTTAGGGAAATGGGCTTTCAAGAGCGGGCCGCCGTCATGGAGGGCGATATCAAGGCCGTCGTTAAGCGCCTTTCGCGAATGGGGGTGATGTTTCACGTTGTATTCGCCGATCCGCCTTATGATTCCGACTTAGTGGGAAAAACGGTGGAATTATGTACCAAGGCCCCCATCTTGAGTGATGGTGGTCTCTTGGTTATTCAGCATTCCCGTCGTGAAGACGTTCATTATCCCTTGTTTGAGCCATCCTGGGAGGTTGTAGATGTGAGGCATTACGGGGACACGAACTTGACGATCATACAATACAGAAAAAGGAGTGAGGATGAGAAATGAAGAAGGTAGCCATTTATCCCGGTTCTTTTGACCCCATTACTTACGGACACATGGACATTATAACCCGCGCCCTTAACATGTTCGATGAGCTTATCGTGCTCGTGGCCTACAATCCGAATAAACACTATCTTTTCTCCGTGGAAGAGCGCGTCGAGATGATTTATGAGGTGATAGGCAAGAACAACGGGCAGTTGAAGATCGATTCCTACAGTGGTTTGCTCGTGGATTACGCGAAGAAAGTGGGGGCGAATGTAATCCTCCGGGGGTTGAGGGCCGTGTCGGATTTTGAGTACGAGTTCCAGATGGCCCTCATGAATAGACGCATGAACAAGGATGTGGAAACGGTCTTTCTCATGACTGGTTACCAGTGGTTTTACACGAGCTCCAATCTCATCAAGCAAGCGGCCTGCATGGGGGGGTCCGTGAAAGGGCTGGTTCCCGATATCGTAAACAAGAAATTGATGGAGAAGTTCGGAAGACCCAAAGGGAGGGTTAAATGAAGCTATCCCAAAGAATCCAGGAGATAAAGCCTTCTCCCACGCTGGCCATTACCATGAAGGCCAACGCCATGAAAGCGGCGGGCAGAGACGTGATCGGTTTTGGAGCCGGTGAGCCTGATTTTGACACCCCCCTCTACATTAAAAAAGCCGCCATAAGAGCCATAGAAGAAGGGTTCACCAAGTATACGCCGGTCGCTGGTATTGATGAGCTCAAGGACGCCATCATTGATAAGCTCTTCCGCGACCAGGGGTTGGAATACGGCCGGTCCGAGGTCTGCGTCTCCTGCGGGGCGAAACATACGCTTTACAATCTGGCCCAGGTCTTGTTCGAAGAGGGAGATGAGGTGATCGTGCCGGCCCCTTATTGGGTGTCCTACATCGATATCGTCAAGCTCGCCGGGGCGACCCCCGTAGTGATACCGACGCAAGAGGAGAAAGGATTCCGGATTTCGCCTGACGATTTGCAGGCGGCCATCAACGAAAAAACGCGGGGCATCATTATAAACAGCCCTTCCAATCCCACGGGGTGCGTGTACACAGAGGAAGAACTGAAGAGGCTGGCAGAGGCCCTCGCCGATTGCGACATCATTGTTATCTCTGATGAAATTTACGAGAAGATAATCTACGACGGAATGAAATTTGCCTCCATCGCCAGCGTGCACGCCGCCATGAAGGAAAAAACGGTCATTGTAAACGGCGTATCGAAGGCTTACGCCATGACGGGCTGGCGCATCGGGTACGCGGCGGGACCGGAGTGGATCATTAGTGCCGTAACCAAGCTCCAAAGCCAAAACACGTCCAACCCTACCTCGATCGCCCAGAAGGCAGCCTTGGCGGCCCTGACGGGAGATCAGGGGGAAGTGGAGAAGATGGTAGAGGAATTCCAAAGACGCCGGGACATCATATGTGAGGCCTTAAACGAGGTGCCGGGTTTCCGATGCACGAAACCTAAGGGGGCCTTTTACGTTTTTCCCAATGTGGAAGGTGTTTTCGGCCGATCATTTAAGGGTCGCGTGATCAAGGATTCTTCGGATCTGGCGAGTTATCTGCTCGACGAGGTAGGTGTGGCGGTGGTGCCGGGGGCGGACTTCGGTGATGACCGGTTTCTCAGGTTTTCTTATGCCACTTCTGTTGATCTCATCGAAAAGGGCATCGCAAGAGTCAAGCAAGCCCTCTCTTGAAAAAGGCGGTTACAGATGGGTAAGCCGGTAAGGCGGAAAGAGACGCGGAGAATCCAATTGGGCTCTGTGCCGATCGGGGGTGGCGCGCTGGTTGTTGTGCAATCCATGACCAACACCGACACCCGGGATGTCAAGAAGACAATCGCCCAAATTAGAAGATTGGAAAGGGCCGGCTGCGAGGTCGTGCGGGTGGCGGTAAGGGACGAAGAGTCGGCGAAGTCGCTCGGTTTTATTAAGAAGGCTATTTCCATTCCCCTCGTGGCGGACATTCATTTCGACCATCGCCTGGCCCTTATGGCCATCGATCAGGGTGTGGAGGGGATCCGCATAAATCCCGGCAATATGGACTTCCCGCGGATTCGCGAGGTGGTGAGAGCGGCCAGGGAGAGGGGGACCGTAATCCGCGTGGGGGTGAATGCCGGCTCCCTCGAGAAGGCCCTCTGGCACAAGTACCAGGGCCCTACAGCCCAAGCGCTGGTCGAGAGTGCCTTGAATCATGTGAAGCGGATAGAGGACCTGGGGTGGACGAAGATGAAGATTTCCGTGAAATCTTCTTGCGTCCCCACCATGATTGAGGCCTATCGGAAGCTCGCATCTGTTACCGATTATCCACTGCACTTAGGGGTGACGGAGGCAGGCACGCTCATAAGGGCGACGGTAAAATCAGCGATCGGTTTGGGTGTGCTCTTATTTGAAGGTATCGGCGATACCATTCGGGTCTCCGTCACGGGGAGCCCGCTCCAAGAAATTCCCGTTGCCTTCCATATCCTTCGCACGTTAGGCATCAGGGAGGTGGGGCCGGAAATCGTCTCCTGCCCTACCTGCGGGCGCTGTGAGATAGATGTGCCCGGCCTTGCGAAGAAGGTCGAAAGGAGGCTTTCCGGTTTTAAGGACTACATGAAGATAGCCATCATGGGATGTGTAGTTAACGGCCCCGGGGAAGCTAAAGAGGCGGATATCGGCATTGCGGGAGGGAGGGGGATGGGTCTTCTCTTCAAGCACGGGGCAATAATAGGAAAGGTAAAGGAAGAAGAAATGCTCGAAACCTTGATTCGGGAAGTTTATCATATGAAGAGGGAAAGGGAGGCTAAAAGATGAGGTATTCTCAGCTGTTTCTTCCCACGGTGAGAGAGGTGCCGGCCGATGCCGAAACGGCGAGTCATCAGCTGATGATTAGGGCGGGGCTCATAAGAAAACTTGCCAGCGGCATCTATACCTATCTCCCCTTAGGCTTACGCGTCATAAAGAAGGTGGAAAACATCATCCGGGAGGAGATGAACCGGGCAGGTGCCCAGGAACTGAGCATGCCCGTTGTGCAGCCGGCCGAGCTGTGGAAAGAATCGGGCAGGTGGGAACACTACGGAAAGGAGCTTTTGCGTTTCAGGGATCGCAAGGACAGTGAGTACTGCCTTGCCCCGACCCATGAGGAGGTGGTTACGGACCTCGTAAGAAACGAGGTCAAATCTTACCGCCAGCTGCCCTTGAATCTGTATCAGATTCAGACCAAATTCCGGGACGAGATGAGGCCTCGCTTTGGCGTTATCAGATGCCGGGAATTCGTGATGAAGGACGCTTACAGTTTCGATGCCGACGAGGAATCGGCGGAGGTAAGCTATAGGAAGATGTTTGACGCCTATCACCGGATCTTTGATCGTTGTGGGTTAAAATTCCGGGCCGTCGAGGCGGATACGGGAAGTATCGGAGGCAGCTTCTCCCATGAGTTCCTCGTGATAGCCGATACGGGGGAGGATGCCATGGTGTACTGTGACCGCTGTGGCTATGCGGCAAACCTCGAGAAGGCGGAAACGGTCAAGCCGGAGGAAAGTGACCAGGGAGAGGAACTCAAGACCCTTGAGGAGGTCCATACGCCCAACGTGAGGACGATCGAAGAGGTATCCCGCTTCCTCCAGGTCAGTCCTCGGGATGTGGTAAAGACGATCGTTTATATGGCCGATGGGCAACCAGTGGCCGTCCTCATCCGGGGGGACGAAGAAGTGAACGAAGTAAAGGTAAAGAACATTCTCGGATGCGAGGTCCTCGAGATGGCCACGGATGAAGAAATCGTAAGGTGTGCCGGATCGCACCGCGGTTTCGTGGGGCCGATCGGGTTAAAATGCAGGATGATCGCCGATTTTTCTCTCCTCGGTCGTCGTAATCTCGTCGTGGGTGCCAATCGTGAAGACTACCACCTAAAGAACGCTAATTATCCGCGGGACTTTGCATTGACAGAGTTTTACGACCTGCGTGTTATCCACGCGGGTGACCCGTGCCCTCGCTGTGGAGGCGAGATAAACTTTGCCCGGGGGATAGAGGTGGGGCATGTCTTCAAGTTGGGGACGAAGTACAGCAAGGCCATGAGGGCCGTCTTCCTCGATCGAAACGGTGAAGAACAATACATGATTATGGGATGCTATGGCATCGGCATCGGCCGCACGGTCGCTGCGTGTATCGAGCAGAACCACGACGAGGCGGGGATCATCTGGCCCCTTTCTTTGGCCCCTTTCCAGGTCATCATTACCCCTGTGAACGTAAGGGAAAGTGCCTTGAAGGAGGCGGCCGAGGGCATATACGAAGCCTGCCTAAAACATGGGTTGGAGGTGTTGCTCGATGACCGGGATGAAAGGGCCGGGGTCAAGTTCAACGATGCCGATTTGATCGGTATCCCCTTCCGGATTACCATCGGGCCCAAACGCATAGCCGAAGGCCGGGTGGAAATCAAGAACCGCCGAACCGGAGAAATCGAAGTGGTTCGTATCGATGAGGTAGTTCCTTATTGTCTAAAGGAAACTTCCGTCGTATGATTCATCTATGATTCGTATCACCGATATCCTGGATAAGACGCAGGCTTATCTCTCGCAGGATGAGCAGGAGCTGATAGAGAAGGCCTACGTTTTTTCCGCCACCGTTCACCGGGGACAGTTGAGGCTCTCGGGGGAACCCTACCTCACCCACCCCCTCGAAGTGGCAGGGATACTCGCCGATATGAAACTGGATGCCGCAACCATCGCCACGGGGCTTCTCCACGATACGGTGGAGGACACCTTGACCACCCTGGAGCAGATTGAGAAGAATTTTGGCCGCGACGTGGCGCAGCTCGTGGATGGCGTAACGAAGATAGGGAAGATCCTGTATGCCAGCGAGGAAGAGCGTCAGGCCGAAAACTATCGGAAGATGATAATGGCCATGGCGAGCGATATCCGGGTGTTGCTCGTGAGATTGGCCGATAGGGTCCATAACATGAGGACGCTTCAGTACCAGCCGGAGGAGAAGCAGAAGGCCATAGCTCGGGAAACGATGGAGATTCATGCGCCCCTCGCCAATCGCCTGGGCATTAATTGGATGAAAACGGAGCTGGAGGACTTGGCCTTTTATTACCTCGACCGGGAAGCTTACGAGTACATAGCGACCCGCGTGGCGAGCAAGAGCGTTCATCGGGAAAAGTACATGGCGGAAGTGAAGGGCATCATCGCGGAAGAAATGGCCAAGGCAGGTCTGAAGGCAACGGTGGAAGGCAGGGCAAAGCATTTTTACAGCATCTATTCGAAGATGAAAAATCAAAAAATAGATTTCGACGAGGTTTACGACCTCATCGCCTTCCGCATCATCCTCGAATCTAATATAGACCGGGAGTGCTATGAAGCCTTAAGCGTCATTCACCATTTGTGGAAACCCATTCCCCATCGATTCAAAGATCGGATAGCCATGCCCAAGGCAAACGGTTACCAATCCCTCCATACGACGGTGATAGGACCTTACGGGGAGCGTATGGAGGTCCAGATTCGCACGAGGTCCATGCACCAGTGGGCGGAAGAGGGAATCGCCGCTCATTGGAGATATAAGGAAAAGAAAACGGCGCCCGGTCCCGATGACGAACAGATAAAGCGGGTGAGAGAACTCATCGAAATCCAGCTCGAATCCGATAGCCCCCGGGAATTTCTTACCAATCTCAAGATGGCCCTTTTCCCCGATGAAGTTTACGTCTTTACCCCGAAGGGAGAGGTGAAGTCCTTCCCCCGGGGTGCCACGCCCATAGACTTTGCCTACAGCATCCATACGGAAGTGGGTCACCAGTGCATAGGGGCGAAGGTCAATCGGAATATCGTCCCCCTCAAGTACGAATTGCGCAACGGCGATACGGTGGAAATCATTACCCAGGCCGGTCATCACCCGGGGAAGGAGTGGCTCAAATGGTGTGTCACAACGAGGGCCAGGTCAAAGATCAAGGCTTACCTCAAGGAGGAGGAGAGAAAGAAGAGTATTGAACTCGGACGTGAAATCCTCGAAAAGGAGCTTAAGAAGCACCGGTTGAAGTTATCCCAGGTGCTCAAGTCGGAAGAGATAAGGAAGATTTACGAAGAACACAAGATCACTTCGCCGGAAGAGCTCATGAGTCTCGTGGGATTCGGCAGGCTCTCGGCGAAGCACATTGCCCATCACTTCTTGCCGGAGGAGGAAAGGGCGAAGGTACCGGCCCTCGTGCCGGAGAAAAGGAAGAAAGCCGCGCCGACGGAGCTCGGTATTTCCATTACCGGCGTCGAGGATATAATGATTAAATTCGCCCGCTGTTGTTCGCCCATTCCGGGGGAAGATGTGGTGGGATATATTTCCCGAGGGCGCGGCATTACCATTCATAAAAGGAATTGCGTCAACGTGCAGGAGGTGGATGCCGAGCGCCTGGTGGATGTAAACTGGAATGCCCGGCCAGGGCAGACCTTCCCCGTGACCCTGAGGGTCGTCTGCCAGGATAGAAAAGGGGTGCTCTCGGAGGTCAGCACGGTGATTTCCGGCCTTGACATAAACATTGCCCACGCCGAAGTGGACACCACGGCCGATTTGAAGGCTATTTGCGTTTTTCAGGTCGATATTCAGGACTTGAATCAACTGAACCAGATGATAGCCTCCATTAAAGGTCTAAAGTCGGTACTCTCGGTGGAACGCTTGTACAAGCGCGCTTAGGATGAATTGACAAAAGCATACGGTTTAATCTAAAAGGCATCACCACTTATTTCGGGATAGGCAAGACGCATGGTGAAAACGATAAAAATTGCTGCTCTATCATTTGCGCTTTTTTTCCTGAGTATAACGCTGGCGGCAGGTGAATGGCCGTTGGTCGTTATCGACCCGGCCCACGGGGGCAAAGATTACGGTGTAGCTGTAACGGAAAAGGTGAAAGAGAAGGATATTACGTTGAAAATCGCCCTTCTCCTGAAAAAAGAGTTGGAGAAGACGGGTCGCCTGCGCGTTGTTCTGACCCGAGAGACAGATGTGGATCTTCCCACCGCTGATAGGATAAAACGGATCAAGGGCTTAAATCCGGCTGCCGTTTTGAGCCTCCATGTAAATAGGGCCTTCGGTCGCAGCGCCCGGGGCTTCGAAATATACTTCCCCGGATTTAAACCTACGGAACGGGAGGAGAAAAAAAGCGGGGAGGCCCAACATATCATCCAATCCATGCGGCGGACGGAATACTTGAACAAATCCGTGTTGCTGGCTCAAAAATTACAGCAGAGCCTTGTCCAGGTGTTCCCGAAAGAAAACAGGGGATTGAGGGAAGCGCCCATGGAGTTGACGGAATCACTAACGGTCCCCGCCGTGGTAGTGGAATTGGGGTTTGCCAGTAACACGGAAAATCTAAAAAAAATAACGACGCCGAAATACGAAGAAGAGATGGCCCGGGCCTTAAGCCGCGGCATTCTGGAGAGTATCGGGAAGAGATGAGCCTTCAGAGGCAAAACGATCGCCGAGCAGACGAGATAAGACCCGTACAGGTTACGCGCAATTATTTGAAGTATGCCCCCGGCTCGGTTCTCATAGAAATGGGGGAGACGAAGGTCATCTGTGCGGCTTCTTTTTCCGATGAAGTTCCCCCGTTCTTGCGCGAAACAGGACAGGGTTGGCTTACGGCCGAGTACGCTATGTTACCCATGGCAACGATGACGCGCAACCCCCGTGGGAGGGTGACGGGCAGGACATACGAAATCCAGCGCATTGTAGGGCGCTCCCTCCGGGCCGTGGTCGATCTGGGAGCCATCGGTCCTCGGACCGTTTATGTGGACTGCGATGTGATTCAGGCCGATGGGGGTACGAGAACGGCCTCCATTACGGGAGGGTTTATCGCCACAACCCTGCTTTTCGAAAATATGATAAGGCAGGGCCTTCTTGCGAGTATGCCCATCTTAGACTACGTGGCAGCCGTTAGCGTAGGCATTGTAGAAGGAGAAATCCTGCTCGACCTCGATTACGGCGAGGATGTTAGGGCCGAAGTGGATATGAACGTGGTTATGACCGCCTCGGGTAAGCTCGTGGAGGTCCAGGGGACGGCGGAAAGGATGCCATTCGAACGAAAAAAATTAGAGGAAATGCTCGATCTGGCCTGGCATGGGGTCCAAGGGCTTATTTCCGTCCAGAAGAGGGTGGTGGGTGATTGGAAGTGAAACGCGTGGTGCTGGCAACGGCCAATGAGGGAAAAATCAGGGAAATTAAGATGATGCTTGCCGATTTGCCTCTAAGTATCATGACTGTGAAGGATTTCCCGGAGTTTCCCGGCGTGGAGGAAGACGGAGAGGATTTCTTTGCTAACGCCTATAAAAAGGCGCGTGCAGTAGCCGAATTCACATCTCTTCCTGCCATTGCCGATGATTCGGGCCTGGTGGTGCCCGCCCTCGGGGGATGGCCGGGGGTGAAGTCGGCGAGATTCGCCGGGGAAAGGGCAACAGACGGGGAGAACATCGAAAAGTTGCTTGAGTTAATGAAAGACCTCCCGGAAGGAGAAAGAAAGGCTTACTTTACCTGCGTGGTTGTCTATTGCGAGCCCGCGGGAAAGTACGAATCCTTCACCGGGAAATGGGAGGGGTTAATCATACGGGAGGAAAGAGGGAAGGGCGGTTTTGGTTACGATCCGATTTTTTTTGTCCCCGCCCTGGGGCGAACGGCGGCCGAGCTTGCGCCGGAGGAGAAAAACAAGTATAGTCACCGCGGACAGGCGCTCAAGGCTTTGAAGGAGCACCTTTCCAAGAGTTTGAAGTTTGTCGAATCGGGGCGTAGCGCAGCCTGGTAGCGCGCCTGCTTTGGGAGCAGGATGTCGCAGGTTCAAATCCTGCCGCCCCGACCATAAATATCGAGGTTGTGGCTTATCTTGTTAGGTTTTGAGATTTTAGAGTTCGGTCATGTTTGCCACATGTATAGTGGCTTGTATTCTTCAATCCCGCAAGTAGCAGTCAGAAATTAGTGGGTAAGCATTTTATCCCCCGTGACATGGTCGGTTAGTCCTTAAACGATTAAAAAATCCTTGACACGAAAAAGCCCTCCTCCTCATATTGAGCTCAAAATTTTCTAACGCCTCAAGAATTCGGGAAGGGATTATCATGGACGGGTACGGGAAGATCGAGACTTCGGGGCTGTATACGGATTTGTATCAGCTTGCCATGGGGCAGGCCTACTTCCTTGACGGCATAGCAGAAAAACCCGCCGTTTTCGATTATTTCTTCCGAACGATTCCCTTTAGCGGCGGCTACGTCGTTTTCGCCGGGCTCGATCCGCTCATGGACACTTTGGAAAATTTACGCTTTTATCCTGAAGACTTGGCGTACTTGAGGAGGTTGAACTTCGAGAAAGACTATGTGGATTTTCTTGCGGAGTTTAGGTTTTTGGGGGATGTTTTCGCCATGAAGGAGGGCGAGGTCGTCTTTCCCCTGGAGCCTATCATCAGGGTGGAGGGGAGGTTATTCGAGGCCCAGCTCGTGGAGACGGTGATCCTCAATCTCGTAAATTACCAGAGCCTAATCGCTACCAAGGCAGCCCGCATGAGACAGGCAGCAGGCAGTCGGGTATTGAGCGATTTCGGGCTTCGGAGGGCACCTGCCCAAGGGGGGCTCCTCGCCTCCCGGGCGGCAGTAATCGGCGGGTTCGATAGTACCTCGAACGTCAAAGCCGCCCAGTTATTCGGCCTGGAACCGGCGGGTACCATGGCCCATTCTTTCGTCGAAAGTCACAGAGACGAGCTTCTTGCTTATTTGAAGTTTGTGGAGGCCAACCAAGACCGGGCCGTGCTCCTCGTAGATACTTACGACACCCTTCTAAGTGGCATTCCCCATGCCATAGAGGCGGCCAAGAAACTTGCAGAAAAGGGCGTTAAGCTGAAGGGGATTCGTCTGGACAGCGGGGATTTATCATACCTCTCCAAGAAGGCAAGGGAAATGCTCGATCAGGCGGGGCTCAAGGAGGTTAAGATCGTGGCTTCTAACCTCCTCGATGAATACGTGATCAAGAGCCTCATCGAGCAGGGGGCGCCGGTGGATGTCTTTGGTGTGGGAACCAAGCTCGTGACGGGTTTCCCCGATGCGGCCCTCGATGGGGTTTACAAGCTCTCTGTGTACGATGGCGAACCGCGCATGAAGATTTCCGATAACGTGGTCAAGACGACCCTTCCCGGCCGGAAGCAGGTGGCCAGGTTTACCGACAGGCGTGGCATGTTCACGGCCGATGTGATTCATTTAGAAGGAGAGACGCAGGTAAAAGAGATGTTCCATCCCCATGAAAGGGAAAAGAGCCTTTCCCTTCTTCGATATGAAGACGAGCCCCTGCTTCAGCCCGTAATGGTGAAGGGAAAGCGTCTTAAGGAAAGCCCATCGGTGGGAGAAGTTGCGGATTATGCAAGGCAAAGGCTTGCCCGCTTGCCCGAGGAGCACAAAAGATTCGAGAACCCTCACCTTTACAAGGTAGGATTGAGTGAAAGGCTTCTCAACTTAAGGAGCGAGCTGATGGAAAAGTACCGGGAAAGTTTTTTAAGGAGGTAGGATATGAAGGTCCTCATTGTCGTGGATTTGCAGCGGGACTTTATCCCCGGAGGCCGCCTCCCCGTTCCAAAAGGGGATGAAATTGTTTCGCTTATAAACGGTATCATGGATAGATTCGATTTGGTGGTGGCCACCCAGGACTGGCATCCAGCCCAGCACCTGAGCTTTGCCGTTCACCATGAAGGAAAAAAGCCGTTCGAAAAGATAATGTTAGGCGGCCTCGAACAGACCCTGTGGCCGGAACACTGCCTTCAGGGGACGGAAGGGGCCAGTTTTGCCCCGGGTTTCGACGATCGCAGGGTAGAGGCCATCTTCCGCAAGGGCACAGATCCGGAAATAGACAGTTATTCGGGATTTTTCGATAACGCTCGCAGAAAATCGACGGGTCTTAGCGATTATTTGAGAGGGCGAGGGGCAAAAAAAGTTTACGTTTGTGGCCTGGCGGCGGAGTATTGCGTGCTATATACGGCCCTGGATGCCATAGACCTGGGTTTTCCCACCTATTACATCGAAGATGCCACCCGTGCCCTGAGTGAGGCGGATTTCATCAAGGCCAAAGAGGTCATCTTAAGTAAGGGTGGGAAGATCGTTAAGACCTCCACCCTTTGATTTCAAGCCGACCTGATCTCTTGCCTCATGAATACGAGGTAGGAGATGGCAAAGCAGATGACGGTGATGGCGACAAGGCAGATGATATAGGGCATTACTATCAGCGTGCTTTGCCACATGGGCAAGGGGCCGGAAAATCTCTCCTGAGAAAACTTTTCCATCGGGCCTACGAGCACGAAGCTTTTGGTCGTCCTCCTCGTCGGATCTATAATTACCGCCGTGGCCTCGGAGTAAAGGACCATAGGGGAGACGAGGGAAATGGACCTTTGAATATTGATCTGTTTTATCATCGCTTCCGGGTTGTCCGGTTGGGCGGCGGGGGTTACCGATCGGGCAATGATGGAAGCCCCTAAGGTGAGGAAGAAGGAGAAGAATATCCAAACGGCAATGGAAGCGAGGGCAGAAGTCGTGACGCTTCTAAAGAGGATGGAAAAGAGGATGGCCACGCCGAGCCAGAAGGACACGTAGATGATACTCACGACGAGGTAGACGAAGATGCGTCCGATCTCCTCGGGCCCCGGCACGATGCCGATAAGGTTCAGACCCAAACCGGTGGTGACCAAAACGATCGAAAGCAGCATGATACTGATGGTTGCCACTCCGGCGAGGAATTTCCCATTGATTACCGCATCCCGATAGATGGGCTGGGACAAGAGGCGGCTCATGGTGCCTTCGTTTTTCTCCCTGTTGATCATGTCGAATCCTAAAATGAGGCCAATGAGGGGGCCGAAGAAGGCCACGAACTGTACGAAGGAGAAAAGGGCTCCCTGGGCGGTAAAGAGCATGAGGAACACGAACTTGGGCTTTGCCACCCCCTGCAGTTCCTGCTTGATGGACATACCCGCGAGATAGGTAGTAACCAGGCTTACCATCCAGATGAGGGCAAAGAGGATGAGGAATCGGTAGCTGCTAAAGTGATCGGCCAGTTCTTTCTTGAAGATGACTCTCAAACCCCTCATTTCACGTCTCCCTGAAATACTTCATGTAGATGTCTTCCAGTGAATATTCTTCGTCTCCCACGCCGAATTTTTCCGTGGCGAGCTCGTCCATGGACCCTACCGCGACCATCTTCCCTTTGATCATGATGCCCACCCGGCTACACAGCCTCTGAACCATTTCCAAATAGTGAGAGCAGAGGATGACCGTCATCCCTTCTTTCCTGGTCAGGTGTTCAATGAGATCGATCATGCTGCTTGTCGCATCGGGATCAAGCCCCAGGGTAGGTTCATCGAGGAAGGCGAGCTTCGGCCTTTTTACCAACAATTCCGCCAGTCCCAGGCGCTGCCTCATGCCGCGCGAATAGGCCCCCACTTTTTTCCTCTCTTCTCCTGAAAGGCCAACGGTTTTAAGGGCGTGGGCAATGCGCTCCTCCGCTTCTTTGGGGGGTATGTTGTTTAAATCGGCGACGAATCTAAGGGTCTGAACGGCGTTGAGGTCACTATAGAAACCCATGTTTTCCGGCATGTAGCCGATAATACCCTTCACCTTGATAGAATCCCGCGTGGGATCGATGCCGAGCACTTTTGCTTCGCCGCTTGTGGGTTCTGTCAAGCCCAAGAGCATGAGGATAATGGTTGTCTTACCGGCCCCGTTGGGGCCCAGAAGCCCGAATATCTCCCCTTCTGTGACGGTGAAAGATACGTGATCCACCGCCACCTGCCCATTGTATACCTTTGTTAATTCCCTGGTTTCTACCACCGCCTGCGAATTCATCTTCTCCCTATCCAGCGGAACATAAACATAAGACCGGCAATGACGATGAGGATTATACCGAGGCCGATCCATCCCCATGTCGTAGAAGCCTTGACGGATACCCTGAACTCGAGGTTTTTTACAGCCTTATCCCCATCGGCCACGATATTTACCGAGTAATCGCCTACTAAGGCTTCTTCGGCCGGTGTGATCGTGGCCTCCACCTGCTTTACTTCTCGCGGTTCGAGCACGGGTATTGTATCGGGCGTGAAATCCACCTTCCAGTTTTCCGGCTTGTAGGCCGTGAATTTTACGTTCTTTAATGTGGCGGTGCCCGTGTTCTTCACGAAGATGGAAACCGTGGCCTTCTTGCCCTGGTTTACCTCGAGGCTAAGAAGCCCTGTGGGCGTGCCTGCCTCGATGGCATACGTGCCCGTCAAGACGCAGGTAAGCCTGATTTCAGAACGCGCCTCCTCCGTTTGAGCACGGAAGATGATGGGATATTCTCCCGCCCGGGCGTCCCTGACGGGATTTACCTCGAGGGAGATGGTCTGACTATCGTTGGCCCTAATCTTCAGGCTGGAGATCGTCTTTTGTTCGTAAGAAGGCTTTATGTTCACCTCCCATCCCTCCGGGACTTGAGCGGATAGGTTAACAATGGCGTCCTTACCCAATTTATTTTCCACTTCGATGGAAAACTCGAATTTCATGTTCGACGGTGCTTGAAGAATGGGATAGGAGGTAGACAATTTTAGCCCTCTCATCGTCGATTTGTCGGCTTCTTTAACTTTAACGACCAGGGGCTGCTTCATATGAAACTGGCCGTCCTGGGTTTTGGCCTCAATAACGAAGTTGTACTCTCCTGGGCGGATGGATTTGTCCGGTTCGGCCTCGAAGACGATCGATTTGTCCTCCCCTGCCGGTACGGATAGCCCCGTTACGGTGTACGTGTCAGTTTTGAGGCGGGTGCGCCATCCGGCTGGTTTGGCGGACACCCACACTTGGACCAATTCCATGGATTTCCCACCGTTGTGAAAGAGGAGGCTCATGTTAACCGGCTGTCCCTGGGCAACCTCGATCCCCGTGTATTCGAGGGCCATGGTTATGAGACGATCAGGGCGATCGGCGTCGAGGGGGGCCTTCTTTTTCGCCTCCGTCGCCCACCCGGCTTGAAAGAGAAATAGCAGGGCCCCGATGAAAATGGATAAAGTCCAGAATTTTCCTTTCGAAATTTTCACGATGCTCCTCCTTTTTGTGTGGCTTTGCCTTTATTAGCAGGATTTTTCTAAGGATGCGATACTAAGCATATGGTCATTTGTCTGTCAAGACCTTTGCCACCCCGTTTCCTTCTCCCACGTCGGTATTGAAAGAGAAGCCAAAAGGGTTTAGGTATGGGAGATGATGGAAAGGCGCTGGCTTATTTTATTGGTGGGGGCCGCCAATTTTTTCTTTTCTCAGCTCTACCGGAGCACCAATGCGGTCCTTGCCCCTTATCTGGTTCGCGACCTCTTGCTCAATAGCGAGAGTCTGGGGTTTCTTTCCGCCGCTTTTTTCTACTCCTTCGCTTTAACCCAGATACCCATTCTTCTCACCATCGATAAAGTGGGGCCACGCCGCCTCATGACGGGCCTCGGTGTGGTGGGGGTGGTGGGGGCTCTCACCTTTGCCCTGGCCCGGAATGCCCAGATGGCCGTTGCGGGTCGCCTCCTTATGGGCATAGGCATGTCCTGTGCTTTTATCGGAAGTTTGAAACTCCTCTCCGTTTGGTTTTCTCCCGTTACCTTTGCCACGGTTTCAGGGTTGCTCACCTCTATTGGGACCTTAGGTAACATAGTTTCTACCTCACCCCTGGCCGCCATGGCCAAGATGTTTGGATGGCGTGAGAGTTTTCTCATCCTTGCCGGGGTTCATGCCGTAGTGATAATGCTGCTGTGGCTTATCGTGCGGGACCGCCCGGCCGGGATGGAGCCGGAAAATCCCGGCAGCGGCAAGTTCTCTCATATGCGGCATCTCGTTTATTCCCGGGATTTCTGGCTGATTTCGGCCGTCGCTTTTCTTCGGTACGGCACCTTTGCCTCTCTTCAGGCCCTTTGGGCAGGGCCTTTGCTCATCATGGTGTGGAAAATGAGCCCTATCACGGCAGGGAATGTCATCCTGGCCATGAACGTGGGGACGATCCTGGGTTTTCCCCTGTGGGGATTCATGTCCGATAAGGTATTTCACACCCGAAAATACCTCGTTGCCGTCGGTGTCTTTCTGTTGGCCCTGACCACCTGGTTACTTACCCTGTTCGACGAGGGGGTAAGTCCCTTCCTTCCCGGGATCGTATTCTTCGTCATGGGGATTTTTACCACCTCCGGCCAGCTCATGTATGCCCAGATAAAGGAGCTGTTTCCCCCGTCCATGTCCGGTGCCGCCATGACGGGCATCAATTTCTTCAATATGTTGGGCCCCGCTTTCTTTCTCCAGTTTTTGGGTATTTTGATGAGCTTCTTTTATCCCGGGACTTCACTCGGAGCCGAGGCTTTTCGAACGGCCATTTATTTCTGCGTTTGCTGCCAGCTTTTGGCCGGTTTTCTCTCTCTGACCACCCAAGAAATCCGGATGGGTGGGTCAATTACCCGAGGGAAATAATCCAGGCGCAGGAGATAGAGGAATCGAATCCTTCTGCCGGTGGGGCAGGAGGGGTAAAGATCCTTTGCACCTGGGCTCGGGGATCGATCTGGGTAAAGAAAGAGGTCCTCAATTTCAGGGCCCCTTCAGCACAGTCGTAATAACCCATACCCCATTTTTGAGCGGCCTTTTGAGAGGTGCAATTTCTCGTGGCCATGATAAAGCTTTGAGGGGAGATTTTTTTCGTAACCATGTCCTCGAAGGCGAACCAGTGCGAATGCTCCAGAAAGGTGATGAGCTTGTCTATGCCTTCACGGTCTTTAGGTATAATTCTCGCGATCCTCTTTGCTTCGTAGGCCCCAAATTCACCGGAGAGGTAAAGCATGCCCTCTTTCGCCTTTTCGGGGGTACAGTTTTTCTTTATCCATTCCTCCGTGACAAACCACGTAAAGTTGAAGCTGTAGAGCAATTCACGCATCGTGGAGTAAAGATGCTCCTTATCCCACTTGTCTAAGGGAAACATAGGCCCTCCTAAAGAGGTTTTCTAAACGGGCTACCTGGGTATTTGAAAGTGCCATATCACATTATATGGCGATTTTGCAAGGCCGTTTTTTTTTTGCATCGAAAGGGGAAAAGGTTTATATAGGGTCCATGGTTAATTTTGAAGGGAGGTGGGAAGTATGAAAAGGTTTTTTGCCATCGTTTGTTTTTTCATGAGTCTAATCCTGGTTTTTTCGGGCATGGCTTTGGCCCAAGTTCAGGCCGGTCGCTTTTCCATCGGCCCCTACTTAGGAGGCTTTTCTTTCGACTCCGAGCGGCAGATACAAAATAGCTTAACGGGTGGCCTTCGTCTGGGATACGATATTAGTCGTTACTTTGGGGTGGAAGGTACGGTTGGGGCTTTCTTTACCGATTATGAACGGGCGACCTGGGGTGATAAAAGGGTGGAGGGACTAAACTTTAGGCTCGAGGGAATTTTCAATCTCCTGCCTAAGGGCGCCATCGTGCCTTTTGTCGCCGCTGGCGTAGGTGGACAGGAGGTTGATTACCCGCGGAATGTTTCGAATGTGCACGGGGCGACGGTTGCCTACGGCGGGGGCATAAAGATTTATTTCACCGAGGACTGGCTCATGAGGTACGATATCCGCCACATTTACCAGACTAAGGATGCCTTGAACGACATCGAGTATTCCGTGGGTATCACGTACCTCTTCGGTGGGAAAGCCAAAACGGTGACCGCCGTAAGAGAAGAGGGCTTGTTGGCCCCCATTAACCTTCAGGCGTGGCCCAAATCTCAAACGGAAAATAACCTTTCCTGGGATCCCGTCTCGGGGGCTAAGTCCTACCGCATCTACCGAGATGGGAAATTCGTCTCTACCGCTGATATGAGCAAGTCCGTCGATGCGGGTCTTTCACCGGGAACCCGTTACTGTTACCGGGTGACGGCCGTCGATTCGGTGGGTAAGGAATCACCGGCCAGCAACGAGGCCTGTGCCATCACGATGGCGAGGGTGGTTTCGGCCCCCACGGATATAACGGCCAAGGCCATCTCGGAAAGCCAGATCAATGTTCAGTGGAAGGAGTCGGCCGGAGCCACGGAGTACAAAGTATACCGGGACGGCAATTACTTGACGACATCTAAGACCCCTTCTCTCGCTGACATGGGGCTCAAGAGCTCGACGCGGTACTGCTACGCCGTGACGGCGGTGGGTGAGGATCGCAAGGAATCCGAGTTGAGCCGTACGGCCTGTGACGAGACCTTTGCCCCGCCGGCCGAGGCGAAAAAGGCAGCCGAGGCGAAAGGCATGGCCCTTACGGCTAAGGAAGAAAAGGCCGTAGCCGCAGTAGAAAAGGAACTCAAGGAAAAGAAAGAGGCGAGAATCAACATCCTCTTCGATTTCGATAAAGCCGTTGTAAAGGCAAAATTCCACAACGAACTGAAGAAGTTCGCCGCCGTCTTGCTCCGTAATCCCTCTCTCCATGTGGTGATTGAGGGGCATACGGATAACGTAGGAACGGCCGAGTATAACTTGAAGCTCTCTTTGCGGCGGGCAGAGAGTGTGGTGAAGTACCTGGTGGAGAAGTTCGGCGTCCCCGCCTCCCAGCTGACCGCCAAGGGGTATGGGTTATCCCGTCCTATTGCGAGCAATAAGACGAAAGAGGGCCGGGCCAAAAACAGGCGGGTCATGGCGGTGGTTGACTACGAGATAACGAAATAGCCTTGACGAAAGGTGAAGGGGAAGAAGGGAGGGAAATCTCTTCTTCCCCTTTTTTGTTCTTTACCTTCCCGGCCGTTATCGTGGCGGAAGTGATGGATTTACGGGCACCGGATGAGGCCTCTTGCCCATAGGCAATCGCCACATACGGGAAAGGGATTGTTGAGGCAGTCCGTCTCGTTTGTTTCTGCGAGAGAACATCCGCCACAATCTATGCAGGGGGGAAAATCGAAGGCGCGGACGCGCTTCCTGAAAGAGGCAAACTCCTTTCCGCTCCAAATGGCGGAAAGTGGCTCTTCGTTTATACACCCAAATTGGCAGCGATAGAAAGTCTTCGGTCGCTTCCGGATGTAACAGCTGTGGGAATGCAGAAGGGCGGGGCAGGGGCTCACATCTCCCTGCCAAGAGATGGCAATGGCGCCTGATTGGACGAAAGGGCAATAGTTGCTGCGTTCACCCAGATACATGTCGAGGAAGCTGATATTGGAGTAGGCGCGAAGTATCCTCGTAAGCGAAGCCTCGGTGAGGGCATTGAAATCCATGTTGGGCAATATCCAGAGAGGAATCTGAGGGGTGCCGGAATTTTCGTATACGTTGGGCTTTACATGGTAGAGGATTTCGTCTTGCAAATCCGCCGAGTAAGGAATGACGTTTGTTACGAGGATGAAGGAAGACCCCGTCATTTTCGCAAGCTCTCCCACCTTGGGCAGTTCGTGAATGTTTCTCTTCATGGCCACAAAAACGATGCCGATACGCAGGGGGCGCGCCTTCTTCACGCTTAATGCATAAAGGTCATGTACATTGGCGACTACGGAGGAAAGGGACCCACCGGTACGGATATCTTCATACTGCTTATTGGACGCCCCGTCCAGGGAGACGGCCAACTGATCAAGACCCGCCTCTAAGAGAGCAAGGGAAAGGTCGCGAGACAAAAGTAGGCCGTTGGTTGTAATCTCCGTTCTCATCCCCTTTTCATGGGCCAGGCGAATCATGTCGGGGAGCCTGGGGTGGAGTAATGGCTCGCCAATCCCTGCCCAGGCGATGGTCTTGGGTCCCGGGAAGTCTTGAAGGGATTTTATGATGTTCTCATAAGTCGTCCACTGCATGTCGCCTTCTGGCTCGTTCCAGACATGGCGAATGCATGTTACGCAGCGCAGGTTGCACCTGGTCGTGGGCTCTATATATATTTTGTTCAAAGGTTCCATGTGAGAGGGAATTGACCCGAAAGGAGTGAGTAAAGGGGCACCACCAACCCCCGGAAAAACAAGGCAAAGACCATTATTCCGGCCAGAAAGGATACGACGGCCAAGTATCGGTTCATCTCTTTCACTCGCAAGGAAAAGAGGACTAAAAGACAAAAGGCAAAGGCAAGACAGAAGGGACAGAAAACGCCTTTTACGATTTGAAATCGCACCAGTATGACCTCTCCTCCTAAAGCTCCGGAGAGAAGCATCGTTCTTAAATGTCTTCCGGCGACTTGAAGGGAAGGGGGGATCACAGGCAGGGCGAGGATGAAAAGAAGGACCATAAAAACGATTCCCACGTACTTCAAGTCGATACCGAAAAGGCTGCCCCGGAGGAACGAGCAGGCTTGGTCGCACAGGGTGTAGAAGACCATGAGGCCGATACCCATCAGGGGCAGAATGATTTCCATGTAATAGGAGAAGGGCGCCTTCTTCGCCATTTCTCGGCCCGAATTTATAAAAGCCTTTTCAGTGCCGCCACAATATCGGGACCGCCAACGCTTTTTTCCTTCTTTCCGGAGCGGACGATAACACATGTGGGGGTTGCGTCTATCTTTTCCCCCTGGATCAGGGCGTTGTACCTGTCAAATGCCTCTTTGACCTCGTGGGGAACGTAGGTTATGCCCTTTTCGCGCAGGAAATTTACTAATTTATCTTCTTTGTTTACCTTCTTCTGGGCCGCTTCGATAAGGACATTGCGCACATAAAAGGCATTTTCGACCTCTCTTTTGCCGTAAAGGCTAAAGAGGAAGTATCGGGCGTAAAGGGGCGTCAACTCGCTGAAGGGCACATCCACCAAGGTCAAGGTAATAGCATTTTTCTTCAAGAGTTCCTTCAGGACCGGTTCGATGTGCGGTTCCATAGCCCGACAGGGTGGGCAGAAGTAATCGGTGAAGAGATATACCTCAATCGGGCCACTGCCGAAGGTCGGAAACGTGATGTTCTGGGCGCCTGGCCGAGCGGGTGGTAAAAGCATGGTCGAAAGAACGGCGAAGAGGAAAAGATAAACGATCTTTAACTTTCTCATAAGGCCGAAAGCTCCTTTTTAAGTTCTATATTGCCCAAGGTAAATGGTAAATTCGCGCTATCCCTCCCAATGAGAAGGAAGTTAAAACTTACATGCCTTTATCAGAATATACTCGTTTATGTCAAAGATTAAGTCGCGTTTGTTTGATATCATAATTGCTTTGGTAACAGCAGTCTATGCCTTTCGCATCGAAAGGGAGCACCTCGATAGTTGCATGATCTATGCCGTACTTTTGTTTCAATAGCTCATGGGCGAGTTTGATTATCCTTTCACTGTCTCTCATTTCCGGCACCATGCTCAGGTGGGCCGAAAGGAGAAGCTGATTGGTTCCCGATTGCCAGATATGGAGGTCGTTTACCTGAGACACCCCCTCGATTGATTGGAGCTCACCTTGGACCTCTTGCCAATCTATGCCGGGCGGTACGGCGTCCATGAGGGAAGTGATCGCGTGATAGACAATCCGATAGATTTCTCTCCCTATGAAGAGGCAAATGATAATGGAAATAAGGGGGTCGAGGATAAACCACTCGAGAACGATGATCATGACGGCGCTTACGATCACCCCGGCGGAAAAAAGGGAATCCGTAAGGGAATGTAGCCATGCCGTCTTTATGTTTACGCTCCGGTCGGCGGTTTTCTTGAGGATTAAGGTGGCCGCCCCGTTGCCGAGAAGGGCAAAGGTGGCTACCCAGAGCATCTCCCGGCCGGGAACTGGTGGCGGATTGAAAAGGCGGCCGATAGCCTCATATAAAATGAAGGCAATGGCGACGGAAAGGACGATGCTGTTCACGAAGGCCGCCACGAACTCTATCTTGCGGTAGCCGAAGGTCATTTTGGTGGTCGAGGGTCGACGGGACACCTTTTCTGCCCCGTAGCTTATGGCCATCACGGCAATGTCGCTTAGGTTGTGAAGGGCATCGGAAATGAGGGCCATGCTCCGGATGAGGAAACCGAAGAAGAATTCGCAGGCGACGATACCTCCGTTGATGAAGATGGCGACAAGGAGGTTTCGATCGGACATTAAATCAGGCCCCTATGAAGGGATTCCCTATAAAGTACAGGCCGAGCAAGGCAATCAAGATGGCGGCCCCTTTGCGAAACCACTCCCCGGCTCCGTGCCAGAAGTTGTTTTCTACTACGCGGCGAACGAAAGCCGTAGAACTGCCGGCCAATACGATGGGCAGGCAGTGGCCGATCGCGAAGAAAACGATGTACATGAGGCCCATGGCCAGTTGTTTTTGTACGGTTATTATGGCCAAGATGGGGGCAATGAAGCCGAAGGTGCAGGTACCGGAGACCACGCCGTAACCTAAACCCAAGATGAAGGCCCCGCCAATCCCTTGGAGCTTGAGCCGGTAGAGGAAACTGTTGGAGGTAGAGCAGGCCTCGGCTCCCATCATGCTAAAGGCCACCCAGAGGAGGATGAGGCCGATGGCTATCTGCCAGATGTTGCCCACATCTCCCAACATCCTTCCCAAAAGGGCGCAGATAACGCCCACCAGAGTTATCATGATGAAGAGTCCGATGGAAAAGGCCACGGCATAATAGATGGCATCGCGAGTTTCGGCCGTTTTTTCTTGTCCTCCCACGTAGGCGATGATGAGGGGGATGGAGGCAATTTGACACGGGCTGAAGATAACGCTTACGATTCCCCAGAGAAGGGAGCCGAAGGCGGCCAAGAGAGGTGTGTCCGTCATCCAATGGTTAATCGTGGTAAAAAAGGAAGTGAGCATATCGTGTCTCTCCGTAATGTGGATTGAGGTGAACTATATACACCCCAGGAACATAAAAGGGAAGGACTTCTTGGCTACATTCCAGATGCTTTCGTACCGGCCGGGGGAGAAACCTGGTAAATATAAATGGGGTCTCCGTAAAGGGAAGAAGGGGGATACAAAACCTTCACCGCTTGCCAATGGGGCAGGGGAAAGTTGCAGGAAATAATGCGGGTCCCGGGACGCAGTTCCCGGGAGAACTTCTCGGCCAGTTTGCCCATGACATCCGGAAAGAGGTAGCAAAACACTACGTCCGCCCGTCCGAGATGTTCCCGCCAGAAGTTTGCATATTTAACCTGGATTTCCTTTTTCCCCCAGGTCCGCATCCGGGCCAGGATATAGGCAAGGGGATTTATTTCGTATCCTATGGCACAAGCACCATAACGACGTGCCGCTGCCAATAGCACCCGACCATCGCCACAGCCGATATCGACGAGGAGGTCGCCTTTGGCCATGGGTACGTAGTCAAGGGCCGTCTTTAAGCGGATGCGCGCCGTGGGATGGAACATGGCACCCTGCGTGACGGGGAAGGCACCCACGATGGAGCCCACGAGTATGATCTTAAAAACGACGAGGACAGTGACTACCGTTAAGGTGAAGAAAATGAGGTAACTCACCAATAGGGCCCTCACAGGGAAGAAAGGGCGATAAGCTCCCTTATGTTCATATGGTTTCTCTCGTCTACCTTAAGTCCCTCCTCAATGAGGGAGAGGACAAGCCCCTTCTCTTCGGGGAATTTGTACCCTTCGTAGTCCTGCCGGAAGAGGAGCCCACCCTTGCCATCCGTCCACGCGTTCATGGCGTGATCGAAGCACACCCGCGACGTCACCTCCAGCGCCGAGATCATGACCTTGAGTTCCTGGAGACGTTCATGGGGAGACGATAGATGGAATCGACCTTCTTCGTATGCTTGGAAAAGTGGGGTGCCGGGTCGGGGGACCAGGGGACGAGAGCGTATGTAATGGGGGTTGATGGCATTGAGCACACGGGCCGTGTTTTCGGCGTGGTTGCGCCACCTCTCCCGCCCGCCGAGATCGGGCATCCAGTATTCAGAAACCTCGAAGCCTGCTTCCATCGCCTTTTTTCCCCCTTCTATCTGCTCGGCGCTGGTCACCCCCTTGTTTACCAGGTGAAGAATCTCGTCATCCCCCGATTCCAATCCTATGTGTAGGCGGTCGAGGCCGGCTTTTCTTATTTCTTTTAGTTCTTCCGGTTTTCGTTGAGCGAGGGTCTTGGCCCGGGCATAAGTTGTAACCCGCGTGAGGGACGGAAGTTTTTCCCTCAAATAGGAAAGAACCTCCACGAACTCTGCGGGCCTCATGATCACGCTGTTCGCGTCCTGGAGAAAGGCCGTCCTCCCGCCGGAAGAGAGCCAATTGTAAACGGAGATAACGCAGTGGTCCTGATGGAAGTAGGGATCGGCCTTCAGGAGCACATAGATTACGTCCCGGGTTATTCTTCCCCCTAAACCGAGTTTCCAGGAAAGGGCGATGAGTTCATCACGGATGGCAGCCACCTGGTCGATATCGGCCTTTATTTCCTCCACGGAGCGGTAGCCGAACTTCTCGCCCTTGTACATCTCGCAGAAGGTACATTTGTTCCAGGGGCAGTTACGGGTGAATCTAAGGAGAAGAGAATGGCTACCCCCTTCGCTAGGTGGTCGATACATGCCTATTTCAAAGGTAAGACCTTTTAGGCGTTCCACGTGGGCAGAAATATCCATGCTGTTTAGTCCCCGTATTATCATTTCGTTCCTTTGCTCGTTATAGTTATTTCTAATATAATCCCTTTTCGGTCTCTGTCAAAGCGAGGTGATATTGGGCAAAGCGGGAAATTGCTCCCGCTGCCCGCTCGAAAGAAGGGAAAGCGGGGATACCCGCTTCACAAAAACGGCGCCTAAGGCTCGCCCCTTGATGCAAGAGTTCCATGTCTCCCCCCTCGTAGTCGATGGTAAAGACCGTGGGTTTCTTCTGGGGATGAGAAGTAATGAACCTCGCTATTTCACCCACGTAGTCGGCCACCTCCGGGCTGTGGTAGGCCTTACGGGGAATGAGGCGATCCACAATGATTAGGTGGATTCCTTCTGCCCCATAGGCCATATCCAGAATCTCGCAGAGCCGTTTCACATTTAAGTAGGTTTCCCAGTAATCGAGGGGATTCCCTGCGATGCTACCGGCAGGAGGCACGATGCCCTGGAGCCTGGTGAGGACGTTTTCTGGTAAGGAGGGAACGGTAAGCCCCGCGCGAACGCAAGTGTCGGTGTAGACGATACTGTTGCCGCCCCCACCGCCGATGATAAAAACCCCTCGGCCCTTGGCCGGAGGAGATAGGGCAAGGACGAGGATGACATCCATCCACTCGTTTATGTTGGTGACAGTCACAGACATGGTCTGACGGAAAAAGGCTTGCCAAAGTTCGGTGGGGCCTGCCATTTTCCCCGTATGCGAACTCACCGTTTTCGCCCCTCGCTCCGATTCTCCCCCTTTCAGGATCACGATGGGTTTGCGACGAGAAATCTCCTTAGCGATAGAAAACAGGCGCCGACCGTCATCTGTCCCTTCCAGATAAATGGCGATGATCTTTGTTTCTTCGTCTTTCCCCAAATAGGCAAGAAAATCTGACACATCGAGACAGGTGGAATTTCCGATACTGGCTGCCTTGCTTACCCCGATGCATAGGGAGCAGGCGTATTCCGTCAGGCGTTGGGTGATGCCGCCGCTTTGGGAAATAACCCCCAGGGGCCCGCTTAAGCCCGGGATGGCACCCCAGGCCGTGAGTTTTGAGGCGGGCGAGTATGGCCCCATGCAATTAGGACCCATGACGAAGAGGCCATGTTTGCTTGCTTGTTCCTTTACCCTCTTTTCCAGGCGGAAGCCTTCGGGCGTTCCTAATTCGGAAAAACCGGCGCTTAGGATGTGGATGAAACGTGCCCCGATTCCGGCGCATTCGTCGAGGATGGCAGGTACCTGTTCCGCCGAAAGGGCGATCATGGTGAGATCTGGAACTTCGGGCAGAGCCCTTAAGCTGGGGTAGGCCCGAATCCCTAAGATTTCCTCGGCCTGCGGATGGATGGGATAGAGCCTTCCCGGGTAGCCCGCTTCGAGGTACTTTTCGAGGAAGCTTCTCCCTCCAAGCCCCCCACTCTTCTGGGAGACTCCTAAGATGGCTACGCTCCGGGGCTGGAAAAAAGTTGATAAATCATAAATGCCGTCTTTCACTTACACTTAAACCTCTCCTTCAGTCGCCTGAGACTCTATGGTAGGGCGCATGTCTTGTCAACCGGATAAATAATGGATTGCCTTTTCAACCAGGCGTCATATATTAGGAACAGGTGTTTCATCAAGAAAAGGAGATTGTCATGTCCCATCCTTTAAGCGAAGCCGTAACCAACTTCGAGATCCAGGAGGAGCCTTTTTATCTGCCCCAAGGTAATGAGGTGGAGCTTTTTGCCGCGGCCTATTACGAACGATTGCCAGTTCTCCTCACCGGCCCCACCGGGACGGGTAAGACTCGCCTCGTTGAGTACATGGCCTGGCGCCTGGGGCGACCTCTTTTTACTGTCGCTTGTCACGATGACTTAAGCGCGAGCGATCTCACCGGCCGGTACATCATCAAAGGAGACGAGGTGATCTGGATAGACGGGCCGCTTCTTACGGCGGTGAAGCAAGGGGGCATCATCTATCTGGATGAAATCGTCGAGGCGAGAAAGGACGTGACCGTGGTCATTCATCCTCTCACCGATCACCGGCGCTACCTGCCGGTGGAGAAATTGGGGTGCATCTGGCGGGCCCCGGACGAGTTCATGATGGTCATGAGCTACAACCCGCACTATCAGAGTGTATTGAAGGAATTAAAACCCAGTACCCGCCAGAGGTTTATTTCCATCAACTTGGGGTGGCCCAACGAGGAGCTCGAAATCGCCATCCTGGAGAAAGAGGCTTCGATCGACGGTGAGACGGCGCGCCGCCTCGTGGGTGCGGCCAACCGGATAAGGAACCTCGTTCACGAAGGGCTGGAGGAGGGCGTCTCCACGAGAGAGCTCGTTTATGCAAGTAAACTCATCACCCGCGGCGTGCCTATAGGAGATGCGCTGCGCGCCACATTGGTTAGTACCCTTACGTACGATCCAGATTTGAAAAGGGCAATAGAAGAGGTGTTGAAGAATTACTTTGATTTCTCATGACCTTCGATGAATTCCTCTCTACTTTGGCGGGATACCTGAACGTGAATCGGGGTCTCTTGGAAGATGAGTCCCGGCGCTTGGAAGAGGAGCTTTACCTATATGGAGAAGAAAGGGCAGCCGAATTGAAGGAGTTAGTTCTCCTCGTGGCGACCTACGACCCCGGCCTTGCATGGGAATATTTTCGCAACGGCCATCGCATAATGGGCCTATCTGATCCCCAGATCCCCGTCAAGCTTGCCGCCTTGGGTTGTGCCGTCTGGCAGAGGGAACCCATGATGGCGCCCTACGTGATAAGGGAGGCGGTCAGGCTTCTTTCTCAGGTTGACTTTGAGGTAATCAGGATGATTACGGCCCTAAGTGAAGTAATTGCCCGCCACAGCGCCACTTACGCTCGACGGGTCTGGGAAGAGGCGGAGCGCTCCATCGAGGCCCTTAAATCTTCCGGCGTCAGTCTCGAGGTGCTTTTGGGTGTCTTCCGTCTGCTCCTTCACGCTGCTAAGTATGATTGGAACAGCGCCTTCCGATTGATGGACAAGATTCCCCGTGCCATAGGCGCCCTTAAAGCCCCCATCGATGAGGAAGTCACCTTGGCCATCCTTTCACAGGGTGAAAAAATCACCCCTTACGGGGGGCACCTCTTGGAAGCCTACATGGAGAGTGCCTGCAAGGTTTTTGCACGAAAAAATATCTTCCCCGCCGAAAGGGAATTGATCTTAGAGACGGTGGAGCTCACGGCAAAAAAGAGCCCGACTCATGCTTCAGCTCTCATGAGCGCTTTGCCAGGATATATGGAAGTTCTCGAGGAGGTGGGAAATCTCCACCGGTTAAGGGAGATATTCGATTTTGCCCGCATCCTGGCGGAAAAAAGCGGGCAGGTGGCGGAAGGATTTGTAAGTTGCGCCATTTCCGGGATAAAAAAGTTTAGCGGTGAAGATTTGCGCTATATTTGCGAAACCGCCTTGAAGCTCGTCTCCGTAAGCACCCTCTTAGCCCATGCCTTTCTCATGTCCCTTAATACCCTTTGGGGGAAGTTGGACCAAGGGAAGATCGACGAAGTTTTTCGCCTCATAAGAGAGATGGGGATGATAAGCCCGGAGGTAGCCGTTCGCCTTACGGAGATTACCCCCCGGGTAGTGGAAAGGGGTGGGATAGATAGTTGGCGTCTTTTTAGCGCCTTTTCGCTGCGCCTTCTTTTGCACGATAAATCGGCCGCCACGCGATTTTTAGAGCGGGTGATGGATTCCTTGGATAACATCCTTAAGGCCGGCGGCCAGGACCTTTTGGAAGAGACTTTTCGTCGGGCCTCTGCCCTGGCGGAAATGAATGCCCGGGTGGCCACTTCCTTCTTTGAGCATAGCACAGATATCTATCGGGTGGCCGGCGGCGACGGACTGGGAAAATTAGCGGATATCATATCCGGTCTGGGAAAGGATAGATGGTCGATCGCAATGGGTTTGCTTTCTGAAGGCGCACCCGTAATGGAGAGGATAGGCCTTCCCGGGCTTTCGATGCTCACGGATATAGCCGTCGATCTGGCGAGTAGGGAAAGCTACGGGGCTACGACCCTGTTGAATAAGGCCCCGGAGATAATAGACCGTCTGGAAGATGGAACCGGAGAGCTCACTTACCAGATCTTGAAAAAGGTAAGGGAGGTAGCCCGGATAAATGGCAGGATTGCCCTTTCCCTCTTTGAGGTGGCACCTCAGGTGAAGTTGCAGGCCCGCCGCGAAGGATTGGAGGCGGTCATGGAAATGGCCTTTCGGATTGCCTCTAAGGGAAATGCGGGTAAACGCTTAATCGATTTGAGCCCCATAATTCTTGAAAGGATGGGTCTGGAGGGGTGGGAGGCGATGGGGCGGCTCGTCGCGAACATGTATCCATTAGCTCCGGAAGAGGCCTTGCATGCCGTGGAAAACTGTCCCTTCATCCTCGACCGATTGGAAGCCCTGGGGGAGGGAGGCGTAGCGGTCCGGGTGTACGACCTGGCTAACGAAGCCGGTGCTTTGAGTGCGGCTCTGGCCATAAATATCATCGAAAAAAGCCCCCAGCTGATCGAATGGTTGGGGGTTGTGGGGTTGGAACTGGTTGTTCGGCATCTCATTGAGATCGCCAAAACGGATGAAAGAGAGGCCCTCGCCATATTGTCCGCCCATCCCGAAACTTTTAACCTGCTGGCTACGGGTATTCCGCCAGGAGTGGCCATGAAAGAGGTGAAGCCCGTGCTTACCACCTATCTCAAGGCCCTGCTCGGCCGGCGGGTGGATATTGTGGAGGGCAAACATGCGGCCACCGACGGTGAACATATTTATCTGCCCCCCCGAATAAGGGATTTCACCGATTGGGAGGACAATTTCCGCCTTTACAAGGTGCTGGCCACCTTCGAAGAAGCGAGGCTTCAATGGGGGGGCTGGCTGTTTTCCTGGCGGAAGCTCAAGGACGTCGTGGAGTACGTTTCCAAAAAGTATGGGAAAGTGCTACCGGAAAAGGCGGAGGAAGACGATCTCACAAGATTTTGCCACCTTTTCGACGAGCCCGTTCTCATTCGGGACCTCATCGAAATTATGGAAAATTACCGGCTGGAGCAGATTCTCTTGCGCGAATATCCAGGACTAAAGAAGGAAATAGAGAAGGTCAATCGCCACCAGGCAAAAAAGAGGATGCCCCCGGAAAAGATGTTGAACTTAAAAAGGCGTGTAGTGGAGACAATTGCCCGGGGCTTGATGGCAGGGGTAAAGCGACAGGCAGATTTTTGCGCCCCCGTGGGGATCATATGTCAAAGGGCGTGGGAAAAGGCGGAGGCGCTGAAAAAAGAAGGCTCGGATATTCATGATTCGGCCCGCGTCGCTGTTTGCGTCTATGAAGATATTACGGCGGCGATCAAGGACTCCTACCGACGTCGGCGCCTGCCACAGGCCCGCCTGAAGGAAAGACAGAAATCTATGAACTTAGGCAGTTTTTCTCGGGCCTCCCGGGAACTGGAAAGACATTTGAAGGGGGTACCGGCCGGAAGCGATCGGGGCGGACTTCGGGTGGAAAGGGAAAGCATGGAGAAAGGCGATTCTGCACCTATGGAACAGCCTGCTTCGTCCGCAGGGGGCATCACGCCGGGTAGGAAAGGGGCATCAAAGACGTGGCGGGGGAGGGAAGCCGGCATGAAGCAGGAAGGGGGTAAGAAATCCGCCCCCGGTGAAGCGGCGGCTCCATTTGGGCTTTATTCGCCGGAAAAGATCGAGCGAATTCTGAAATCCGTCTACCAGACCCATGGCATCACGCCGGAGGAAGTGGAACGAAGGGTGGCGATGATGTTGCCCTACGAGGCGTTTCTCTTTGTCCGGAGCCTGGAACATGCCTTGGATAGCGACCTGGAACTTGAGGCGGAACCGGGCACTTTTCTCTATCCGGAGTGGGGAGAGGACATCTCCGGCTATCGATCAAGCTGGGTACGGGTGAGGGAACACATGTTAACGGTGGGAAATCTCGACTTCTACCGAGAAGTGATGGAGAAGCACCGGGGCTTGGTGAAGAAGATCAGGCGTGAATTTCAGTTATTGAGGCCCGATTCCCTGAGAAGGAGGAAGAGAGAAAGGGATGGGTCGGAGATAGACCTGGACGCCGTCGTGGATTATCTCGTCGATTGCCGCCTCAAATTGAGTCCTCGGGAAGAAAATTACATCATGTCCCGAAGGTCACGTCGGGATATAGCCGTGGCCTTCCTCGTGGATATGAGCCGAAGCACGAAAGGCGCCGTTATAGATCGGGAGAAGGAGGCCCTCATCGTCATGTCCGAGGCTTTAAACGAAGTGGGAGATGCCTTTGCCATTTTCGGGTTTTCCGGCGATAACAGGGATAACGTGGATTTCTACATCATCAAGGCCTTTGACGAGCCCTATGGGGATCGGGTAAAGGGAAGAATCTCGGTGATTACCGATCAATATGAAAATAGGGATGGGGCTGCCATTCGTCATGTAACGAGTATATTGAGGCATCGAAAAGAAAGGGCGAGAATCCTCATCCTCATCAGCGACGGGAAACCGGTGGATAAAGAGTATCACGGCACTTACGCGGTGGAAGATACGCGTATGGCCCTGAAGGAAGCCTACCGGGAGGGAATCAGATCCTTTTGTATTACCGTCGATAGGGAGGCGGCGGATTACCTGCCCCGCATGTACAGCTCCAGCCGTTGGATCGTAATAGACGACGTATCGAAGCTACCCGAACGCATCACGGGTGTATACCGTATGCTCACCGCCTGAGAGGTCCTGGCCTGTGTTGACAGGAGGCGGTTTGTCTGCCATAAGCACGGCGAACAAGAAGAGACCCTAAAGAAGGGGGTGCTATGGAAAAGGGAGAAAAGAAGTGTCCGAAACCGCGGTGGCCGGAGGGAGCCCGGAGGGGAGGGTTTCTCATCGAAAGGTTAACGGAGCTTTCTGAGATAAGAACCACCGTCTATCTAATCAGGCACGAAGAAACAGGGGCGCGGATACTTGACCTTCATTGCGATGATCGGGAAAACGTCTTTGCTATCGCCTTTCTTACTCCCCCCTCCAAGTCGAATGGGCTACCTCATATCCTCGAACATTCCGTTCTGGCGGGTTCGGTCAACTATCCGGTAAAGGATGCCTTCAACGAGCTCCTTCGCAGCACGCTCCAGACTTTCTTGAATGCCTTTACCTATCCCGATCGCACCGTGTATCCGGTAGCGAGCCAAGTTCACGCTGACTTCTACAACCTCGCCCGCGTGTATTTGGACCTTGTCTTCCGCCCCCTTCTGAGGAGAGAAACCTTCGCTCAGGAAGGTTACCATTTCGAGCTGGCCGCACCCGATAACCCCCAAAGCCCCCTGCTCGTTTCGGGCGTGGTGTACAATGAAATGAAAGGGGCTTATTCCTCACCCGACAACCTCATGTATAAGGCTATTCAGGAGCATCTCTTCCCCGATACGGTTTACCGCTTCGATTCCGGTGGGGAGCCGGAAGAAATCGTAAAACTCACCTACGATGAATTTGTGGCGTTCCATCGCACGTATTATACGCCGGCCAACGCCTGTTTCTTCTTTTACGGCAACATTCCCCCGGAAGACCATTTGGAATTCTTGTCGGGAGTTCTCGCCTCTCTCGATAAAAGGCCTGCTTTTTACACCATTCCTCGGCAAAGGAGATGGCGCAAACCCCGTGTCGTAAAGAGGCCTTTCCCGATCTTAGGAGGGGAAGATCCATCGAAAAAGGGCGTGGTCAACGTGGCGTGGCTGCTTACGGAGAACAATGACGTTTTCGAAACCCTTATCCTGCACATAGTATCCGGCATATTGGTAGGGACGGCGGCCGGACCCTTAAGGAAGGCCCTCATCGATTCCCGTCTGGGTGAAGACCTGTCCCCCGTTACCGGTTTCGAAGCCGAAATGAGGGAAACATTTTTCGTGGCGGGCTTACGGGGGACAGACTCTCAAAAGGCCAGGGATATCGAAGCCCTGATCTTAAGGGCACTAAACGAGATTGTCGCGAGAGGCATCGATCGGGATCTCGTGGAAGCGGTGCTTCATCAGGTAGAGTTTGCGGGAAAGGAGATCGTACGAGGTGCCTATCCTTACGGTTTAAAACTCATGGGACAGGCGTTTCAAACGTGGCCTTACGGGGGGGACCCGGTGCAGGCCATAAATTTCCCCGTCCTCATCGAAGAAGTGATTCGTCGTTGGGAAAAGAGGCCCCGCCTCTTCGAAGAAGCCATCGAGAAGTGGCTTCTGGCCAATAACCATCGCCTCCTTTGCATCATGGAGCCTTCTTTCTCTTACTTGGAAGAGCGAGAGAAAAAGATGGCGACCTATCTGGCAAAGGTACGTAAGAACATGAAGGAGTCAGATTTGGCGCGAATCAGGGAAGAGATGAATAGGCTTAGGGTATATCAAATGACGCCTGATTCACCGGCAGCCGTGGGAAAAATGCCACGGCTCAAGCGTTCCGATCTGGAAAGAAAGATAGAGACCATCCCCACGGAAATTGACGAAGAAAAAGCCCTTACCGTTCTTAAACATGACCTCTTCACCAACGGTATCGCCTATCTCGATCTCGCTTTTGATATTTCATCGGTGCCGGAGGAAGATGTGCCTTACCTTCCCTTGTTGGGGAAATTGATGGGCGGCATGGGTGCGGCGGGCCTTAATTACGAAGAGATGGTCAAGAGGGTGGCCCTGAACCTGGGCGGCATTTCCATCCATCCCACTTGTGGATTGCTTTTCGCAAACAAGGCCGAGGTATGGCAGCGGATGGTGGTGAGGGCCCGGTTTCTCTATCGAAAAGCAGAAGAGGCGATGGCTACCCTTGGCGACCTCATCACGAGTTGTGACTTTACGGATGAAAAGAGGTTAGAAGATTTGCTCATGGAGCAAAAAAACCGTCTCGCTTCTTCTATCGTGCCTTCCGGTCATCTCGTAGCCAAGATGATGGCTGCTTCTTCTTTTTCTCTACCCGCTTGGAGGGAGGAACAGTGGGAGGGAAGAACACAGCTTATCGTCGTCTCCCGGGCCCTCGAGTCTTTCCGGGAGAATCCCCACGCCTGGGTGGAAAAAATGATGGAACTAAAGGATAAGGTCATGCGCCGAGCGGGGCTCGTCGTTAACCTTACGGCCGATGAAGAAGGCTTGCACTTGTTGAAAGAGAAGCTACCGACCATACTCGATCGCCTGCATGATGCCCAGATAGGAACGTTGGAGGGGCCTTTTTTGCCCGAAAGGAGGCACCGGGGTGTTGCCGTGCCGGCCGAGGTTTCTTACGTGGCCGGGGCCATACCGGCGCCGGGATACGGAGAAAAGGCCGTCGCCGCCATGATGGTGGCAAGCAAGTATCTCTCAAACGGCTATCTCTATCGAACGATTCGTGTTCAGGGAGGGGCCTATGGGGGGTCGTGCGTTTACGACCCGGCGAGCGGCGTCTTTACCTTCCTTTCCTATCGAGACCCTCACATCGTAAGAACGTTGGAGGCGTATCGCGAAGCGGCACGCCTTCTCTTCGGGGGGACACTGGAGGAAGAGGAAGTCGAAAAGGCCGTCATTGCCTCGATCGGGGCCATGGATCGCCCTCTTGATCCGGCCGGAAAGGGATTCGTGGCCCTAACGAGATTCCTGGCCGGGATCACAGATGACTATCGGCAGGCCTTAAGAGAAGCCATCCTTGATATGTCTCCGGCGAACTTGTCTCAGGAAGTGAGGGAGGTCTTTGCGGGCGTTGAGGAAAAAATGGTTATCGCCGTGCTCGGAAGCGAGGAAAGATTAAATGCGGCCAACGAGGAGCTATCGGAAAAAATGCTCTTGGAGCCCCTTTTCACTTAGGGCCGGCTTCGACTATTTTTCTTAATTCTTCCCGGGCATGCTCGAGAGAAGAATCGTTGAGCACATAGTAATCGGCAAGGGCAATGGGAACAGCGGCGCCGTAACTTATCTCCCTTAAATCCCGCACATCGAAGAGCTCGGGTGCGTCGTCGGCCCTACCTCGAATCGCAATCCTTTCCCGGCGCAGGGCACGAGGTGCCACAAAGGCCACAACCACGCAGTTTGCCCTTTCTCTTATCATTTCTATTTCTGGCCAGGAACGCATCCCTTCCAAAAAGACAACATCGCTTTTCATGGTGAGGGCGTAATCGATTGCACGCCTTGTGACCCCCAGACCATCTCTGCCTCTGAGCTCATCCGATAGTTGAGCCATACTTTCTGCCTGGGTGCTGATGCCCCTTCTTTCGGCCTCGGCGCGCACGATGTCTCCCGTAGCCACATAGGGTATCCCTTGTGATTCCGCATACTCACGGGCAATGTTTTTGCCTGACGCCGGCATTCCGACGATGACGAAGATTTTCATTCCCACCTCCTCGAAAGGAAAAATTCTCGTAGAGGAATTTCCCTTTTGTGTCAATAGGGGCTTAAGAGATGCACCCCTTATTTCTTTCCCCTCATGGCAAGCAAGGCCGTTATTATGACGGAGGAAAGGCACGCTATCTGTACCTTTCCTAAATCACCCGAACGATAGAAGAGGGATAGTACAACCGGCGATAAGGCATAGCCGGAGAACTTGATGACGTTGTAAAGAGAGGTGGCGGCATTTCTCATCTTTACCGACGTCTCCACGGCCATGGTATTTAAGGAGGTCCAGGCCGTCGCGGCACCGGATCCGAGCAGAAAAAACAGGATGGAGAATGTCAGTCGATTAAACGGGCAGATGTACATGAAGGCGATGGCTATAAATACGAGTAGCACGCCGACGAGAAATACTTTTTTTCGGCCGAATCTATCTCCCGCCATGCCCGCAATGGGAGATACCGGGATGCCGGAAAAGCCCGTAAGGGATAGAATGAAGCCTACTTCGCTGGAGGGCAAGTGATGGGCAGTTTTTAGGTAGTCGGCGGTAAACGTCATGACGCCTATGTAGGCGAGGAAGAGAAAAAAGGCGCTGAAACTTACGGAAAGGAGCCCCGGTTCTAAAATGGCCCTTCTTATGACGCCAAACACTTCTTTCATAGTAGGGTGCGCCTTTGATAATGAAGGGGGTTCTACATCTCGGCACCACCACAGGAAGAGGAGACAGGCAATAAAGGTGGCCAAGACCAGGAAAAAAAAGAAACCGGGCCAGCCGAAGCGAATCTCGATGAATCCCGAAATTAGGGGGCCCATGGTAACGCCTATGGTGTAGGCAAGGCCCAAACCACCCATGGCCGTCCCCACCCGATGGGGTGGCACCACGGTGCCGACCAGGGCCATTATGATGGGCGAAAGGAAAGCGGCACCCGAGCCCTGGATTAAGCGCGCTATCATAAAGGAGGAGAAGTTCCAAGAAAGCCCCGTGAAGAGCGCTCCCAGGATATAGACGGCAAAACCAAAAAGCAAGGTTCGTCGAACGGAGAAAAGCTGGGAAATGGAGCCGGAAAAGATCTGAAAAATTATGAAGGGCGTCATGTAGAAGGTGATGGCCAGGGCGGCCTGCGAGAAGGCGACACCCCAGAATCTGGCCAGAACAGGTATGAGAGGCACCATGCCGAACCCCCCCATCGGGCCTACTATTGCACCGATATAGAGGGGGACGAGCTTTTTAATCACGGCCTTTGAAACGGCTTAAGTTGGATACGGCTTTTACCGCTCCCTCCAGACTGGAAAAGACGGGAAACCCGGAGGCTTGGAACCTTCTTTTCAGCATGAGATTGTTTTCTCTGTCTTCGGCGTCTTCGAGGAACGGATCAAGGCTCACGGCTGCCATGACGGGCTTTCCTTCCACTTCCCGCACGTGGAGGCAGCCGGCGATGATGAGGTCCGTAAGCCGCTCCATGTGGGATTTTATCCCCTGCCCGAGTACCCGCCGGAGATAGCGGAATTGGTCGAAATGGAAAACGAGGGCGTGGATGTTGGAAGCGGCGCCACAGGTTTTGATGACGTCGGAGATGTTGTCTTTCTCCCCCACGTTATAGAAGATGGGCCACGCATCGAGGGGGTTACCGATAGACGTCCCCGCGGTAGGCACGAGCTTTCTTAAGGACTTGAGCGTTGACTCCGGAAATCGGGGCACTTCGAGGCCGAGCCGGGCGCACATGTCTGTCTGAATGACGCTGAATCCTCCGGAATTGGAGATGATGGCTATGGCCCGGCCGGCCGGTACTCTGGAGTTGGAAAAGGCGCAAACGGTATTTACCATCTCGTCGAAATTCTCCACCTGGATTACCCCTAACTGTTTGAAGAGAGATTGCCACAGGGCGGGTGAACTCCCCATGGAGGCCGTGTGGGATTGGGCAGCCCTCATGCCTTGGTCGGTCAAACCCCCTTTAATGGCAATCACGGGCTTTTTCTGGGCGGCCTTCTTTAAGGCCGATTTTAGTTTCATCCCGTTTTTCGTGCCTTCGATATAAAAGGCTATGATATGCGTATCGGGGTCGTATGCCATGTATTCGAGAAAATCCGCCCCGTCCAGATCGGCGGCATTGCCGTAGCTCACCATCTTGCTGAATTTGAGGCCCTTGGTGCGGGCGAAATAGGAAAAGGATTCCGTAACCGACCCACTTTGTGCCAAGACCCCCACATGTCCTTCTTCTTCCGGGGCCTCCGGTACGATGGTAAGGCCTGAGCGGGGGCAGTAAACACCGAAACAGTTTGGGCCGATTAGGCGGATGCGGCCTCGGGCCATGTCTTTTAATCTTTCTTCCAGGGCGATCCTTTCCGGAAGGCCCGTTTCACTGAAGCCGGCGGTGAAAATCTGGGCAACCTTGATTTCTTTTTTGATGCAATCCTCGATCACTTCCGGCACGCGCTCAGCCCCTACGCCGATGATGGCGTAATCCACTATAGCAGGGATGTGGAAGGCAGAAGGGTAGCAAGGCCTCCCTAAGATTTGTTTGTATTTGGGGTTGACGAGGAAAAGGCGTTCCCTGATCTTGGTTTTTAAATGGGCAAGCGTGGCCAGGTCGTGCGGCGAGGCCCCGATAATGGCGACCCCCCGGGGAGAAAATATGTAATCGAAGATATTGGCGTCCATCACTTCACGAGATCCCAGATCTTTTCCAAGGCCATCTCCAGCTTGTCTGCCATCGGTCCTCCGGCCTGGGCCATTTCAGGGCGACCACCACCCTTGCCTCCCACCAGGGGCGCAATCTGCTTTACAATCTCTCCCGCATGGAAGCGCTCGGCAAGGTCTTTCGTCACCATGCAGAGGAGGAGAGCCTTACCGTCCGCCCGGCTCCCCAGCAGGATAATACCGGACCCTAGGCGATCCCTCACCTTGTCCCCGTAGTCACGCAGGGTCTGCACGTCCGGCGCCTCCACTACGGCAGACAGCACCTTTACCCCATTTACTTCCCTTGCCTTTTGTACCATATCGCGGGAGTCTCGGGCGGCGAGTTTGCCCTTTAGGGCCTCTATTTCTCTTTCCAGTTCACGCTGGTTTTTCAGGAGCTTTTCTACCCGATCCGCCACCTCCAAGGGGTGGGTCTTTAGGAGTTCGGCCGTTTTCTTCAATTCCTTTTCCATATTTAGTCTGAACCTCTCGGCCTCTTCACCGGTTACGGCCTCGATTCTCCTCACCCCTGCCGCCACGGAAGATTCGCTTATAATCTTTATGGAGCCGATCTCGCCCGTGTTTTCCACATGGGTGCCACCGCAGAGTTCCATGCTGAAGTCACCCATCTTTACCACCCTTACCGTGGCGCCGTATTTCTCGTCGAATACGGCTGCCGCCCCCGTCCTCATGGCCGATTCCCTGTCCATTACGGTCGTCTCTACCGGGGCATTTGCCCTGATAAAGGAATTGGCCAGTTTTTCTATTTTTTCGAGGTCTTCCTCCTCGATCCGAGAAAAATGGGTAAAGTCGAATCTCAACCGATCCGGCGCCACATAGGAACCGGCCTGTTTGACGTGATCGCCCAGTATACGCCTTAAGGCGGCGTTTAATACGTGAGTGCCCGAGTGATTGGCCTCTATGGCCCTCCGGGCCTGTTCGTCGACCTTGAGCGTTACCTCGTCACCGAGCCTAACGGTTCCGCTTTTCACCTTCCCGATGTGAGTGATGAGCGTCTCCAGCGGCCAAGCGGTGTCCCAGACCTCGAATTCAAAACCCGCGCCTTCGATGACCCCCGTATCTCCGACCTGGCCGCCCTTTTCTCCGTAGAAAGGCGTTTCCTCGACGATGATCTCTCCTTTTTCTCCCGCTTTTAGCTCCGAGACTATCTCATCTCCCTTGAGGAGGCCGATGATGCGCGATTTGCCCACCACTACGCCGTGGTAACCGACGAATGTGACCGACACACCCTGAGAGGAAAGGCGCTTGTACGCGTCGTTCAGGGCTTCTTCTCCACTTCCCTTCCATGATTCTCTGGCCTTTTCCCGCTGCTCTTCCATGGCCTTTTCGAACCCCGCCATGTCCAGGGTAAGGCCATCTTTTCTTACGATATCTGCCGTGAGGTCGACGGGAAAGCCGAAGGTATCGTAAAGGCGAAAGACGACCTCGCCCGGGACGACCTTTTCTCCCCGGCTCGAAAGGGCGGCCGTCTCTTCCCGAAGAATGCGCAGGCCCGTGTCGAGTGTCTCGTTGAACCTCTTCTCTTCGTTCATAATGACCTGGCGGATGAACGATTCTTTGTCCCTGATGTCAGGGTACGTATCACCCATGATGGATATGACCACCGGCACGAGTTCATGGAGAAAGGGGTGGTCTAAGCCGAGGATTTTTCCGTGCCTTACCGCCCGGCGCAGGATGCGCCTGAGCACATAGCCCCTTCCCTCGTTGCTGGGTAGGCAGCCGTCACCGAGAAGAAACGTGACAGCCCGGATGTGATCGGCAATGACCCGCAGAGAAACATCCCATTCTTGGCTTTCCCCGTAGTGCTTACCGGAGATTTTCCCCGTCGCCTGAATGATGGGCATAAAGAGATCCGTATCGTAATTGCTGGCGACTCCTTGAAGGACGGCTACGAGCCTCTCCAGTCCCATCCCCGTATCGATGTTCGGTTTCGGCAGGGGATGGAGATTTCCGTTTTCATCCCTTTCGTACTGGGTAAAGACGTGATTCCAGAGCTCGAGATACCGATCACAGTCGCAAAGTACGGAACAATCCGGTCTTCCACAGCCTACGGAAGGTCCTTGATCGTAGATGATTTCCGAGCAAGGTCCGCAGGGTCCCGTATCTCCCATCATCCAGAAGTTGCTTTCCATGCCCATGCGCACGATCCTATCGGCAGGAACCCCAATTTCGTCGCGCCAGATGGCAAAGGCCTCATCGTCTTCTTCGTAGATGGTGATCCAAAGTTTGTGGGCCTCGATGCCCATTTCTCTCGTTAAGAATTCCCATCCCCAGGTGATGGATTCCCTTTTGAAGTAATCCCCAAAAGAGAAGTTGCCCAGCATCTCGAAGAAGGTATGGTGGCGGGCAGTATAACCTACATTCTCGAGATCGTTGTGCTTTCCTCCGGCCCGGACGCATTTTTGGACGCTTGCCGCCCGCGTGTATCCGCGATTTTCGATGCCGAGAAAGCAGTTCTTGAACTGCACCATGCCGGCGTTGGTAAACAGGAGCGTGGGGTCGTCTTTCGGTATCAGACTGGAACTGGGCACGATCGTATGGCCTCGCTCGGCGAAAAAGTTAAGGAATCTCTTTCTTATTTCATCTGCCTTCATCATCGTTTCTCCCGTGGAGTACTTCGTATACGAGAGCCGGCGGAAATCCCCGATATATGAGTTTGCCTGCCGATACCCGTTTGGTTCCTACTTTATCCAGATACTGCCTTAGCGCTTCCTCTTCGGAGAGCTCTTTTCTTATGGTGGCGAGCGTTTCAATTACAAGGTCCGGGGGTAGGCCCTTACCCACGAGCGTTGCCTCGATGCGCTTGTCACCCCATAGCCGTTCCGAGGCCAGGTACCTTACCAGGCGCTCGCAGAGCGACCGATCGTCTATGTAACCCATTTGTTTGAGATCGGTCAATACCTCGTCGATAAGCTTAGCCTCAAACCCTTTCTGCTCTAATTTTTTCCTCAGTTCCGCCTCTGTAAGGTCCCGGTAGCCGAGCCATTTGAAAGCGTACGTCTTTATTTCCGAAGGGGGCGTTATTCCGCCGTTGGGGCTTTGAGTCCGTATTTTTCTCTTAGGGCCTGTTCTATTTCCTGGCATATCTCGGGCCGTTCTTTCAGGAAGATGCGTGCATTATCCCTTCCCTGACCGATGCGGGTACCTTTATACGTGTACCAGGCCCCGCTTTTTTCTATAAGGCCGTTATCGGCGGCGAGGTCCAGAATATCCCCTTCCCGGGAGATGCCTTCCCCGAAGATGATATCAAACTCCGTTTCCCGGAAGGGCGGAGCTACCTTGTTTTTCACTACCTTGACCCGGGACCTCATGCCGATTACGTCCTGTCCCTGTTTAATGGAAGTGCTTTTCCTGATGTCGAGCCTCATGGTGGCGTAGAATTTCAACGCATTACCACCCGTCGTCGTTTCGGGGCTCCCGAAAAACACACCGATTTTCATGCGCAATTGGTTTATAAAGATGAGGGTGGTCTTCGATTTGCTGATGGTGCCCGTGAGTTTTCTTAAAGCCTGGGACATGAGGCGCGCCTGAAGTCCCATCTGGGCATCTCCCATTTCTCCCTCCAACTCGGCCTTGGGCACGAGGGCAGCGACGGAATCGATAACGATCACATCGAAGGCCCCGCTTCTAACTAACGTTTCTGCGATCTCCAGGGCCTGCTCTCCCGTGTCGGGTTGGGAGACGAGAAGGTCGTCCGTGTTCACCCCGATGTTACGCGCATAGGTAATATCAAGGGCATGTTCCGCATCAATGAAGGCCGCCTGCCCTCCCATCTTCTGCGCCTCCGCTACGATGTGCAGGGCTAGGGTGGTCTTTCCCCCCGACTCGGGTCCGAAGATCTCTACCACCCGCCCGCGCGGTACCCCCCCGACGCCCAGGGCAATGTCGAGGCTCAAGGAGCCGGTGGGGATGACGGGTACATCGATCTTTTCCGTACTTCCCAGGCGCATGATCGCCCCTTTGCCGAATTGCCGTTCAATCTGCGCGATGGCCAGTTCTACGGCCTTGTTTTTGTCCATATCCATTCCCATATTACCCTCCTCGGTTAATTATTTTGTTTGCCGTCTATGACGCCGAATTTGTAAGTGATAAGTGGGGTGTAGATGGCCCCCTGAGGCGTAAGCTCACTTTGGAAGAGAATCAGTTCTTCCGCCGTGAATTCACCCCATATGCTATCCCGGTATTTATCGAGAAGGCGGCTTAATTGTGACATATCCGATAGCTCGTTTATCCTCGCAAGCGTCCAATGGGGTGCAAAAGGTCTTTCCTCCCGGGGGAAGCCGGACCGCTCCAGGGTTTTTCCCACGTTCAGGGCAAGCTGAGCAAGTCTTTCTGCGTCTCCTCCCGTGCCTAACCAGAGTACCCGTGGCCTTCTTAGATGGGGGAAAACACCTATAGACTTAATCGTCAGATTCAAGGGCGCCACACTTTTAATTTCCCCGCTCAAAGCTTGTGAAATCGTATCTATTTCCCTCTTTTCAATGTTTCCAAAGAATTTGAGGGTCAGGTGGATGCTACGGCCAGACACCCAACGGATGGCACCGTCGAGTTCCCTTTTTAAGGTTTTTTGTGCCGCCTCTAAGCGGCTTCGTAGGTGTTCAGGCGGATCAATGGCCAGAAAGGCCCTTATTTTCTTCTCTCCATCAGTCTTCATGGCGGTTCTTCAAGTGGTTTAACAGGGTAAAAAGGGCGGTTGTAGCCGTGATGATTTTATTTCGCCTTCTCTCCCAGCGGAACTGGTGTCGACGGCAAGAAGTGCCCTTATCATCTGAAATGGCGATGAAAACCGTTCCTACCGGTTTTTCTTCCGAGCCTCCAGTTGGTCCTGCGATGCCGGTGACGGCCAAGCCTAAATGGGTTTGGGCCTTATTTCTCGCCCCTTGCGCCATCTCCCGGGCGGTCTCTTCGCTTACGGCCCCGAAACGTTTGATCGTCTCGGGGGAGACACCTAATAATTCCGTCTTGGCCCTATTGCTGTACGTGACAAAACCCCTCTCCACGTAATCGGAACTGCCCGGGATGTCTGTCAAACGATCTGTAATGAGGCCCCCCGTACAAGACTCGGCCACGGCTATGGTCAGCCCAAGCTTTCTTAAGAGGGCACCTATGTTCCCCTCTAAGGTTTCCCCATCGTAGGCGAAGATGTAACGCCCTAAACGGGCTGTGATTTCTCTTTCTCCCTGGGCCAGCCTCTCTTTCGCCTCGTCTTTTTCTCCTACCGTGGAGATGACGATATGGTTCTCCGGGAAGTGGGGATAAAAGCCGATACTTATTCCCATGGAACGGAAATCTATGTCTTTTAAGGCCTCGTCAACGGCTGCTTCGGAGAGGCCGAAGGTCTTTAAGGTTCTCGACCAGGGGAAGGCCTTTTCCTCGCCCGTGTACGTTAGCAGGCGAGGGATCACCTGATCTCTCATCATCCTTTCTGCCTCCCGCGGAACACCGGGGATGACAAAGATATGGCGGTCTTGGTAGCGAAGGGCAAAACCGGGGGCGGTGCCGATGGGGTTGGGCAGAATTTCCGCGCCCACGGGAAAGACGGCTTGCTTGGCGTTGTTTTCCGTCCAGGTAAGGTTGTACTTCTGAAACAGGTCACGCAATCCCCCCAATACCTCTTCGTCGGTGTAGAGGGAAAGGTTCAAGGCCTTGGCGATAGCGGCGGTGGTTATATCGTCCGAAGTCGGGCCCAGACCACCGGTAACAACGACGGCCTGGGCATGAGAGAGGGCAAATGAAAGGGCGCGAGAGATCATATCGTCATCGTCTCCCACGCAGAGAGATACAACCAGGGGCCAGTTCATCTGCCAGGTGAGACGGGCGATGGTGGACGTGTTGGTATCCGCAATGCGACCGCTTATGAGTTCGTTTCCGATGGTGAGGACGCCGATCTTCATGGCGACTAAAAAATGAACCTCCTTATCAATTCTAACGCAATTCGGGCGTAAACGGCGGCGACCACATCGTCCATGACAATGGCGAGCCCCCCTTTAAGGTTTCTTTCCACGTGGCGAATGGGAAAGGGTTTGATAATGTCGAAAAGGCGAAAGAGTATAAATCCCCCTAAGATATTGCCGATGGTGAGAGGCAAAAGCGCCATGGTCCATAGAAAACCCACGATTTCGTCTATTACCACCTGGGGTGGATCCTGTCGGCCGAAGATTGTTTCTCCCTCACGGGATACGTGACAGGCGAGCGCCGTTAAGGCAAGAACGGTGATCAGATAGAGGTAGCTGCCGAAGATGGAAAAAGCAAGGTAGATAGGGATGGCAATCACCGTCCCTGCCGTCCCCGGGGCAATGGGGCTGAAGCCCACCCCGCCGCCGGTAGCGATAATGACAATCGTTCGTCTGCCCAGGAGTCACCTCACAAAATGTGAGGTACACTTATAACCTTTTTCAGGTGATGTCAACGATCCACCTTTACTTATCCGCTTCGACTGCGCCGGGCTCCTGGATCTTTTCCATCAGAAATTCGTTTTGTTGCTTGGGCGATATTTTTATGAACTTATAGGGGATGGCAATGGGCTCTCTTCCCGTGGGGAGGGTCCGGTGGGTGAGGACCCAGACGGCGCCGGTTGACGTGTCCACGAGGTAGGCCTTGTCTTCGTTCCCCGCTACCACTTGGTATCTCCCTATGTCGAGCGCTAATGCCCCCGAGGCTATTAGGATGGAACCGACGGCGATGAGGATAAAAATTTTTCTCAACTTGCCCATGGCTTCTTACCTCCTTACCTTGCAGTCACCGTAATTTCTTCACTGGGTTCGCTTTCGAGGCCATCTTTATCGACGACGGTGATGACGTAAGTTTTGCTCTTTCCTTTGGGCGGGGCAGGTTCCGAAAACTGGGGGGCCGTAAGTTCGGTTATCTTGGCGTGGCCGAAAAACTTTTTTTCATAAACGACATAGTGGGAAATGTCTTTCTCCGGAGATGGCGCCCAGTTTAGCGTGGCTTTTCCTTCCTTCACGCTCCCTTCTAAATTAATCGGTTTGCGAGGCTTGGGTTTGGTCTTGACCGTTATGGCCTCCGAAAAGTCGCTTACAAGTTCATCCTTGTCCTCCGCCTGGAGGCGGTAACTGTATTCTACCCCGTCTTTCAGCCCCATATCCGTGTAACTCGTTTTTCCCTTTACGGACGCAATGCGGGTGAAGTCCTTTTCCCCGGCCTCGGCCCGGAAGATGTGATATTTTTCAATATCCGGTTCGGGATTCGGATCCCAGGTGAGGGGAACGGATTTTACTTTATGGGGTTCTCCTTTAAGACCCTTGGGGACAGAAGGCCGTGGTTTGGTGGTGGCCGAAACGGCTTCCGACTGATCGCTTTCTACCTCCACCTTGTTAAACGAGGTAATGAAATAGTAATAAGTGGTGTTGTCCTGAAGCTTGTTGAATCCGCCTCCGTGGGTAAAGCTCGTTTCTGTTCTACTTGGAATGCGCTTCAAGAGCTCGTATTTACCTACTTTCTGTAATGACCAGTACAAATTGTAACCTTTCACGTCCGGATCCGAAGATGGTTCCCAGGTAATTTCGACCATCTTTACCATCCCACTTTTGGCTTTGAGCCCGGTGGGGACGGGAGGCTTACCCTTCGTTTCGGCAAAGACGGGAGGCGAAGGAGACGTCTCCAGGTCATCATCTTCGAATGCCGTAATACGGTAATAGTAGCGGGTCTTATCGGCGAGGCCTTCCTGGTCTACCAGTTTGATTATTTTTTCGCCTTCCATGCCCAGGGTGGGGATTTTCTTTATTTTCATGTAGCCCCCCTCGGGGGTGGTGCTTCTGTATACGTAGTAACCCTTGATAAAAGGTGAAGAAATGGCTTCCCAAACTAGATGGATTTCCCTGATCATATCGCCCTTGATTTTTACGTTCGAAACGATGGGAAGGGTGGAACCCTTAACGGGTGTCGAAAACTCGCTTTCGAGGTTTTTCTCATTGTAAGCGGTGACCTTGTAAAAGTAATCCTCGCCGTCGGCGAGGCCCTTGTCGGTGTATGACACCTTAAACAGCTTGTCCAAGATCTGTGATGAGCCCCCTCCTATGTCCGTTCCCAATATATTGGCGATTTCTCGATAGGGCCCTTTTTCTGTTTTGGAGCGATACACCTTGTAGCCCACGAGCTTCAGGGGATCTTCACTGGCCGTTGGGTTTGGCGTCCAGGTGAGTTGGATGCTCTTTACGTGGCCTTCTGCTTTCAAGATAATGGGGGGATTCGGGGTAAGGGCGGTCTCCCCGGAGATCGTCTGGGAGAAACCGCTCCTGAGCCCGCGATTGTTCACCGCTCTTATTTTATAGTAGTAAGTTGTGTTTCTTTCGAGGTTCTGATCGAGGTATTCCTGAACTTTCACTTCTGCTATTTTGGTGAAGGGACCGTTTGCGCTCGTACTTCTGTATATTTCGTATTCCACCGCTTTCGTCCCTGGGGCATCTTCCCACGAGAGGTAGATGCTCTTGTTGCCGGATCGTTTGTGCACATTGACGGGGGCGGGAATTTCCAGTTTGTCTTCCCCCTTCGCCATCTCCCGGGCAATCGCGGATGTGACCATGGTGTAGAGCTTTCTTATTTCTTCCGCCAGTCCGGCATCCCCCAGGGACCTCGCCTGGGTGGAGAAAATGATCCGTTTTTTGTCTACACTCACCACCTTACAATGCACGATGATTACGGGTCCCCTCTTTTCCACGCTCCCTATCACGATGGCATTTAACCCGAGGCGGGAGCCGATGAATATGGCGTTATCTACATTGTCGCTCTGTTGCAGATCGTTCAAGTTTAAAAACGATTCTAATTCCTTCCGGTCGAGGACATCGAACGCCGGGTCATTGCCCAGGGCATTGAGCAGCATGTTGGTTACCGTCGTGTTGTAACCCGTGGCCTC
>DAORXN010000006.1:0-13038 GCA_035358955.1 Syntrophales bacterium | reverse complement strand
TGCCCAGGGCATTGAGCAGCATGTTGGTTACCGTCGTGTTGTAACCCGTGGCCTCCAGATTGGTTGCGTTAAAGTTGAAAACGGAAATTTTCGTCTTGGGAGATGCTTCGAGGAAAGAAGCCCCGCTTATAACGAGCGCCGCTGCCATGAACACCACGGATATCAAGCGTCTTTTTGCCTTCACTTTGCACCTCCCGAGAGGGGTTTTGGGCCGTTTAGCCATCAATGGTTTTGAATCAACTTATCAATTATCTCCCAGGATTTGGCGGTAATGGCGGTGGAGATGCCTTTAAGCTTCTCATCGAATACGGCATCGATATACCTTTCAATGGCCAGCTCATTGTTTCTCCTCTTGAGCCGCTGCATTTCTCCCTGATTGAAATACTCTACTTCCAGGCTCTGGAATTGCTTGAGCACACTCTGTCCCATCTCGGAAATCTTTTGATTTGTAAGCTCGTCGAGGACCTCGAGTTCTGTCGGCAGTTCCAGGGGGTCGTGGGGGATGCCTGCCGCCGGAACAGCATCCTGATACTTATCCTCCTTGACGAGGCGGCCGGCGATGGTGTTGCTAAATATGTTCTCCCCCGTGGACGTATCGACTAACTTGTAGGATATTTCAATGAGGGCGCTTATTTTGGCCGTTCCGTGTCGATAGGAAATAAATTGATAGTTCCTTCTCTTCTTCGTGCGGGGAGGGGCATTTTTCAAGTCTTCTTCCGATGGTTTGGGATGCCTTAAGAGCCAGAATTGGTATTCCGGGTTGGGTTCCTCTTCCTCGTCCACCAACACCTTGACCTGACCGGTACTGGGGTTGTCGGTCGTTTTAGCCGTGTAGGAAAGGACATCCCCCATGATGAAGGTGTCAATACCCCTTACCTTGCCTAAGGCTTGGGCCGACTTGACATCCACAATGCCCGTCTGTCCGAGCTGCATTTCTCTCAAGATGGACTGTAGATTTTCCCTTTCAATGATGCGGATATCGCCGCTTGCGTTCTTATGCAGGTAAGAGATGAGTTTGTTGGCGGCAATTTTTCCCGCATCCTTGTTATTCGAAGGGCTGCCGAAATCAAAGACCGCGATGGACTTTTTTATTCTCTTGTTTATGTTGTCTTTAACATCGAGTAGTTTCTGGAACAGCTCCGGCTGAGTGGGGTTTATGGATTCGGCGTACTGGTACCAGATGAGGGCGTTGCCCCAGAGTTCTCTTTCAAAATACTTATCCCCCCGTTCGATGAGCTTGGCCGCAAATTTCTTCACGAAGTCCTTATACGATTGATCCCCTTGAAGCTCCGGTGTGTATGATTTGACTTTATCTATCCTTTTCAACGCCAAATAATACTTGCCGTTTTCGACCAATTTAACGGCTTCTTCGAAGTAGGCTTTTCCCGCCTTCAGCTTCAATTCTCCGATTTTCTTTACGAGATTTTGATCATCCGATTGATACTCCAAGGCCTTTTCATACATGAAAATGGCCCGGTCCAGGTTTCCGGCCTTGAAGGCGTTGTCCCCCGCCGATATGTAATAGAGGGCATTATCTCTGGACTTGGCTAGCTCGTATTGTTTGCTTACGTCAAAATAATTGGGGTTTAGCTCCATGGCCCTTTTGAATGCTTCGGCGGCCATTTTCCAATCTTCCTGTTTTCCGAGGGAAACCCCTTGCTGGTAGAAAAGTTTTGCCCCGTCCTGCTCTATTTTGGCCAGCTTGGACCCTGTATCCTCAAAGTTGGGATACATCTTATGCACCTGCTTCAGCTTGGAAAAGGCGGAGACCCAGTCTTCTTTTTGCATGTCTTGGTCGGCCTGGTTGTATAATGATTTAACGGTTTCCTTCATGCGGGCTATTTTGGTGGTAAGGCTGTCATAAAAGGTTTTTATTTCGGTATTGGCGGGGTCGAGCTTCAAGGCCGCCTCTGCCTCCTTCGCTACCCTTTCCAAGTCGGGTACGGTTTCCGATGAAGAAGCAAGCTGCGATTTGGCCTGTTCGTATCTCCTTTTCGCGGCTTCTTGTTTTGCCTTTTGCCAGGCCGCAATGTATTCCTGGTTGCCCGGTTCCTCTTTCATCGCCCTTTCAAACCAGGCGATGGCGTCCTCCCATCTATTATCTTTGGTTAATTCGAGCCCCGTTTTGTAACTCTCGCTTACGGCACATCCCGCCAAAAAAACCAGGGCGAAAATTACATACCAAAGTTTTGCCATCCTCGACCTGTTCATTTTGCCTCCTCATTTTAATAATGCTTCTATTCTATTGGCCGTTATTTCTTTTACCGCCATTTTCCGACCGTTATGCGTTATGGCCTCTAAATCGTCTGCCACACCTTGCGTGTTTCCCCTCACTTCCAAATCGAGCTCTAAGCGTCCTTGCGTGTAAGAACGCTGGTGTATTTGCTTTACCCCTTTTACTCGTGAAGAGAGGAGCTCTTTTATGGCCGTAAGGTCGCTGTATGTGTTAACGCCAGAAATGATGAGCTTTACCGTTTGCACGTTGGTGAGCTCATGGGACCACTGCTCTAATATGTTCTCGCTTAAGAGTTTGGCCAGGTCTTTGGCAACGTTTTCCGTCGTTTTTTTCCATTCCCCTTTTTGGGATTTAGAACCCGCCGTTATAACTTCTCCCGTATCTCCGCTTATGGCCTTACCGGAAAGGGTAACTTCCGAAGAGACGATTTCAATATCCCCCATTTTAAACGGCCTGTTTGCGACATTTAGGTTGCCTAAAATAACTACTTCCGCTCCGTATTCCCGGGCCATTTTGGCCAGGGTCTCGGGGTTTTCATCGATGTTCTTCCAGGTGGCCTTTTTTATGGTTCGAGGATCGACTACCTTGAAACCCTGGGACATGAAGTATTTTATCATGGCAGCTTCTGCCGGGGCAATTTTCTGCTCTTCTCCACTTATCATGATCATGAGTCGGGGCTTCGATTTGCGGGCCAGGACGAGGGCGATGGCATCTATTTTCTCCTTCAGACGTCCCTCACCAATTTCCGCTTCGATCAATACCTTGTAAGTGTTATTTTCCTTGCCCTCGGAAATAACGTGGTAATGGTTGACGAATCCCTTGGATTCCGAAAGGATCTGATCCATCGTAACGGAAAAATTTTCCACTTCCGTGTAGCTCTTTATGAGGACACCGGCTTTCTCTTCGACGGCGTTGCGAAGGGCATTTTCGATGGCCTTGTCCCTTGCCACATCTATCGCCCCGTGGTAAATGGTTGCCATTCCCTGGGCACGGACCTTATCTCCCCCGTAGAGGATTCCTGGGCAAGCGAAAAAGAACAAAAGAAAGATCAGAACCGCTCTTCTCGGTTTTCGTTTCATACACTTTCACCCCTTTGAAAGCCTTATTGTCCGCTTATCGTCAAAGTATGTAAATTTGCTTTCCCGCGCGAAAATATATGCCATCTAAACTTTCTTCGGGTCAAGTATTATTTGCTTGGATTCAAAGGGGCAGGCTTGAGGGTTTAAGGAGTTCGATGAAAAAATGGTGCCGGAGCTCGGAATCGAACCGAGATGGGCGCAAGGCCCGGGGGATTTTGAGTCCCCTGCGTCTACCAGTTTCACCACTCCGGCACGGCTGGGAATTATATTTTTCGCCTCCAAAAAGTCAAGGGGAAAGAAAAATATTGCAAATCAATGAGATGATGAATATAAGAAGCGGGCCTTTGAAGGTAAATATGAAGTTTTTAGGCATAGATTTTGGCGAAAAGAGAATGGGTTTGGCCGTAAGCGATGAATTGGGATTCTTTGCCCGGGGCCTTTGTACTTTGTCCAGAAAGGGTGTCGGGAGGGATCTCGAATTTATAAAAGATATCGTGGAGAGGGAAGGGATAGGGAAGATAATTTTAGGTTTGCCCGTGAGTTTGAATGGAAACGAGGGGCCTCAATGTGATCGGGTGCGGAGATTTGCCGCCACGTTGGAAGAAAAAATCGGGATTCCCGTTGAATATGTGGACGAGGTGCTCTCCTCGGAGGAAGCAAAAGAAGTTATGGCGTTACGACCCCGTCGGAATAAAGCCAAGAAAGAGGAAGTCGATCGCATAGCAGCTGCCATCATTCTACAGCGTTATCTGGATAGCATAAACCGTAAAGATTGAGTTATGTTTCGTAGAAGAAGGAAACTAAGAAGGATTCTCCTACTTTCTGGAGGCGTGGCCTTCGTCGTCATGGCTATTATGTTTGTCTGGTTTGCGTACCGACCCGTAGGCAAACCGGATGTGACCGTGACGGTGGAGATACCCAAAGGAACTGGTTTTATCAGGATTGTGGAAATTCTCGACGAAAAAGGGCTCGTAGGGAACAAACCATTTTTCTATCTGCTTTCTTTGGTCAAGGGGTCGGCGAGGATCATCCGGGCCGGTGAATACGAATTTACCGGCAGCATGTCACCGGTGGACATTATCGACAAGCTCGTCAAGGGCAACATAAAATTCTATATGGTGACCGTGAGAGAGGATACCACCTTAAGGGAAATAGCCGATGAGCTGGCGGGATTGAGGCTGGTTAAGAAGGAGGAGTTTATAAAGGCAGCCCATGATAAGGCGCTGCTTATGGCCCTCCATATAGACGGTGACAGCGCGGAAGGCTACCTTTATCCGGAAACTTATAGGCTCGATCGGACAATGGGCGAGCGGGAAATCATCCGCCTGATGGTAGAGCAATTCTGGCGGAAGTTCACCCCCGAGCTGCAGAAAAGGGCTATCGAGATGGATATGACGATAGGAGAAGTCGTAACCTTGGCCTCCCTCATCGGGAAAGAGACCGGGCTCAAGGAAGAAAAGCCTCTCATCTCGGCCGTTTTCCATAATCGCCTAAGAAGGGGGATGAAATTGCAATGTGATCCCACCGCAGTTTACAACGTGCCGTTCTTAAAAGGCCCGATCAAGAGAAGTCATTTGAAGCTCAGCCATCCGTACAATACCTATGTGGTCGCCGGGCTACCTCCAGGACCTATCGCCAACCCCGATATAGACTCCATTAAGGCCGCCCTTTATCCAGCCAAAGTGGATTACCTATATTTTGTCTCCAACAACGATGGTTCCCATGTCTTTTCCTCAAATTTCGCCGAACACAGCCAGGCCGTTTTGCGTTACCGGGCCAAAAAGGAAAGGGAGTAGAGTAAGTAGCCTCCGGACGGTAAAGCTCATGCCCCATGGGCTCATCGATCCTATTTGCGCAATTAAGCTGCTTTCCGGCGTGGGGATTTCTCGTAAATACCTGCCCCTATTTACACGGCCTCGTCTAATAGGGAAATCGGGCAGCCGGTGGCGTCATAGGTCGCCCGCTTCCTCAAGTTGCGCCCCGCTCGAAAGGCAAGTCGCCTAAGGAGCTCACTTACCTTAAAAATAGCATGGTAAGAGATGGGCCGAGGTGGAAAGATGCTCATCCCCGAATTAAAGAGATTCTTAATTGCCAGGCTTATCATTCCTTAAACGGCACGTTTTTAAAACACCCCTTCGCCCCCAGCAACTAATTTAGAAAAGAACAAAAATTTTTAAAATATTTTCTTGACAAAGCCAAAAGCTCCCTCTATATTGGCTCCGGTGGAGTAAAGTGGAGCAAAGTGGAGGGAAATCTGGTGTCCGGATTCCGGGGACAGTTTTACCATACGATTGACGAGAAAGGCAGAATCATTTTGCCCTCCCGGCTCCGGGAAGTGTTTGCGGAGAAGTACGACAACCGCCTCGTAATAACCAACTGGGACGGTTATCTGCTCGTCTTTCCCTATGATGAATGGCTGATACTCGAGGAAAAGATTTCTCATCAATCCCTGTTAAGAAAAGAGGTAAGGGCATTTCAGCGTTTCTTCATGTCCGGTGCCGTTGATTGTGTCATAGATAGTCAAGGGCGCATTCTCGTCCCGCCCAATCTAAGGGAATATGCGGGATTGGAAAAGGACATCGTGATCGCCGGGATGAACCGGGTGATAGAAATCTGGAACCGGGAGAGATTCGAGGCAGACATGAAAAAGACGGAGGAGAATCTCGATCAGTACAGCGATTATATTGCAGACCTGGGGATTTAGAAATGAAAATGGAGCCCTCTCATATCCCCGTTATGCTCTCCGAGGCCATCACCTATTTGAAATGCCGACCAGGTGGGGTTTACGTGGATGGCACGGTCGGAGGAGGGGGCCATGCGAAGGCCATTCTAAGAGCGATCGGTCCGCAAGGGCTTCTTATTTGTATCGATCGCGACGAGGAGGCGATTGAGCGGGCCAGGCGTTATTTGAGCGATTTTTCGCCCCAGATTATCTTTGTACCGGATAACTTTTCCCGCATCAAGCATATCCTCGCCCAAAGAGACATAAGTCTCGTGGACGGCATTTTACTCGATCTGGGGGCCTCCGGTGATCAGCTTTTATCTCCGGAGCGGGGCTTTTCTTTTCAATTGGATGGCCCGCTCGATATGAGGATGGACAGGCGCCAGCGCTTAGATGCCCATGCGGTGATCAATACGTTTCCCGAACAGGACCTTGCAGACATCATCAAAGAGTATGGGGAAGAGCGCTGGGCAACGAGAATTGCCCGGGCCATTGTGGAGCGGCGAAAACAAGCCCCCATAGCCACCACAGGAGAACTTGCCGAGATTATCGTCGGTGCCGTTCCCTCATCGAAGGAAAAAACGAAGATTCACCCTGCCACCCGTACCTTCATGGCCCTAAGAATCTTCGTAAACAGGGAATTGGATTGTTTAAGGGAGGCTTTAGCAGGTGCCCTAAGCAGTCTAAAAGAGGGTGGCCGCCTCGTGGTGATAACCTTTCATTCACTCGAAGACAGGATCGTAAAGGAGGCGTTTCGTGAGGCGGCACGATCGTGCACCTGTCCGCCGGAAATAACGATTTGTGTTTGCGGAGGTGAGAGTAAGTTCAAGCTCGTCACGAAAAAGGCCGTCAAGCCTTCAGCTTACGAGATGGACGTAAACCCCAGGGCAAGAAGTGCCAAATTGAGGGCATTGGAGAGGATTTGAAATGGCTACCACCGAGGTATGGGAACAACAAAAGCTAACAAAGGAAGAGTCCTCGTCAGGGGTGAACTTCTCATCTTTGATTACATGCACCTTTTTACTTTTGGCGGTGGGGCTCATCTACGTTTGGTCTCACGTGAACATGACGAAACTCGAGTACCAACTCGCCGAAGAGATAAGTCGCCGGGAGTACCTTTTGGAGGAGCAAAAGAAGCTTAAAAGCGAAATAGCGGCTCTTAAGTCGCCCCAGAGAATTGAGCTGATTGCTCGGAATAAGTTGGAGATGTGTTACCCTGAACGGGACCAGGTGGTAGTGATTAAGCCGTAGATTTTAGGGGGAGGGCCATGAGAGAAGGGAGAAAATGGCTCCGGTTGCGCATCGCCACCGTGATGATAATTTTCTTTGTGGTCTTCGTGGCCCTTATCAGTCGTGCCTTTCAGTTGCAGATACTGTCAGGGGAGGTTCTCAAGAAGATTGCCACCCAGCAACATATAAAGACCCTTACCATTCAACCGGAGAGGGGTATCATCTCCGACCGCAACGGCGAAAAGATGGCGGTAAGTATTCTCGCCGATTCGGTCTGCGCCGATCCCATGAAAGTAGCGGACAAGAAGATGGTAGCCGAGAAGCTGGCAGAAATTTTGAAGGTCCGTCCGGACGGAATCAGACAAAAGTTGTCTTCGACACGGAATTTTTGCTGGATTGCCAGAAAAATATCGTCGGAACAGGCTTCAAAAATCGAGGCACTCAATTTTGAAGGGGTTTTTCTGATCAAAGAGCCCAAGAGGTTTTATCCCAATGGGGAATTGGCAGCCCATGTATTGGGGGTGGTGGGCATCGATTCCGTCGGCCTGGAGGGACTGGAACGCCAGTACGATAAATATATCCGCGGCGAACCGGAAAAGCTGGTGTGGGCAAGGGATGCCAAGGGAAAGCGCCTGTATCCTCAAAGGGAAAGTGACACGCAAGCGGCCAAGAGAGGGGCGAGCCTCGTGACAACCATAGATAGCAAATTGCAATTTCTCGTGGAAACTAAGCTCAAAAGCGTGGTGCGCGAAAAGGGGGCAAAAGGCGGATACATAATCGTCATGGATCCGAACACAGGGGAAATCCTGGCCATGGCAAACGAACCTGGCTTTGATCCCAACAACATCACGAAGTCGGACCTGCCCTTCATAAAAAACAAGGTGATATCTGATTGCTATGATCCAGGCTCGACTTTTAAGCCCTTTCTCGTATCGGCGGCCATCGAGGAAAAGGTGGTAAGCGAAAAAGATAAGGTCTTCTGCGAGTACGGGAATTACGCCGTGGCGGATCGGATAATTAGGGAAGCCCAGCGAAAACGGTACGGGTATCTCACCGTTCGTGAGGTGCTTAAATATTCGAGCAATATAGGGTCCGCGAAGATTGCGGAACGGTTGGGCAAGGAAAGGTTTTACAATTACATAAGGAAATTCGGCTTTGGGGAGAAGACAGGTATAGACTTACCCGGCGAGGTGTCCGGTCTCTTGCGACCCTACCAACGCTGGTCGAAGGTGGACCTGGCCACGATTGCCTTCGGTCAGGGCATCTCCATCACGGGGATACAACTTATAACGGCTTTGAGTGCCATTGCCAACGGCGGCAAGTTGATGAAACCCTTCCTGGTCAAGGAAGTGATCGACAAAAACGGGCAGGTCGTTGTGGAAAACAAACCCCAGGTTGTAAGGAGGGTAATATCGCAGCATACGGCGAAGAGAATTGCCGAAATTCTCACAGAAGTTGTTTCTTCTGACGACGGAACGGGCAAGAAGGCGAGAATCGAGAAAGTCGATGTGGCGGGTAAGACGGGCACGGCGCAAAAGTTCGATTTCTCCCGCCACGTATACTCTTCAGAAAGGGTGCGGACGGCGTTCATGGGTTTCTTCCCGGCGGAAAGTCCGCGGGTGGCCATGTTGGTTGTCTTGGATGAGCCGAAGCGGGACAAATGGGGAGGCGTAGCCTCGGCACCGGTCTTCAAGGCCATTGGGGAACAGATCCTTACGTGCTTCAAGACGGATATAAATCCCGATGTGTTCCCCCAGGTAGAAGGGAAGGAACTCGTGAAGTTAGCGTCGGCCCAGGTGCCATCCCAGTCCGTGCCCCTTCTGTATGAGAAACCTTCGGCGTCGGTGGTCGAGGACAAGATGCCGGACTTTCGCGGATTGACCATCCGAGAGGCCCTCCTCTTGGGAAAATCGAGGGGCATCGAAGTAAAGGTGATAGGGACGGGCTGGGCGACCCATCAGGACCCCTCCCCGGGCATGGTTTTAAACGGTAAGAAGACGTGTACGGTTTTCTTTAGCATGGAGCAGTGAGGAAAAGGTGAAGATCGAGGAACTTGTCTCTCATATGCCCGTTCTTTCTATCCGGGGCGATGTAAAGGGCGAGGTCTCTTCCATCACGTACGATTCCAGAAAATGTACTCCGGGCAGCCTGTTTTGTGCCGTTTCGGGAACCGCCCAGGATGGTCATGATTTCATCCCGGACGCTATAAATCGGGGGGCGAGGTTCGTCCTTTGTGAAAGACAAATAGAGGTTCCCGCCCATATCACCGTCCTTCAGGTGGCAAACACGAGAGAGGTAATGGGTAAATTAGGAAGGATTTTTTACGGGGACCCGGCGTCTCGCCTGTGCCTCGTGGGAGTGACGGGGACCAACGGAAAGACGACGGTTTCGTATCTTATGGAATCCATATTCCGTCAGGCGGGATTCAAGACGGGCATCCTCGGTACGGTTAACTATCGGTATGGCGGCCACACCTTTCCCGCTCCCAATACGACGCCCGAATCTCTTGACATGCACCGCATACTCCATGAAATGGTCCTTTCGGGAGTAACCCATTGCGTGGCGGAGGTGTCATCCCATGCCCTGGCCTTGAAGAGGGTGGATGAATGTGATTTCGATTTGGGCATCTTCACGAATCTTTCCCGGGACCACCTTGATTTTCATCGGGACATGGATGATTATTTCGCCGCGAAGAAAAGGTTGTTTGTTGATCTCCTGCCGCGCTCGAGAAAAGGTAGGGAAATAAGCATGGTGGTAAACGGAGACGACCCGTGGGGCAGAAAACTCGCTGAGGAAGCGCCCGTTAAAGGCTGGACTTTCGGTCTGAAAGGCTCGGACCAGGTTCAGGTTGAGGAATATAGCCTTTCCCTTCAGGGGACGCGGGCCGAGATCTTCGCCCCCGGCGTGACCTTGTCCATCTTCTCTCCCCTTTTGGGCATGTTCAATCTTTACAATGTGCTTGCGGCGGTGGCAGCAGCGGTTGCCCTTGATATCCCCCCAAGGCAGATTGTGGAAGGAATCGGCCGGGTGGATAGAATTCCGGGGAGACTGGAGCGGGTAAGCGAGGCTCACGAACCATACGTTTTCGTCGATTATGCACACACGGACGATGCCCTGCAAAAGGTAATCGCTGCCCTCCTGCCGTTCAAGAGGAGGCGGTTGATAACCGTTTTCGGGTGCGGCGGGGATCGGGATCGGGGGAAAAGGCCGAAGATGGGAAAAGTCGCGGCCGAAGGGAGTGACCTCGTCATCGTCACCTCGGATAACCCTCGAACCGAGGACCCCGTAGCAATCATCCGCGAGATAGAAACGGGCATATCGGGCGACTTGATGGAACGGGTAGAGCCGGGGATGCTGGATAATAAAGCGAGAGCCTATACGGTGATTCCCGACCGTAGATGGGCGATAAAGAAAGCGATAGAGATGGCGAAGGAAGGTGACATCGTCCTTATTGCCGGTAAGGGACATGAAGATTACCAGATTATCGGGCAAAAGAAAGTCTGGTTCGACGATCGGGTGGTGGCGAGGGAATATCTAAGGGAAAAGTACGGTCCGGGTGGTGGATAATGGGGGCAACATTCACCGTCAAAGAAGTGCTGGACACGACGGGGGGTACTTTGATAAGCGGTCGCCCCGATTCGACGTTTACGGGGATCACCATCGACTCCCGCCGGGTCGAAGGGGGAGAGTTGTTTGTGGCCATTTTGGGGAAAAGGCTCGACGGGCATGATTTCGTCCCGGAAGCGCTGATGAGAGGGGCAAGAGGTGTAATTGTTCAGAAGGAATTGTCGGGCATCCAGCATGAGGCAGCCGTCATCCTCGTATCTGATACTACGAAGGCCCTGGGTGATCTGGCGCACGCTGTAAGAGGGCGTTTTGGAGGACCTGTAATTGCCATTACGGGTAGTTCGGGGAAGACGACGACGAAGGAAATGGTGGTTTCCATCCTCGAAAGAAGGAAGCAGGTGCATAAAACGGAGGGTAACTTAAACAATCTGATCGGCGTCCCCCTCACCTTGTTCGGGCTCGCGGATGGGCAGGATGTGCTCGTGCTCGAGTTGGGTACGAACCAGCCCGGCGAAATTGCCCGTCTGGCCGAGATTGTAAGTCCTACCATTGCCTGCATCACGAACATAGGACCTGCCCATCTGGAGGGCTTGGGATCTCTGGAAGGTGTGGCCCGGGAAAAAGGGGCGCTTTTCAATTTTCTGGGGCCGGATGGGACGGCGGTAATAAATCGGGACGATCCCTTCCTGAGAGAGATGGGAGAAAAGCTTGCCTGTCGAGTCGTTACTTATGGCAGGATGAAAGGGGCGAAGGTGACCTTAGAAAAGGAAGTAAAAATGGACAAAACGGGCAGCTTTTTTCGCCTCGTCGTGGAGGATCGCTCGCAGGAAGTCGTGCTTCCCATTCCAGGCGCACACAACGTTTCCAATGCCCTGGCCGCGGCGGCTATTGCCTGGGCGGCGGGGGCCACAATGGAAGACATAGTTGCCGGCCTTGAGGAGATGAGAGCCGTACCGGGAAGAATGGAAATTGTTGCTCTCGAAAATGGTGTGAACCTCATAAACGACGTTTACAACGCCAATCCTGCCTCTTGCGAGGCGGCGTTAAATACCCTTAAACAGATGATGGGAGAGGGGAGGGGCTTTGTCATCCTGGGTGATATGCTAGAGTTAGGGGAGGAAGCGCCGGAAAGGCATCGATTTATAGGGGAGTTGCTCACGGGCATAAACATCGAGAAGGCCTATTTGAAGGGTGACCTGGTAAGGTTTATCGCCGAGGGGGCAAGGGAGAAGGGGTGGGGAGAGGAGAAAATTACCTTCTTCGGTGAGGTTAGAGAAGTGGTGGGAGATATCTCTCGTCTTCTTAAGCCCGGAGATTGGATACTCGTAAAGGGCTCCCGGGGCATGAAGATGGAAGAAGTGGTGAGAGCACTGGTGGATGTTTTGGAACGAAAAAAGGGAGGCGAAGGATGATTTACCATCTCCTCTATCCTCTGCATATCTATATCTCTTCTTTCAACGTTTTTCGTTACATTACGTTCAGGACCATCTATGCCGCCGTAACGGCCCTCGTCATCTCGTTTCTCGTCGGTCCCTGGTTGATACGGAAGCTGAAGGAGATGAAAATCGGGCAGCCGATAAGGGATGATGGACCGGAGACGCATTTCAGCAAAGAGGGAACCCCCACGATGGGAGGACTCATCATTATCTTTTCGGTGGTAGTCTCCACACTCCTCTGGGCCAACCTCACCGTCATCTATATCTGGCTCGCCCTGTTTGTTACCCTTTCCTACGGGCTGATAGGCTTTGCCGACGACTATCGTAAACTCGCCACGCAGAGTTCACGGGGTATTTCGGGGAAATGGCGCCTCTTCTTGGAGTTTTGCGTAGCCCTGTTCGTGGCCATCATTCTTTACCTGAAGCCGGGCTTTACCTCCAACATCACCATCCCGTTCTTCAAGACGGTCCTCCCGGATTTGGGTTGGGCCTATATCATTCTGGCCGTGTTCATTATCGTGGGGGCGGCAAATGCCGTAAATTTGACCGACGGCCTCGACGGGTTGGCGATCGGGCCGGTGACCATTTGTTTTGCCACCTATCTCTTGTTTTCCTACTTTGCCGGCAATATTAAGATAGCAAGTTACCTCCAAATTCCCTATGTGGCGGGGACGGGGGAACTGGCCGTCTTCTGCGGTGCCTTGGTCGGTGCCGGGCTGGGATTCCTCTGGTACAATGCCTATCCCGCCCAGGTATTCATGGGAGATG
>DAORXN010000005.1:113066-121899 GCA_035358955.1 Syntrophales bacterium | reverse complement strand
CCGCGGATGGCACAGGCGGCGTCCCACAACCAGGTTTCGAGGGTTTGGATGTCCATCATCACACCTCAATAAGTTTTTAATTTCTTGATGCCGTACGGCGAGTCCATGTAGATCATCTGCACCTAGCTGGCCATCCGCACCTTCTGTGCGTCAAAGTTCATCTCAGGTCATAAATACAGGTCGTAGGCGTAGGTCCTTTTCTTTTGCCCGGCATCGGGGTCGGTCTCTGGCGTCACGAGACCCACCGGCGGGTTGTTAACGCGCTGCTTGTCCCGATGCTCGTAGGATTCGATCGGGCGCTTATTCTGATTGGTTTGCATTTTCCTCTTACGTGCGGTCAATTCACACCTCCCGCTGCTGGTCAGCGTAGATGAGTTCGTATTCCTTCCTGGTGTCAAAGAGGATCGCCTTGTATTCCTCTGGCAAAGGCCTGCCTTTCCTGAGAAGGCTTACGATTCGCTCAATCTCTTGCTCTGAAAGTTTGCGCATTTCAGTTACCTCGGTATTGCTTTCTCATAACTTCTCCAGGGCTTCTACGAATCCTTCCGGTGTGATTTCAATCTCGCGAAGGATTTCTCTGACCAATGGACGGGCAAGGTCCCTTCCCGGGTGATTCGGAACGGTGGTCGTCCTTCCATCAGGGTGACGGTAAAAGACATGACGCCCCCTTCTGCCGCACTACCTGAAAACCCAGATGTAGTAGCACCTTCTCCATCGTCTTGAAGTCTACGATGGGAAGGCGGGTCATACGGTTACCTCAATCTGCTGCAATCCTACAAACCGGGGCAGGTCTTCCGTTGACCCCCTGTATTCCTCCAGGCACAACTCCAGGACTTCTTTAAGGTTTTTCTGAAGCTCATCTAAAGTCGCCCCCTGGGTGTGGGCACCCACTATACCCGGCACAATACCGACATAAAGTTTTGTTTCGGGATCCCATTCCACATAGGCAATAAAGGTTCTCATCGTTCACCTCTATAGAAAAACTTTATTCTTTGCTTGCAAAATCTGTGCAAAGAATGTTTCATACAGTTTAGGTCTTCTTAATTTCCTGTTTTCCTTTCTTCCATTCCTGCCGATCCTTCTCAATCAGGTCCCTGATGATGGATACAATGGAGGCGTTCTGATTCTGCTTTTGAAGCTCCAGAGCCTTCTCTTTCAAGAAGAAATACTGCTCCTCGGTGAGTTCTATAGTCGTCTTCCTCATATTTGTTTTACTCCCGGTTTCTATAGCACGGTTTCTCAGCTTACCCATATTACTGTAATTATATGAATATAGCCCCAAAAGGTCAAGAGAATTTTGCTTGCCCCTCGCCTCCTGCCAATACCCTTAACCCCACCTATTAGTAGAGAGACAATCTGTGTTTGGCTTGATGATTTTTTTGAGGAGGTGAGAAGGATATGGCGAAAGTAACCGGGCCTTTGATGTCCATTAACGAGAGCTTCGCCTTTGCGGATACGATGGTCTATGCCAGACAGAAGGGAGAAAGGAGGTCTGCCACTTAAGAAACAGAAGGAACTCTTGAGCCTCGTCCTCCATAAGGCCATCCTTGCCCCGGACAGCATAAAAATAGCCCTATACGGGCGTCCACTCGAAATAGGGTTACTTTCTTTATGTGAATCTGAAATACACTCTCAGACACCAATCTGTATGATTTAACTCCCATTTAACTCCCCGGGCAAGTTAAAAGATAGAACCGTCCGGGCGGTATTTGAGTTTCCTGCTACCATAAAAGAACCTAAAGCAAAAACCCCTAAACCGTCAAGGACATATCGTAACCCCATCTATCTTGCCCAGGAGTGGCAGAAGGCTTTGGAAAATGGGGACTGCTCCTCCACGGCTGATCTGGCCCGCAAGCTGGGGTCTCCCGTGCCCGTGTTTCCCAGGTATTGCTTCTTCTCAGACTTGTCCCGGAGGTTCTGAAAAGGATTGCCGCCCTCGGCAATCCTCTACCTTCGCCCATCGTAACCGAGCGCAGGCTCCGGCCAATTGTTAATCTCCCTGCGGTGGAGCAAAGACAGAGAATTGAGGCGATCCCGGCGAGCAGGTAAAGCATCCAATCTAAGATTCAGGTTTCGGTGTCGGGGCATTTGTCCATCTCCATCAGGCTATTTCTCAGTTTTCCTCCAATATGGAGGAGCCTTTTATGCTGTGTTAGGCAATGTGGCGAGCTTGTCTTCAAGATGAAATTCCACCTCCACCGCCTTCATTTGTCTTTCCACTTTTCCATCCTGTTCTTCCTTCAATTGAGATGCTATTAGGGGCATTTAATACTTTTCTCTCTAACTGGCAAACATTACTAAAGATACAATATCTATTAACTTCAAAAATCAAACGATCTTGCGGGATTAGGCTCTCTAATTTCTTCTCACTTATCTGTTTCTCGGGTAGGCAAAAGCGTTTATTGGGGCGACAGGCTATCTTGCCGAGTCTAAAGATGAGATAATCCATTGATGCTGGTGTTGGAGGCCTATGATTATTATGAATTTTGCCCCATTCTTCCCATACCCTTCTCCATGCTACGCGGTTTAGTCTGTCCACCATGTCGTACTGATAACAAAAAATATCTAAGTAACTGGCAAGTAAAGGTATACGAAATTGGAGGATACCTGTTCTCAAAGCTACTCTCATAGTATTTTTGTCGCTCATAACATCCAATTTCTCTATGTTTTTTTTGTATTCCCATACCCCTAAATCGGCCATGTCTCTTAGGAACATGTGAGCTTTCTTAGTAGAAAATCCATATCGTTCCTCGGCTTTTAGTGCTTCAACAATCTCATCTACATCTCCATTGTGAACCTCATTGATTTTGTATGCTGAGGAACCATACTTTTCTACTAGCAATTTTGCAGAATTTATCATCCACGGCTTACGTTTATCTCGCTGGGACTGTGCGCCAAGAAAATTAAGAAGCTCATCTACCAATAAATCGTTATCCTTTACTTTCTTTGGATTAAAACAATCAGGATGCCTTTTATAAAATTCAAAAGGGTTGCTTCTTGCGTGAACATCAATATTGAAATCCTGAATTGCGGTAAAAAACCTTACATTGGCAATTTCTTCTTTTGTCAAATCAAGCGTATCCAATTGGACTTTAATGGTGTTACTTTCATAAATATTTTCAAGTACTTTTGCTACTTCCAAGCATTCTCCATTTGGATTTACTTTTGGAGACATTACCCTCTCATGATGTTCCTCCCAGTATTTGTGAAATTCAGAGATATACTGGGAAGGTAAAGTTGCTTTTTTCTGGTAAAGATATTTGTTAATCTCGTTCAACACATTAGCAGTCAATTCGTATTCATCTATGCCTCTAAACATCGCGGCATCGAACTTTATGCTGCAATGCTGGGCAACTCTTTCGAGAAAATTGAGGAAATTAGACATATTTGTTCCTCTTTGTTTTTTCATAAACAAGCAAATATTGATGTGTTATATTCAAGTGCTCCTCTAACTTATCAATATGAGGATTTTGAGTCGCTTGGGTAACAACTATAATTTCCTTAAGCCATAAATTATCTAGTGTTAACATATCTACCAATTTTTTAGCTATAGGTTCTATATATCCATCTATTCTTACATCTTGAGTTTGAATTACCAAGAATCCACTTTTGCTTATATTAGGTAAATTTCGATTTACAATTTCTTTCGTTTGTTTTAAATAATACTCAATATTTGAGCGAGAAGGAGTATTATTCAAAAATGGAGACTTAATAAATAGTAACTCCTTGGCTTGTATATTTCTTCCAGTAAAATCCACTTCATTCCTAGAATTAGAAATAAAAGTTATAATTGAATAGTCTTTCCCATTTGAATATCTATCAATTACATTTTTATTTAAACGTTCCTCAAAACCATTCTCTGAGAAGATCCATACCGTTGTGGTCTCAAATTCATCTAATTTTTTCTTTAGTACTGGCTCCCCTATAGCGGGGACAACCAAACCATAATCTATTTCTCTTTCTGTTACACTTAAAGGGACAAGGGACTTAGGTTTTTCAAAAATTGGCAAATATTCATGGGCCAAAAGGAGAAAATTATATTTTATACTGTTGCTATACCAAAATCCTGTAGTTTTACAGTTATGTTGCCGTTTGATAACAAGTTCTTTTAATTTAAATCCAGCCTCTAAATAAACATTTATGAGTTTAAACCCTAAGGGAATTACATGTTTATTTCTGCGGGTATCTCCTATCAAGATAGCACATTGTCTACCAGGCTTCAGCACTCTAAAGCTCTCTTTTGCAACCTTAGTCATTTCTTTTAAGAAATCCTCTATATCAAAAAATGACAAGTCACCTTCTTTAGAATCCGTATAATAAAGAATGTTTGCATAAGGAGGATGGGCACAGATTAAATCTATAGAGTTATCTTGTAGGAAAGATAAATCTCTGGCATCACCTACCAATAATTCAGGTTCATAAACTTGAGGAGCTTTTTTTTCGTCAATAATAAGTTGTTGTGGGGATACATTAAAATCTATATTCTTCTTTGCTAATTCAATAGCTTTATCGTTAATATCAAGGGCTATGCATCTTCTTCCTAAAAGCTTACACTCAACAGCGGTTGTTCCTGCACCACAGAAATAATCCAAAACCAGTTCTCCTGGTTTTGAATATTTTAGAATAACATTTCTGGGAATATAAGGGGACCAATTGCCTCTATATTCTCCACCATGGGTTGCCCAATTGCCTCTTTGTTTAAAACTCCAAACAGTAGTTTGTTGTTCTTTAAAGTCTTTTGGGTGAAGTGTTTTTATTTTTTTAGAAACCTTTAAGGAGCTGATATTAAGGCCCTGAGAGCGAGTAATTAGCCTTTCAATATACCTGAAAGTAACCCCATATTTCTGACCAATTTCCAAATCAGGGGTTCCCCTTGCTTTTTCCTGCAATATTGCCTCCTGGAGTTCTCTTTCAGTTTTGAAAGTTATCTTTTGATTAGCCATTGTATCCGCCTTTTAAAATATAAATGTTGCTAAACCAGCTGTTTTATATGAAGTTGCCCGAAAGGAAAATTTCGGAAAATAGGGACAGACCCCATTTTTCCCCCATTTTTTAAAAGTTACTTTTCCTCTTCATGCTTAGGAGCTTTTTCACCCTTTTTTCGATTGGGGGATGGGTGCTAAATAGGTGCATTATGGCTCCCCCCGAGAGGGGATTCACGATGAACATGTGAGCCGTGGCAGGATTTGCGTTCATGGGCTTTACTTCACTTAGATGGGCAAGTTTCAGCAAAGCCGAAGCTAAGGCTTCTGGCTTTCCCGTGAGACGGGCTGCACTGGCATCGGCTTCGTATTCTCTCGTTCGGGAGATGGCCATCTGAATGGCAGTGGCTGCGACGGGTGCCACAATTGCCATGGCGATGGTGGGGATGAGGCCTCGATCGTCAGAACCGAAGAAGACGGCAAATCTCGCCAACATCACCACGGCCCCGGCCAGGGTAGCCGTCATGGTGCTGATGAGAACATCCCGGTTTTTAATATGGGAGAGCTCGTGGGCCAGGACTCCTTCCAACTCTTCTCGGTCCACGAGCTTAAGGATACCCTCCGTTACCGCTACGGCGGCATGATTTTCATCCCGACCCGTGGCAAAGGCATTTGGCGTTTTTGACGGCACGATGTAAATCCGCGGTGTGGGAAGGTGAGCCTTTTTTGCTAGATTTTCCACCAGCTGGTAAAGCTCGGGGGCCTGATCTTGTGTAACGGGTTTAGCTTGATACATACTAAGGACGATTTTATCCGCATACCAGTAGCTTCCCATGTTCATGAGGGCGGAAATTATGAGGGCGATGAGGACCCCCTTCCCCCGGGCCGTAAGGTAACCGATGGCAAGGAGGAGCCCGGTGAGCAGACTTAAGAGCAGGATAAATCTTACCGTGTTCATGGTTATTTTTTTAACGACGGGCGCGAATTTGTCAAGAGGGTAGAGAGTTATGCTTACCCTGAAAATACGCCGGGGATGGAGGCTCCACAGTACCGGCATTTACCCCGGGAGATGTTGAAGGCCACTATTCTGAATCCCTTACGCTCAACGATCAGTCTTCGGCACCGGTGGCAGTAGGTATTTTCCCCGGGATGACCCGGCACGTTTCCGATGTAAGCGTATTTTATCCCCGATGAGTAAGCTATGTCCCTCGCCTTTTCCAAGGTGCTGACGGGCGTGAGGGGTAGGTGTGTGAGTTTGTACATGGGAGTGAAACGAGTAAAGTGGATGGGACAATCGGAAAAGCCGTTGGCATGCAACCATTCACACATACGCTTTATCAGATCGAGGTTATCCGTCCATTCCGGTACAATGAGGTTGGTGATCTCCAGCCAGACGCCTTCGTTTTTTAAGATCTTCAGGGTATTCAGAATAGGTTCCAGCTTCACCCCGCTCAATTTTCTATATATGCCGTCATCAAAGCATTTGAGGTCGATGTTGGCGGCATCGATCACCTGGGCGAGATACTTAAGGGGTATTTCGTTAATGTACCCGGACGATTTAATTACATTTTTTATGCCTTTCTTGCGGGCGATTTGGGCGGTGTCGTACATATATTCGTAAAAAGTGGTGGGTTCCGAGTAAGTATAGGCGATGGATTCACATCGGCTGGCCTCGCACTCTTCCACCACCTGGCCGGGGGGGAGGTCTAAATTGTATGTCTCCAGGGGGCTGTACTGGGAAATCTGCCAGTTCTGGCAATTTAAGCAGCGTAGATTGCAGCCGGCGGCAGCGATGGAGAAGGCGCGTGTGGCAGGTAAGAAGTGAAAAAAAGGTTTTTTTTCGATAGGGTCAATGTGGACGGCGCAGGGATTTCCATAGGCGATGGTGTAGAGTTTTCCCCCGTAATTCATCCGGTTGCGGCAGAGACCAAGGTTATTTTCCTTAAGTAAACATTCGTGGGGGCATTTGCGGCACTTGATGCCGTTGGCCGTTTTTTCATAGAACATGGCTTCGCGGGACCACTTGTTCGGCCCCGGAGCCTGCGCCTTGTCCTTCAGATTGGCGAAAACAGAAACGGTCTCGAGAAACGGCGCCAGGCAAACCCCGGAGATGCCCCAGGCACAGTATTTGATAAATTCCCTCTTGGTCCAGCCTCTATCCATATTTCTCCGTCAGGATGGAAGTATATTCCTTTCGCTTCCAAAACGCTACGGTAGCGCTGATTATATTCAAGAAGGCGATGAGTACACTCACCCAGAGGACACCCATGATCGGTATGCAGAGGGCGGATATGAGCAGGGCCCCCATCGCTGCCCCGATCAGATCTATGCTGTAAAGCCGGGAGGCGCGATGAACGAGGGGACCGACACTTAAGTTCGCAGCGACCGAAAATTCCGCGCCGATCAGGAGGGCGATAAGAAAGGCCATGCTTACAAAGAATGCGTGCGTTCCTATATGTGTACGAGGGACAAATTCCCCCGTCGCAAGAAAGAGGGGCAAAAGGAGCGATAAAAGGGCCATCCCATACTGAATAGCGATAAAACGGCTTACCGGCTTTCCGCTTCGCGGTTTATATAGGGCGCCCAAACCTAACCCTGCCATAAAGGTCGTCACTATAATTCCCAACATCTGATAAACGTAGCCGTAGATGATCTGGAAGGAAAAGAGGAGAATGACCTCCAGGGAGGAAGCAGAAAAACCGCCCGTGAAAATACCAAAAGTTATGGGGTTAAGGGTACGAAAGAAGATGGCGAAGATAAGAAAGAGGACTAAAAGCAGGGGCCATATCCACAGGCCTGGCTCGAAGGCGCTCAACCACAGAAGCAAGCTGTGCAGATAAGCAATGGGAGCAAAGTCCTTGTTAAGCCGCCCCTCTTTAAGCAGGCTTTGCCTGATAAACTCACTTCGTCTGACAGTTAAATCATCGTCTATGTAGTATGCATTGACATAAGTATTGGAGATGCCCTTTTGCTCGATGAACGGGGCGATCTTCATCGCCAAGGGGGAGTCGGAGGCAAGGAAAAAGTCTCTCGATCCGGCGATGATGACCACATTTGAAAAGTTCTTTTTTAACGTAGCGAGGATGCTACCTTTAAGTGCCCGGGCTTCTTTGCTCAAATAGTCGGCCGAAGAGGTGAGGCTCAGGGAAACAATGGTTTTTCTATTAAGTGTGGATTTCAACTCATGGAAGAATTCGTCGGTGTAAAATCTATTTATCTGCGCCGTTTGGGGATCCGGCAGGTTGACGAGCACCACGTCGTATGATTTGCGGGTCTCCCTTATGAAAAGGCGGGCATCGGTGTTTATGATGTTGACCCTGCGATCTTTAAGCTCAGGGGTATAGAGTTTTCCTATGGCGGTGAGGGCGGGGTTTAATTCTACATAGTCAATTGCGGCCACGTCTCTGTATTTCAGGATTTCTCCTATCAGGCCGGCAAATCCTCCGGAAATGAGAAGCACGTATCGGGGATGAGGATGTTGGGCCATGGCGTAGTGAACGGCTTCCTCTCGGCTTATAGGGTCCTGGGAAGAAAAGAGAAGCAGGCCGTTTTCGTAAAAGTTTGTCTGCCCATCGCGACTCGTTACCGTCACGTTTCCATATGGTGTATCCTTGAAGAATAGCAACCTTTGATGGGGAAAGAGGAATTTTCTCGTCATCATATCGAGATCTACCGTTTTGAAGGCCCCGAAGGCTATGACGGAGAGAAGAAACGAGATGGCCATGAGGTATGGGCGTCTTTCCATTTTCGCCAAGATCAGGGCGACCAAGGAATTCACGATGGTAAGGGCCAAAAGGATTTCGAAGGTAGAAAAGGAAAATACTAAGACGAGGCTGAAAATGCCTCCCCCTAAGACGCTTCCGAACGCTTCCCATGAATAGATGCGGGCGATGGGGCTTTTGCCCTGGCCA
>DAORXN010000005.1:109984-112966 GCA_035358955.1 Syntrophales bacterium | reverse complement strand
GCTTCCGAACGCTTCCCATGAATAGATGCGGGCGATGGGGCTTTTGCCCTGGCCAGAACCGGCGAGACGGGATAGCAAAGGAAAGGTAAAGCCGGCCAAGAAACAGAAGGGCAAGAGGAAAAGGGAGGAGAAGGCAAAGATTGTCCACAGATCCAGCATGATGCCCGGCTCGAAAAGGAGGTTTCTTAAGTAGCGCAGAAAAAAGACCGAAAGGGGAGGCGTCAACCCGAGGCCGATGAAAATCACGCTCAAGGGGATGTATTTATCCTCCCTGTGCTCGATTACTCTACCGGCCAGGGCTCCCAGCCCAGTGATTGCCATCCAAAGGGACAAGATGAAGCCGATGACGAGCTCGTTTCCGTAAAAGACACTTAAGCATTCTCTTAAGATAACAATTTGCGTGGTCAGGGCCGTGGCCCCCAATGCCACGGCGGCAAGGGCAGAGGCGTAATCAGCGGGGTGGGAAATCCTTCTCGCTGAAGACAAGGGCCTCGTAAACGTAGATATCTGCCTCCTTCCAGCCATTCCAGCCTAGACCGGCTTTGTCCCGGGCACAATGTCCAAGAAATTCTTCCTTCGTCCAGCCGGTTTCCGTTGCTACCTGCGGGAGGAACGTGCCCGCCCGGCCCCCCTTTTTGATGTAGATGCCGTGTTTACCCAGCTCGATTTCATCGATTGATTTGATTTTTCTTAAGGGGGTGAGAACGGAGATCTCTATTTCCAGCTTGTCCACTTCCGATGGTTCAACCGGCGGGAAACGAAAGTCCTCCGTTGCAGAGGCGATGGCCATTTGCTGTACAACCTTGTACAGAGGTTCGTGGGGCTCAAAGCGTCCGATACATCCCCTTAACATGCCGTTTTTATGCAGGGTAACAAAGGCGCCGCAGGGGGTCTTCAGGTTGGCCGAAAGGGTATTAACATCCACGGACGGCATCTCTTGCCTTTCTACAAAGGCCTTGATGGTTTTCCTGGCTATGGTAAGAAGGTCCCGTTTATCCTTGTCCGTCAAGGCAAATTCGCCCGGGTTTTCCTTTCGGGAGACGCAAACCGCCCCGTAACCCACGACCCTCACGTGATCGCCGTATATGCTGTCCCCTGAATTTTTATAATCCACGATGGTGTAAGTGATGGAGGGGTCGCGAGCGGTCATGTACAGGAGGGTGAGCACTGAAGTCCACCCGCAGAGACTGGTGGCGAGGCGGGGGATGTTTTTCCGGTCGTTTTCCTTTAGGGTGCGAAGGAGCGTTTCCGGAGAATTGGAGGCGATGGCATCGAGCGTTAACCGATCCACTTTTTTCGCATCTTCATAGTTGGGGTAATGAGAGAGGTCGGTACTTACAACAAACAGATTCCTTGCGTTTAGATAGGGTTTCAAAGTCTCGGCAATCCGGGCGCAAGTTTCCGGCGCGTGGGTGCCGATGACGATGGGGACAATCTGAAAATCGTGTTTTAGCCGATACTGGAGAAAAGGGATCTCTACTTCGAGGCTGTGTTCGTACAGATGGGCATCTGGGCGGTCGGTAAAGAGAGGGTTTTTCCTCACCAGTTCCTTGCCCAGGTCGACGTTCACCTTGACCTTCCCCATTGGCATGAGGAAGTCGCCTTTCGTGTATACGGCGGCGCCATCGAAAGCAACCTGGTGGCTACTTCCTATGATAAAGATATTTTCGTATTTTTTGTCCGGGTCGATCTGATTGAAGCCTGAGGCCGCCACTTCCCCGGAAAAAACATAACCGGCGTGGGGCACAATGACGGCGAGCACGTTTTTTGCCCCTTTGGGTGGTACGGCACGACGAAAGAGGCCTTGGAGCTGGTTTCTGAGTTCTTGCGGTTCGGCAGGGTAGAATTGCCCTGCTACCGCTGGTTGCCTATCCGTCTGCTGGGAGCATCCGCTTCCCCATGTAAGGAGGACCATAGCTACCGCCAACCAATACTTCATAAATTTTTTTTCGCCGCCCTGATGTGGGACTATTGTATCCCATTATGAAGGGGCTTTTCAATATGAAATTAGTCCCCGGGCAAATGTCATCACCCGTTTTCATCGTAGGGCGACTCAAGAGGCCGATTTAAAGGTCAGGCGGACGCTGGTACCCTCACCGGGGGTGCTTGCGATATCCATGTTGCCGCCCAGGGCTTTCACGATGTGCTTGACGATGGAGAGCCCCAGGCCGGTGCCACCGAGTTGCCTGGAGCGGTCACGGTCCACACGGTAAAAGCGCTCTCCCAGGCGCGGCAGGTGAAGGGGTGAAATGCCGATCCCCGTGTCTTTCACCTCGATTGCCACGAATCCTTCCTTTTCCGGTTCTACGTTAATGGTAATGACCCCTTTTTCCGTGTATTTCACGGCGTTATCGAGAATATTGAGGAGGGCCTGATAAATTCGATCGGGGTCACCGAAGATTACGGGCGAAGGAGAAGGAAGATGGACTTCTAAACGTAGGCCTTTTTCCTCTAAACGCCGAGTGATTACGGGTATCAATTCGTCTAAGATATTTTGCACGGGAATTTCTCCCCAATTCAAATCTGCGCTCCCCTGTTCGAGATGGGTGAGAAGAATCAGGTCGTCTACCAGGCGGCTAAGTCTGGTGGCCTGTTTATAAAGTATCTCGAGGAATCTCTTCTTGCTTTCATCCTCCATGCTTACGTTAACGAGGGTATCAAGGTAGCCAATTATGGCCGTAAGGGGGGTCTTCAACTCGTGGGTTACATTGGCCAGGAAATCCTGGCGCATGGTTTCCATTCTTTTCACCTGGGAGACATCGTGAAGCACGATGAGGGTAATCCATTTTGGGGCCACCTCAAAGGGGGGAGAAATTCCTATCTGGAGGGTCTTTTCTTTGCCCTCGGCCTGAAGGGTAATCTCGCCGCTTACGGGTTCATTCTTTTCCCGGGCTTTGTACACCGCATCGTTTAAAGAGGCATTGTGGTACACTTCGAGTAAGGTCTTCCCCACCAACTCCTCTTCATTTTTCTCGACCAGGG
>DAORXN010000005.1:21648-109884 GCA_035358955.1 Syntrophales bacterium | reverse complement strand
TACACTTCGAGTAAGGTCTTCCCCACCAACTCCTCTTCATTTTTCTCGACCAGGGCTTTTGCCGCCCGATTCATATAAACCACGCGATTTTCTTCATCTACGGCCACGATGCCCTCTTTGGCAGCTTCGAACGCTGTTTTCATTATCGCGGCTGTGCTTTCTGCCTGGTTTAATTTATCGTACAGGCCCTTAATGGCTTCATTTAGACCGCCCGTCACCTTTTCCAGCTCATCTCCCGCCTCGAGGGCCAGCGTGCCCGGCGCCTCCCCCCTCTTTATCTGTTCTGTGATGGCGGCGATTTTTTTCCAAGGCGCGGCGAGGTGAAAGGCAAAAAAGAGGGAAAGGATGAGCGCGGGGATTACGGTCATAATCACCACGAAATGGATACGATAGTTTACCTTTTCCAGGGCTTCTCTTAAGTCCCGCATGCTGCGAGAAAGGCGGATGTAGCCCGTAATTTTCCCATCCTTTTTTAACGCAATGGCCACATAGAGAAAGTTCTCCTTTAGGGTTCTACTGTACCGAACGGCCCGGCCCTGCCCCTTTAGACGTGCCTCCTGAATTTCCGTGCGGTAGAGGTGGTTGTCCATTTCTTGCACCGGGGCCTCCGTGTCTGCCAAGACCCTCCCGGATGCATCAACGAGGGTAAGGCGCAGGTGGTTTTTCTTGGCCAGTTCTCCCAATTTCTCTTCTATTTGCGGTAAGGGCATAAGCGAGATGGCCTTACCTGCCTCCATCATGGATGCCTCCAGGCGGGTGGCGAGCTCATCTCTCACCAAGGGGGTGAGGAAACTATCGAGGGCCGCCCCCATGAAAACGGTGAGGAGGAAATAGGAGGCGAAAATTTTTGCAAAGAGGCGTCCTTTCATGGGTTCCCTTCGATTTCGGGGGTGTGCCTCACATTCCTGCCGGTGATCATGTATATAACCATATCGGCGATGCCCTTCGCATGGTCACAGATACGTTCCAGATTCTTGGAGATTTGCATGATCAGTATCGCCCGGTGGATGGTTTGAGGGTCGGCTATCATGAAGGTGAGGAGCTCGCGAAAGATTTGCTCGTTTAAATTGTCCACGAGGTCGTCGTTTATTCTCACTTGGTTGGCAAGGGCCAAGTTTTCGTTTATCAGGGCTTCCAGACTTTCCCTTACCATCGATTGGGCAATTTCCGACATGCGAGGCAGGTCGATATAAGGCTTGAGTTGGGGTTCCCTATTCAATAACAGGATTTTTTCGCAGATATTAACCGCCATATCTCCGATCCTTTCCAGGTGGCCGTTTATTTTGATGGCGGTCGTTATAAATCGGAGGTCCCGGGCGGCAGGTTGCCTCAAGGCAAGGAGGCGAATGCACTTTTCTTCCATCTCCTCGTCCAGTCGGTCTATCTGGTCATCGAGCTCTATTACCTTTTTTGCCGTTTCATCGGAACGTTCTATCAGAGCGCGGTTGCTCTCCCTTATGGCTTCCTCTACCATGGAGCCGAGATAAAGTAATCCGTCTTTGACTTCCTGAAGCTCCCGTTCGTACTCTTTGCTCGTATGCCTTCTTTCTTCCATGCTGCCCTCCCTTAATTAGCCAAAGCGCCCGGTGATGTAATCTTCCGTTTGCTTAACCTCCGGATTGGTGAAGATTTTCTCTGTGTCATTGTATTCTATTAATTTTCCCATGTACAGAAAGGCTGTTTTTTCGGACACCCGGGCCGCCTGCTGCATGTTGTGCGTAACGATGATGATTGTATATCGCGCTTTAAGTTCCTCGATGAGTTCCTCTATCTTGGCCGTGGAAATGGGGTCGAGGGCGGAAGTGGGCTCGTCCATAAGGAGGACTTCCGGCTTCATGGCCAGCGCCCTCGCGATGCACAGCCTCTGTTGCTGCCCCCCGGATAAGGTCATAGCGGAGCGATCGAGGATATCCTTCACCTCGTCCCATAGAGCAGCTTGCTTCAGGCTTTCCTCTACGAGGGCGGCCAGGGTTTCCCGATCCCTTACACCGCTAAGGCGTGGGGCATAGGTGATGTTGTGGTAAATGGATTTGGGAAAAGGGTTGGGTTTTTGAAAGACCATCCCGATTCTCCGCCGTAGCTCTACGGGATCGACGTCGGGGGCATATATATCCTGCCCGTGAAAGGTGATTTTCCCTTCCACCCGAGCCCCATCAATGAGATCGTTCATGCGGTTGAACACCCTAAGCAACGTGGATTTTCCACAACCGGAAGGACCTATAAGGGCGGTGACGCGGTTTTTTTCGATGTCCATGGTGATGTCGTTTAAGGCGATTACGTCGCCATAAAAGAAGGAAAGATTGCGCAGGGAAAAAACGATCTCCATTTTACCACCTCTTTCGCCGTCTAATGTAGATTCTAAGGGTTGAAGCAACAAGATTCATACTTAAAACCATGATCATCAGTACAAGCGCTGTTCCGTACTGGAGTGGGCGTGTCTCTTCTATCTGGGTCCCGGCCGTGGCAAGGACGTATATGTGGTATGGTAAGGCCATTACCTCATCGAAGATAGAGGAAGGCAGACGCGCCGTGTAAAACGTGGCCGCCGTAAACATGATGGGGGCCGTCTCTCCGGCGGCCCGACCCAGACTGAGGATGGAACCGGTGAGAATGCCGGGTAAGGCGTTGGGCAGAACGATGCGCCAGATGGTCGACCATTTGGATACCCCGAGGGCCAGGGAGGCTTCCCGAAACGTTTGCGGGACCGCCTTCAAGGCCTCTTCTGTCGCGCCGATAATGGTGGGCATGATGAGGATACCCAACGTGAGGGTCCCGGAGAGGATGGAGGATCCGAACTTCATGAAGATGACGAAAAAGGCAAGCCCAAAGAGCCCGAACACGATGGAAGGGACTCCGGCGAGGCAATTTATACCTATCCGCACCAAACGGGTGAAGCGGCCGGTCCGGGCATATTCGGCGAGATATACGGCCGTGCCGATCCCCAGGGGGAGGGCCACGATGAGGGCACCCAAGGTAAGATAGAACGTACCCAGGATGGCGGGCATGATCCCGCCTTTGGTCATGGAATCCCGGGGGGCTTTCGTTAAGAATTCCCAGGTGATGGCTTTGATACCGTGGGCCACGAGATAAGAAATGATACCCACGAGGATGAGAAAAATGAGAAAAGAAGTGAGGCTTACTCCCGCAAAAAATAGCTTCTGTTTGATATAACGAATCCTGACGGAGGTTTTCATAAGGTACCCGACCCGACCTCCTTGAATTTGTGGGACAGATAATCGGCCACCAGATTGAAGGCAAGGGTAATTAAGAAGAGAACCATCCCGGTGGCGAAAAGGGCATGATAATGGGGGCTGCGGAAGGGAGCTTCCCCCATTTCGGCAGCAATGCTCGCCGTCATTGGCCTTACGGAATCGAAAATGCTTTGCGGCACGGCGGCCGCCCCACCGGCCGCCATGAGGACTACCATGGTTTCTCCTATCGCCCGGGACATGCCCAAAATGACCGCCGTACATATGCCAGATAGGGCGGCGGGGATAACGACCCGAACAATGGTCTCGTAACGTGTCGCCCCTAAGGCGTACGAAGCGTCCTTATATTCTTGAGGAACGGCATAGATGGCATCTTCGGCGATACTGGAAATGGTAGGTATGGCCATGATGGCGAGGATGATGGAGGCATTTAGGATGTTAAGACCCGTCGGAAGGTCGAAGGTCTCCTGCAGCCACGGGGCCAAAACCACCATGGCAAAAAAGCCCAACACTACGGAAGGTAATCCCGCCAAGAGTTCAATGGCCGATTTCAGGATGCCTTTCAATGTGGCTGGGGCGAGCTCGGCAATGTAAACGGCCGAAAGGATACCAAAGGGAATAGCAAGAAGACTCGAGAGAGCGGTAACGACGGCGGATCCCACTATAAGCGGCCAAATACCGTAAGAAGGGGGGCTGCTGGTGGGATACCACTCGACACCTAAGAAAAACTCTTTCGGGGAGGTGAAGCGAAAGATGGGCAAACCCTCTCGGAAGAGGAAAAGGACGATGAAGGCAAGGATGAGGACAGCAAGGAATGCAATTACGGCCAAGCCCGTTTTTATTAGTTTCTCCCGTCCCTGTCTTCCCATCATCGTCCTTGAGGTCCTTATTTGTTTTTCTTATGAGGTTTAGAAGGCAGTTGCTTTACCGGAACAAAACCCGATTCTGCCACGAGTTTTTGCCCTTCTGGACTTAAGGCAAATTTGATGAAGTCTGCCACCGACCCCACGGGCTCTCCTTTGGTGTACATGTAAAGGGGGCGAGAAATGGGATATTGATGCGTCCGCGCCGTCTCCACCGTAGCGGAGATGCCGTTTACTTTCAGTGGTTTAACAGATTTGTTTATGTATCCCAGCCCAATGTAACCGATGGCGTATTTGTTTTTAGATACCGTCTGAACGATGGCCCCGTTGGAGGCCTGCATCTGGGCCTTGGGTGTGACACGAGCCCCTTTCAGCACCAGCTCTCCCCAACTTTCAAAGGTACCGGAACTACTATCTCGGGAAACTACTACAATTACCATATCATCGCCGCCCACTTCTTTCCAATTTGTTATTTTCCCCTGATAGATTTGACTCAGCTGGTCGAGGGATAAATCGGTGACCTTGTTTTTGGGGTGAACGATGGGTACGATGGCATCGTAGGCGATTACGTGGGCAAGGGGTTTTATGTTTTTCACCCGGGCCTTTTCTTCTTCGGCCGGTTTTATCTCCCGAGAGGAGTTGGCTATATCGGTCGTGCCGTCGAGAAGCGCCTTAATGCCGTCTCCCGAGCCCCCTCCGGAGAGGGAAATATTGACATCCCGATGCCCCTTTGTGTAAGCTTCTAACAATTTCTGCGCAATGGGAAGAACGGTGGTCGATCCTTTGATGACGATGTTGGTTTCGCTTAGGGCGATCCTCGTAAGCCCGAGCAAGATGGCGAGCAGTATCGTCAAGCTTATTACTTTGAGCTTCATGTACATACCTCCTAATATTTTTTCCGCAAATTACCAAGGAAATGTTACAGAAATGTGAAAGAGAGGTTACCGGTTGGTAAAGATTTAAATCGGTGAGAAAAAAAGGGGAAAATGTTTTATAATGGGTTTTATGGAGATGAGATTTAGGGATGCAAAAACCACCGGGGTGGAGGAGGAAGGTCGTTTAACTTCCTTTTGCGCGTAATGACGCATTTTCTCAACGACATCATTATCCTTTTCTTTCTGATCGTCATAAACGGCATTTTTTCCATGTCAGAAATAGCTGTGGTTTCCTCGCGGAAGGCCAAACTCAAGGTTATGGCCGACCAGGGGAAAAAATGGGCCGCCAGGGCCCTTGACCTCGCGGAGGAACCGAGCAATTTTCTTTCCACGATTCAGGTAGGTATCACGCTCATCGGTGTTATATCCGGGGCTTACGGCGGTGCCGTCATTGCCCAGGACCTGGAAGTGTACTTGCGTGATTGGCCCTTTATCGGTTCCTACAGTGAGGCGGTGAGTATCGTATCTGTCGTGGTGGTAATTACGTATCTTTCCATCGTGGTCGGGGAACTGCTTCCCAAAAGGCTCGCCCTGCAAAATCCAGAACAGGTGGCCGCCATGGTGTCTGTACCCCTTCATTATTTTTCTTTAGTTGTTTATCCGGCGGTTAAAATTTTGAGTGCCTCCTCTGAGTTCATCGTCCGTTTATTAGGCTTGAAGAAGCCCGTAACCACCGTATCGGAGGAAGAGGTTAAGGTCTTGCTGGAAGAGGGGACAGAAGCGGGCGTCTTTCACCAGATGGAACACGATATCATCCACGGGGCCTTCGAGATAGACGATTTGAGTGTGAAGGATGTCATGACCCCTCGGCCGGATATCGTCTGGATAGACTTAAAATCGCCCTGGCCCGAAACCCTGGCCGTAATCAAAGAGTCGGATCACGCCTCTTTCCCTGTCTGCGAAGGAGAGTTGGATCACGTGGTGGGATTTCTCCATGTCAAGGATTTGTTCAAGCGATATCCCGATCTGGAGAACATAGAGTTGCCTTCAATCTTGCGAAAGCCCTTCATCTTTCCCGAAACGATAACCGCCTTGAAGCTCTTGGAACATTTTAAGGCATCACCCATTCACGCGGCCATCATCGTGGACGAATACGGTACGGTGCAGGGGCTGGTCACAGTCAACGACATTATGGAGGCCATCGTGGGGGATATCCCTTCCTTTAGCGAGGCGGAAGAAGATTCCATCGTGAGAAGGGATGATGGCACCTGGCTCATAGACGGAACCCTCCCGATCGAGGAATTCAAGGAGGAGTTCAAGGTCACCGCCCTGCCGGAAGAGGAAGAAAGGGAGTACCATACCGTTGCGGGGTTCATCATGACCTATCTGGGACGTATCCCCGTGGCGGGAGATAAGTTTACGTGGGATAGATTCGAAATCGAAATCCTCGATATGGATGGAAACCGGATTGACAAGATACTCCTCAAAGAAAAAGAGCCACCTGGCGAGGCATGATTAACCCTCGTTTTCTCTGATAAAAGAAATGACCTTTTCCTTAATTTGATCTCGAATACGGCGGGTGGCATCAAGTTGCTCTTCATAGGTGCCCGTGAGCTTGGCTGGATCGGGTAGGGACCAATGCAGGCGGCGGGTTATGGCGGGGAAAACGGGGCATTTTTCGGCTTCCGATTCATCGCAGACGGTAATAACAAAAGAAGAAACGATACCTTGTTTTACTATATCCATGACCGATTTCGTTTTGTTGTGAGCAATGTCGATACCCACTTCTTCCATCACCTCAACTGCGAGGGGGTTGAGGACCCCTGGTTCCAATCCGGCGCTGAAGGCCTCCCATTTGTCTGGACCCAAATGATTGAGCCAGGCTTCGGCCATTTGGCTGCGGGCGCTATTGTGACTACAGACGAAAAGCACTCGACGTTTTTCCATTTTTCCCCTCACTTTATTTTTTTATCGAGGGGGTTCGAAGACCCCCTCGAGTAGTGGTTTAGAACTTCAACTGGAAACCAATCTGGTAGCGATTGTAGTCTATTCTACTTGAGAAGGACTTGTTGTCTTCCCTTTCCCACGCTACGAACGGCATGAACTCATTGCTCCAATCATACGAGAGACCCACGGTGTAGACTTGATACTCGTCTTTTTTGCTCGTCGACGTAGCTGTTCTATCGGTATCTGGATCATAGGTATAGTATTTTCCGAAAACTCTCAACTTTTCAACTTTCGGTATCCGAATGAAACCGGCGGTAAGGTAGCCTTTTCTATTCTTTTCCTCCGTAGAGTTCTTGGTACCTTTCCCCCAGTAATATTGACCTAAAAGGGTGAAGTATGGATGCACGATAGAGGCCTGGGCGATATTAACTTGCCAGGTGGGGTAATCCGTAAGGGGGCCGTCGGTTGCAGATGCAAACTTTCTGTTACTCTTTCCGTAACTTCCTATGTAGGCCAGTTGTAAACCCTTAAGAATGGGCACCGTGGGTAGAGGACGTACGTATATAAGGCCGGAGACTACTTTATTGTTGTTCTCCTCTGATTGATCGTATCCGGCACCATTATAGAGACCGATCATCCATCCACCCCAGCGACCGCCAAACGTTTTACTACCGTATTTAAAATAATCACTATCCATTTCTCCGATACTGCCTTGGTTGGCGACACCAAAATCGGCGGAAGACATAATGCCCAATGCATCAAGTAAGTGTTTCCCCTGAACTCGGTACGGCCAAATGGAGCTATCATAGGCGTCGGACGGGGTAGGGACCAGGCCTAATTTGGTAGAGGTGCCGAAGAGTTTTAAGTCGGCGTACGCATATTTTACCCTTAGTTCTAATCCGTTTCCCGTGTCGTCTGGATCTTTCGACGTGAAGAGATCAGCCGTTACATTCATGGAAACCTTATCTGAGAGTTCTTTGGCGATGGTAAAGTAGGCCCTCTCCAGGACAAATTTATTTAAGTTAGCATCATTTCCAGAAAATTTGCTTTTATTTTCCCAATAGAAAAAAATCGTGGAACTTACTTTTAACCCTTTCAGAGCTGAGGGGAGGGAAATTTTCTTCACTTCGGTTTGAATGTCTTTCTTGATTTCTTCCATTCCCTTTGTTTCTCTTTGCTTTGCCTCTTCGAGTAAACGGGCCGCCTCGGCATCAGTAAGATATTTCTTTTCATGTAGCAGTTTGATCAGGCTTTCGTCAGCAGACCAGGAAACAGGGGCGGCAAGGACAGCAAGCAAGATGACTAAAATGAAGATGGTTTTTACATGTTTGAACTTTACTTTCATCAGCTCCTCCTTGTGTTTTATTGTTAGGTGGAGCCGATATATTCGTTTTCTGTTATGAAAAAATTACCGGAACGTGAATGTTACGTGAAACGTGGATTCTTTTAAAAACCTAATACATTGAGTCGAATTATGTCTCGGATTCGTTAAATCCTTGAGCCGAAGTGAAATTAGTTCCAGATTTTACTATATTTACTCTTTCTGAATTACGTATTTGTACCCGATGCCGCGGACGGTTTGAATGCGCTTGGGATTTTCCTTGTCCTCTTCGATGGCAGCCCTCAGGCGGCTTACGTGGACGTCTACCGTGCGGGGTTCCACGAAGGTTTCATCGCCCCAGACGGCGTCGAGCAGCTGGTCTCGACTGTAGACGCGGTTTGGGTGCTGGGTAAGAAAAAAGAGTAATTTCAATTCGGTCGAACTCAAATCCAATAGCTCATTGTTACGGTAGACGGCATAAGCCTCATAGTCGATCACGAGTTCCCCATCGAGGAAGAATTTTTTTCCTTCTTCTCGCGGGCGCAAGCGGCGAAGCACGGCCCTTACCCGGGCAACCAATTCCCGCGGGTTGAAGGGCTTGGTTAGATAATCGTCGGCTCCCAACTCGAGACCTATGACTTTATCGGCGTCTTCGTTCTTGGCCGTCACCATGATGATGGGAATGGATTCCGTATGCTTCTGCCCCTTGAGGAGGCGGCACAACTCAAGTCCACTCATGCCCGGAAGCATGAGGTCGAGAACGATCAAGTCGGGAGGATTTTTCTGCAACCGATGCCAGGCCATTTCCCCGTCATAGAGCTGTTCCACGGAAAACCCTTCTCGTTTCAGATGAAAGGCGATGAGATCACAGATATCCTTTTCGTCTTCGATCACCAGGATTTTCTTGCCCGTCATTTTTGCCCCTCCATTCCTTTTATCATGATGAAACTTAGTTGTCGCCCCGTTTTTCCCCGATCGCGCCGATGGGAGAAGAAAAGATGCCCCTGGCAGGAAGTACAAAGGTCCATCATCGCTATGTGATCTTCCGTAAGGTCGGCGGCAAGGAGTTGTCTTGCATTGATGAGGGCGAGGTCGACAAAAAATTTATTTTCCTTCCCGTATATCCCCGGTCCTTCCCAACGCTTCAAAGCCGAGACGACCCTTTCATCCACTTCATAGCAACAGGCCCCGATACCGGGCCCCAGGGCGGCAAGGAGGGATGCCCTTTTCGTGCCAAATGCCCTTTCCATGGCCTCTACCGTTTCCATGGCGATTTGCCCCGCCGTGCCTCGCCATCCCGCATGCACGGCACCTATGGCCGGCCTTTCCGGGTCGCAGAGGAGGATGGGAACGCAGTCGGCGGTCTTTATGGCCAGGGCCAACCCCTTTTGATCCGTTATGGCCGCATCGGCGTCCGGGATCGTCGAAGCCCTCCCTTCCACTCTGATGACCTTGCGGCCGTGCACTTGATGTAAGAAGAAAAACTGCCCGACATCGAATCCGAAGGCCCGGGCGATTACGAAGAGGTTTTCTTTAACCAGTGCAGGTTCATCCCCCACCTCCAACGAAACGTTCAACGTGCCGTAATTCCCCCGGCTTATGCCGCCTTGGCGGGTAAGGAAGGCGTGTTTAATGACGGGAATTTCTGAAAGGCAGCGGGCTTTTAAACAGGGTAGGCCTTTTTGGCGCGTAAGTTCATACATGGCTTAATTCCCCGATGTTCAGGCAGAAGGCGCTCATATCGGAGGGCATAGGCGAGATCAATTCCATCCGGTGACCCGAGATGGGGTGGATAAACCTGAGGAGGTGGGCGTGCAAAAGCTGCCGCCGGGGGAGTTCGATTCCCCTCCTCTTCCACGTCGCCTCTGCCTGCCTTCGTATTTCCTTGTGGAGACCGTAGGTAGGGTCACCGACCACGGGGTGACCGACGGCATTCAAATGGACCCTGATCTGGTGGGTTCTTCCCGTGCGGAGGAACACTTCGAGCAAGGTGGCAAAATGAAATTTTTCCTTTACCTTCCATTCGGTTATAGCCTCCCGCGCCCGGCGGCTATGAATTGACATGATATGCCGACTGTGAGGGTGGCGCCCGATGGGGAAGTCGATTAAGCCTGTTTCTGAAGGCATTGTCCCATACACAAGGGCAAGGTAAACTTTCTCTATCTGCCTGTTTTTGAAGTATTCCGTGAAGATACGATGTATTTCCTCTGTTTTGGCGACGATTAACAAACCGGAGGTGTCCTTGTCGAGGCGGTGAACAATCCCCGGCCTTGCATCGTTGCCTACCTGGGAAAGCGCCCGGCAATGATAGAGAAGGCCGTGCACTAACGTCCCTACCCGGTGACCTGCTCCGGGGTGAACGACGACTCCCGCCGGTTTTTCTACCGCGATCAGATATTCGTCTTCGTAGACGATGTTGAGGGGCATCGGCTCCGGGTGAGGCACGGGCGATTCGGGGGGTGGGATGGTCACCTCGATTTTGTCTCCGGCTCTCAAACGGTAGCTTCTCTTCGCCCCACCCCCGTTTACTATGACATGCCCTTCGTCGATGAGCTTTCCTGCCCGGGAGCGGGAAAGGGAGGGGATGGCGATCGAGAGAAAAAGGTCGAGCCTTTCCCCTCTTTCCACCTCCGTTACCTCATGGCACCAGCTGAGGGGTTCCAACGCCTCCCTCCTCATCATTTGGGACGTCATTCCGGATGCCCGTTGGTTAATATGGTCGAATTCAGCCTAAATTTTGTTTCCTTTGCCGATGAGAGAAGAAACCCCTTTTACGAGGGGTTCGATATCGTCCTCTTGTATGGTACGGGCATCGAGGAACACGTGATCCGCCTCTACCCGGGGAATGATGGGCACTTCAAGAGACCGCATCTTTACGGCCAGTTGAGAAGGGGAGAAGGCCTCTGTCTCCAAAGAGAGCAGAACGGTCTTCAGTTCCTGGCCGGGTAAGGAGCCTCCACCTACGACGGATTTACCCTCAAAGAGACGCACGCTTAACCCTTGGCCCACCATCTTTACCAGACGCCTCTTGATCGAAAGCGCCCTTTTTTTTACCGATTCGAGGGGTTCGGAGATGGCCTTGAGCACCGGTATGTTGGCGAGGGCCTGCTCGGGGTTCAGATATTCCATCAAGGTGGCTTCCAGGGCGGCCAGGGTCAACTTATCTATACGCAGGGCCCGATTGAGGGGGTTTTTCATTATCGTCGCGATCAATCCCTTTTTCCCCAAGATGATACCCGCCTGAGGGCCGCCCAAGAGTTTGTCTCCGCTAAAGGTCACGATATCCACCCCGGCCTGAACGATCGCCTGGACGGTCGGCTCTTCCGCAAGTTGATAGCGTTTTAGGTCGATTAAGCTTCCGCTGCCTAAATCGAACATCACCGGCAGGGATGCCTTTTTCCCCAATTTCACCAGGTCTTCGATGGATACCTCGTTGGTAAAACCGATGACGCGGTAGTTACTGGGGTGCACTTTCAAGAGCAAGGCCGTCTCCGGGCCAATGGCCCTTTCGTAGTCTTTCAAGTGCGTGCGGTTGGTTGTGCCCACCTCTCTCAGTACGGCACCGCTTCTTTCCATGACCTCGGGGATTCTGAATTCACCACCGATCTCGATCAATTCTCCCCGGGAGACAATGACCTCTTTCCCTCTCGCCACGGTATTGAGGGCAATGAGGACGGCGGCGGCATTGTTGTTTACCACGAGGCCATCTTCGGCCCCGGTTATCGTCTTTAGTAGTACTCTCACATGGTCATACCGGAGTCCCCTTTCCCCCTTCGTGAGGTCGAATTCCAGATTGGAGTAACCACCGGCCACCTCGGCGATCTTTTTTAGGGCCCCCTTCGTTAAGGGCGCCCGTCCAAGATTCGTATGAAGGATTACCCCGGTGGCGTTGATCACCCGACGAAATCGGAAGCTCGTCATTTGTTGCAGGTTGTCTATTACCCGGTGGAAGACCCTTTCTTGGATGTCCCCCTCCGCCGGGGGGGTACCGCTTAGAATGTCGTTTCTCACCTCCTCCACCACTTTTCGGCAGACATCTGCCACCAGGGGGAAAGAAAGGTGGGAGAAGCTTTCACTTTTCAATACTTTGTCCACCAATTCATCTATCTTCGGCAGTTGCCGCAGAATTGCTTTTTTCTCCAACTTTGTCATGGGCTTACCTGGTAATCTCCTTTCCGGCAGTAATCACGGAAGTTGTTGACCGCCGTGAAGAATTCTCTCATCATCACGACCCACGTGTAACACCCTCGGGGGGTCAGCTCCCACCATTGCCCCCGCTGCTTTATGCGCCCCAGGAGGAGAAAGGCGAAAAATGGGGCGATAATTGATTTCCACCAACCACGCCCATACTTGCCCTTTAGGCGCCGGCGATATAGGCGGGTCGAGAAGAGTTGCATGAGGAAATCGTACCGGACCCGCTCCCCTTCCCTAAAAGTACGGCTCGCCATAACAGGCAGCTCCCCTCTATCCAGGCGGGAGATGTATTCGGCGATGTTGAATGTGTTCGCGTAACACATGCCGTTCAAGTAGCCGATGGAACCACTTCCTAAGCCCGCATATTCATCGTAATCTACTATGTATTCGTCAATCATGGATTTTTTTCGGGAAAAGCACCAGGCGGAAGAGAAGCTATAGTCGTGCGTGAGATTGTCCACGATCAGACGGTAGTAATCCGCCTCTCTATGGAAAGAGACCTTTCCCAATCGGGCGTGGACCAATCTTCGGGTCGAGGTGGAAACCATGAGAGGGTAGTACGTGATCTGGTCGAGGGAAAGCTTCTTGAGCACCTCCAAATCCCACAGAAGGATGTCCTCACTCTGGGTGGGGAAGTTAAACATCATATCGGCATTCAGGGTTTGAAAGGCACCTTGGACGGCCTTGAGGCGGCTCGCGATTTCCTTGCCGCTTCCGTATTTTTCATAGCGATCCATACGGGCAAGGAGGCCGTCATCAAAACTCTGAACACCCACGGAGAGGCGATTCACCCCTCCTTCGACGAGAAGTCTTACGTTTTCGTCCGTTAGATGGTTCGGATTCGTTTCCACCGAGATCTCCCGGATATTGAAGAGGGATCGGGCCAGGGAGAGGAGAGAAACGAGCTCCTCCACCATGACGGTGGGCGTTCCCCCACCTACGTAGATACCGGAGAAATCGTAGCCTCGCTCCCGATAAAGGGTGAGTTCTTTGGTTAGGGCGCCAAAATAGGCGCGAGTAATGGAAGGTTCGAAGGGGACGCGATGAAAGGAACAGTATGGGCAAAGCTGTTCACAAAAAGGTATATGCAGGTAAAGTAATCTCGGCTTGGTCGAGTCCGCCGGAGGAATGGCCGCGGCATTTCCCCCGTCGAACCTCATGGCCCGGGAAAATTCCTTTCTCACCACCGCTTGAATTACGCGATCTGCAATCTTCATGACATACCCATTTCGATTAGGGACCTAACAAATCCATCGTAAATGTTCAAGTTGTTTGCCGGCTACAACACTTGCAAATGTTCCGTTGAACTGATATAGATTCACTGATTCATCAAATTCAATAGGAGTTACAAGAGAATGGAATCGGTGGCCAGGGTCCTCACCCTATGGCGGGATGAGGAAATGAACGAAGAAGACACCCGCATCTTGAGGACCGTAAGCAGTGAGGTACCCTTTCCTCTGCGCGAAGAGGACCGGCAGGCAATCAAACTCCTTATCCAGACCTTTATGGAGAGGGACGATGCCGCCGGACTTTCGGCGCCGCAGATCGGGATTAATAAAAGGATCATCATCTTCCGAAATCGAGGCTTCGAGAAAGACGGGACACCGGACGGCAAGGGAACAAAAAGGGATGTGGAGGTGCTTGTGAATCCGAGGATTACCCAGGCCCGGGGGGAGCTCGTCGTCATGGCGGAGGGATGCCTTTCTTGCCCTGAGGTGCGGGTTGAAATTGCCCGTTACCCGGAAATCAAGGTGCGGGGATTCGATCAATATGGGCAAAAGGTAAACAAGCGGTATCTCGATTACGTCGCCCGGATTGTACAGCATGAGATCGATCATCTGGAGGGCAAACTTATCGTTGATTATCAAGGGGCGATTTACGTACCCAAGAAGAGACTGGCTGTATTTGACCGTTTGCTGGCGGCGAAGTGATAGAAACGTCATCTTCACCCCTCAAGAAAACACCGGTTTTTGAATGGCATTTGGCTTCTGGTGCCCGCATGGTAGATTTCAGTGGCTGGCAGATGCCCCTCCAATACACGGGCATTATCGAGGAACATAAGGCGACGAGAACGAAAGCGGGCCTCTTTGACGTCTCTCACATGGGGGAAATCGAGATCCGCGGGGAAGGCGCCTTTACGTTTCTGCAGTACGTCCTCACGCGAGACCTTTCTTCGTTGCGTCCCGGGCAAATGAAGCTCGCCTTGATCTTGAACGATCAGGGCGGAATAAAGGATGATGTAACGGTTTACGCGATAAAGGCCGATTTCTATCGCCTCGTTACCAATGCCTCGACGAAAGAAAAGATTTTAAATTGGCTTTCACAGGTAAAGGAAAAAGGGGGATACGGAAACGTTGAAATCCAAGACGTCTCGGACGAGATAGGGAAGATCGACGTCCAGGGCCCCTTGGCAACAGAAATAATCAAGGATATGGGCGGCGAAAACTGTGTGGGGATGCCCCACTACCGTTTTACAACGGCACGGCTTGCCTCCTTTGAGACCTTAATTTCTCGCAGCGGATATACGGGGGAAGATGGTTTCGAGATCTACGTTTCCTCCACTGACACGCTTGCGTTGTGGGAAAAAATCGTGGCCGCCGGTAGGCCTTACGGGTTGTTACCGGCTGGTTTGGGGGCCCGGGATACGCTTCGGCTCGAAGCGGGGATGATGCTCTATGGCCATGAAATCGATGAATCGGTGAATCCCTTTGAGGTGGTTTACGCCTGGGCCGTGGACATGGGGAAGGAATTTTTGGGGAAGGCGGCCCTGTCGAGATTGATAGAAAGAGGACTTATTCGAAAGTTGGTGGGGTTTGCCATGAAAGGAAGGGGTATCGCCCGTCACGGGTACGCCGTCTGTAAAGGGGAAGTGAAGGTAGGAGAGGTTACCTCGGGCACCTATGCCCCAACTTGTGGGGGGGCCATCGGGATGGCGTTTGTCCCGCTTAATTTCGCCCGGGAGGGGGAAGAGTTGGAGATAGACATTCGCGGGAACCCTGTTCCCGCTCAGGTTGTGAAGCTACCGTTTTACAAGAGAAAGTAAAAGGAGAAAGGCATGGCCAAGGAAAATCCAGCTGATAGAAGGTACACCCCCGAGCATGAATGGGTATTAGAAAGGGGAGAAAAATTGGTCGTCGTAGGCATCACCGACTTTGCCCAGGAACAACTTACGGACATCGTTTATGTGGAATTGCCGGAAGTGGGCAAAAAAATCGAGCGCGGTGGACAGCTGGCCGTTGTGGAATCGGTAAAGTCCGTCTCCGACGTGTACGCACCGGTAAGTGGGCAAGTCAGGGAGGTAAACGTGAAGCTGCAAAGTGATCCCGGTCTCATAAACCGTGACGCCTTCGGCGAAGGATGGATTGCCGTAATGGAAATGGCGAATCCCGATGAATTATCCCTCCTCATGGAGGCAAAAGATTATAACGCGATGATTTCCGGAGAGGCTAATTAAATTGGACTATATCCCCCACACGCCGGAAGATATCCGCCATATGTTGCAGACGATAGGAGTGGAATCCGTCGACGAACTCTTCGGCGATATTCCCTCAGGCTTAAGGCTTATGCAGCCCTTGAATTTGCCGCCTCCTCTCACCGAACAGGAACTGGCCTGCGAAATCGCCGCCATGAGCGAAAGGAACAAAGTCCCATACGTTTGTTTGATGGGGGCAGGTTCGTATAACCACTACATACCCGCCGTGGTAAGGCATATCATAGGCCGGTCGGAGTTCTACACCGCCTACACCCCTTATCAGCCCGAAGTAAGTCAGGGCATTCTTCAGGCCCTTTACGAGTATCAGACGATGATCCTTCGCCTTACGGGCATGGAGGTAACGAACGCTTCTATGTACGATGGAGCCACGGCCTTGGCCGAGGCCTGCCTTATGGCCTTGAGGGCGAAAGGCGGTTCCCGCATCGTCGTCTCCCGGGCCATCCATCCCGAATACAGGGAGGTGGTGAAAACTTACGCGACAGCCAATGGATACGAAGTAAGAGAGGCCCCCATCGATCCCGAAGGAAGAACGGACGCGAGGGCCTTAGAAGCCCTCATGGATAGGGAAGTAGCGATTTTGGCCGTACAAAGCCCCAATTTTTTTGGTGTCCTTGAGGACATGGCGGGTTTGGCGGAAATGGCACACCAAAAGGGGGTGCTGGTCTGTTACGTTTTCACCGAAGCTCTTTCCCTGGCCTTCCTCCAACCGCCGGGGTGCTGGGGGGTAGATTTCGTGGCAGGAGAAGGACAATCCTTCGGTATCCCCATGAGTTTCGGGGGACCTTCTCTCGGCATCCTGGCCACCACTCAGGCGTTCCTCCGTCGCATGCCGGGAAGAATAGTCGGCGCAACCAAAGACGAAAAGGGTGAGAGGGGCTATGTCCTTACCCTCCAGGCCAGGGAGCAACACATAAGGAGAGAAAAGGCGACCTCTAACATCTGCTCCAATGAAACCCTCCTGGCTTTGGCGGCGGTGGCCTACCTTTCTCTCCTGGGAAGAAGTTTAAGGGAGCTGGCGCTGTTAAATTTCCACCGAGCCCATTATCTCGCCAGGAGGTTGTCTTTATTGAAAGGCTGGCAAATGACGTTCGCTTCCCCTTTTTTCAATGAATTTACGATCCAGGCCCCCGATGTTAGGGCCGTCGTGGAGAGGCTCTCCCAAGAGGGCATCTTGGCCGGTTACGTGCTCAATGACGATTATCCCGAGCTTAAGGGTGGCATCGTCTTCTGCGTGACGGAGATGGTTTCCCGTAGGGACCTGGATGAGGTGGTTTCGATTTTGAGCCGCATATGAGGATGATGGAACTGATCTTCGAAAAGAGTCGTCAGGGATCTAAAGGCTACCGGGTGCCTGAGGCCGATGTACCGGAATGTGACCTGGATCGAGAAATCCCCCCGACCCTTTTGCGGAAGGAGCTCGATTTGCCGGAGCTGGCCGAAGTGGACGTGGTTCGCCATTATACGGCCCTTTCGCGCATGAACTTCGGGGTCGATACGGGCTTTTATCCCCTTGGTTCCTGTACGATGAAGTACAATCCCAAGATTAACGAGGACTTGTCGAGGTTACCCGGTTTCGAGAAACTTCACCCCTATGCCCCCGTCGAGTGGTCCCAGGGGGCTTTAAAGCTCATGTACGAGCTTAAGATTTTGCTGTGCGAAATTTTCGGCATGGCCGATTTCTCCCTGCAACCGGCGGCCGGTGCCCACGGAGAACTCACGGGGATGATGATCTGCCGAAAGTACTTCGAAAAGAAAAAAGAGCGGCGCACGAGGATCCTCATACCCGATACGGCCCACGGGACCAATCCCGCCTCCGGGGCACTGGGTGGATTCGAGGTGTTGACCGTGCCAAGCGATGCGGAGGGGAACATAGATCTGGCCCATCTGCGTCAGATGATGACGGATGAGGTGGCCGCCCTCATGCTCACCAACCCCAATACCCTCGGTTTATTCGAAAGGCACATAGAAGAAATAGCGGATATCGTTCACGTAAAGGGAGGGATCCTCTACGGCGATGGGGCCAATGCCAACGCCTTTTTAGGGCGATGTCGGCCAGGAGACCTCGGCTTCGATCTTATCCAGATAAACCTGCACAAGACCTTCTCTTCCCCTCATGGGGCGGGAGGTCCCGGTAGCGGTCCCGTGGGGGTGGCCGCCCATTTAGTGGATTTCTTGCCCGGACCGCAGGTGGTGAAGGAGGGCGATACCTATGCCTTGAAGTATGATCTGCCCGATTCCATCGGGCGGGTGAGGAGCTTTTACGGCAACTTTGCCGTTTTTGTCCGCGCCTATGCCTATATCCGGGCCCTCGGTGCGGAGGGGCTAAAAAAGGTAGCCGACATGGCCGTGCTCAACGCCAATTATGTAAGGGCGCGTCTTAAACCTTTCTTCGACCTGCCGTACGATCGTATATGTATGCACGAGTGCGTCTTTTCGGGTCGCCGGCAGCTTAAAAGCGCCGGTGTAAGAACGGCCCACATGGCAAAAAGGCTCATCGATTACGGCTTTCATCCGCCAACGGTATATTTCCCCCTCATCGTGCCGGAAGCGATGATGATCGAACCGACGGAAACGGAGAGCCTAAAGACGTTGGATGAGTTCTGTGAAGCCATGATAGCTATAGCCAGGGAGGCGGAAGCTGATCCCAATACGTTGAGGCAGGCGCCCTTGACGACCCCACTTAGGCATCTCGACGAAGTCCTGGCCGCCCGAGAACCGGATTTGGCTTGGAAAGGTAAAAGGGGTAACGGTGAATAACGATTTTGCCCCTTTCGAGAGAAAACCTTCGTGGCTGAAGGTGCCCCTCCCGGGTGGGAAAGGTTACTTTTACGTACGAGATATCCTGCGCCAAAAAAGACTTCACACCGTCTGCGAGGAGGGAAACTGTCCCAACCGGGCCGAGTGCTTCGGTCGAGGCACGGCGACATTTCTCATCCTCGGCGATGTCTGCACGAGACGCTGCCTTTACTGTAACGTAAAAAAAGGGCATCCCCACGCCCTGGATAGAGACGAGCCGCGGCGGGTGGTGGAGGCGGTAAAGGAGCTTAAGCTCGACTATGTCGTCATCACATCCGTAACCCGGGATGACTTGCCCGACGGGGGTGCCGGTTTGTTTGCCGAGGTCGTAAGGCGCCTGCGTGAAGAGGTGCCGGGTTTAAGCGTGGAGGTCCTCATCCCCGATTTTGGCGGGGACGGCGAGGCCCTGGAAGGGGTTATTGAAGCCGGGCCGGAGGTCATTAATCACAACATCGAATGTGTTCCCTCTCTTTTTCCCTTGCTTCGACCGCAGGGCAGTTACCGGAGGTCTCTAAATCTATTGAAACGAGTGGCAGATGCAGGTAAGGTGAAGGTGAAATCCGGTCTCATGGTGGGCTTGGGAGAAGAGGTGGTGGAAATCGAGAAAGTCCTTCAGGATCTATTGCAAGTAAACTGCAAGTGGGTCACCATCGGCCAGTATCAGCAGCCCACGAAAAGTCACTGGCCCGTTCGCAAATACTACCGGCCGGAAGAATTCGATTACCTCGGTCAGATGGCCCGGTCTTTGGGTTTTGAAGTCGTGGCGGCCGGACCGCTTGTGCGAAGCTCTTATCGGGCGAGCTTTTTCGGCGGCAAGGACATAGGTTAAGTGAAAGATTAAGGAGAGGAAAAATGGCAAAGGCCTACAGTCATGATTTGATCGTTATCGGCGGAGGACCAGGCGGACATGCGGTCGCGGAAAATGCGGCGAATTACGGGGCCAAAGTATGCATCATCGAGCGCTCCGATTGGGGCGGGACCTGTACCCATCGCGGCTGCATTCCCACCAAGGCTCTACTGGCCTCGAGCAAGCGGTTTGCCGATTTGAAGAAGCTCAAAAGGTTGGGCATCTCCGTCGGAGATTCCTCTTTCGATTTTGAGGCGGTAAAGAGGCATCAAATGCAGATGGTTAGGCTCTCGGCAATGGGCATAGAAATTACCTTAAGGGAAGCGGGTGTAGAGTTGAAGACCGGTGAAGGGGTGCTTCTGGGGCCGGAAGAGGTGGAATTCAAATCTCCGGCCGGAGAAAAGCAGCTTCTGAGGGCACCATACATTGCCCTGGCCTGGGGCTCTGAACCGAGGTATCTTTCCTTGTTTGGCCAGAGCGAAAAGATTCTCACCTCCGATGAGTTTCTCGCCCTCACCCGACTACCTCACCGGGTAATCATCATCGGGGCGAACGTGATCGGCGTAGAATTCGCCACTTTTCTCGCGGAAATGGGAAGCAGCGTGATTTTAGTGGAAATCCTCGATCGCATATTGCCATACGAGGATGAAGAGGCGGCCGAGCTGCTCGAGAAAGAGCTAAAGCAACTCGGGGTCGTAATCCACACGGCCACCCATGTAAACGGGGCAAGGGAGACGGATGACGGGATTGTCGTAACCGCCGAGAAGGGGGATCAGCATCTTACCCTCGAGGGGGATTGCGTGCTTTTGTGCGTGGGCCGTAAGCCTCGCCTCTATCGCGAACAGCTGGATAACGCAGGGGTGAAATACACGGAAGAAGGAGTAATCGTGGACCGAAGACTGAGGACGAACGTGCCGGGCATCTTTGCCGTGGGAGATGTCACGGGCGGGATGATGTTGGCCCATCGGGCCATACAGCAGGGTAGGGCACTGGCTTCCTGCCTTTTCGGTGATGGGTCTATAACCTACATCGAAGAAGCGGTTCCCTCGGTCGTCTACTCCCATCCTCCCCTGGCCCGGGTGGGATTCACGGTAAGGGAGGCCCGAAACAAGGGGTTGGATATTGAGGTGATCAAAAAGGAATACAGCGCCAACATCATGGCCCGGACGGAACTCGCCGGTCAGGGGTTTGTGAAGTTCGTCTTCCACGAAAACCGCTTGGTGGGGGCCACCATTTTCGGTGCCGAATCGTCGGAGCTGATCGTTTCTTTAGGACTGGCCGTAGCCGGGCGATTGGAAAGACAGGTCCTCTCCTCCTGGATTATACCACACCCGACCTTGAGCGAGGTACTCCGCATCTGATCAGGTCATCTCGTCCATCATGACCCCTAACATACGGGCCGTTTTCCCCACGAGGTCGATGCATTTCTGTGACTTGCCTCGGTAGAATGCTTTGACCTCTTCGCGGTTGGTCCAGTCCACCCGAATTATGTCCCGGCAAAGGATATGACCCTCCCCTATTTCCTGGGAAAAGCGACGGAGGAACTCCCTGGTGTAGAGCCACATTCTCCTGTCTTCCAATTCTTCCTCCTTACCTCGGCTGAACATAAGACCTATCACGGCCAGCCCCCCTACGACCGCCCCGCAGACCTCTCCGTTTCCTCCCAGGCCGCCGCCGAAGGCCCCCATGGCCTTTATGATTTCGTAAGAGTTCAAGCCGAGCTTTTTTATGCCCACGGCCGCCACCGCTTGGCTGCAATGGAACCTTTTCAACATGAGCTGGGTTGCTTCCCTTTGCATCTCGTCCGGTGTCATTTTAAGAAACCTCCTTTCCCCATCTTTCTTTTATTTGGGCGTATTTCCACATGCGGGAAAAGACCCGAACGGCCATTTCCGGCAGGTCATAGCAGGGGAAGCCGTTTTCTTCGAGGTAGGCCTGGCATTCCTGAAAATCCTTTTTGCTTCCCAGCAAACTGAAGAAGAGGGGTTTTTCACATCTGCCTTTGAAGGCCTGAACGAGGGGTTGATAAACTTCGGCCCCCGCATTGGCAAAGGAAATGGAGATGATACCGTGAATATTTCTATCCTGCATCAGGGCTTCGAGGGTAGTGATCATGGTGCGGTCAAAGCCGTGGACGGCCATGTCCGGGAAAATGTCCACAGGGTTCCTGGCCTTGGAGGGCGTGCTGATGACTTCCTTTAATCTATTGAGGGTCTCCTCTCCGAAAGAGGCAACGGAGAGGCCCTCTTCGATGGCTGTGTCGATGGACATGATGGCCTGGGCCCCGCTGAAGGTGACCATGGCCAACGCCGGCCCTTGGGGTAGGGGCATGGTGAGGAAGCCACGCAAGGTGCGGATAAGCTCGTCGATGGAAGGGATGCGCAGGACACCGGACTGGCGAAGGGCGCCGTTTAAGACGTCATCGGCTACCGCCATGCTGGCCGTATGCGAGGCGGCTCGTAAAGCCCCTGCTTCGGTTCTTCCTCCTTTCAAGAGTAGGACCGGCTTTAGCCCCACCGTCTGGCGGGCCACCTCCATGAACCTTCGTCCGTCCCGCACGTCTTCCAGATAAAGGCCGACAATCTTGGTCTTTTCATCGGCTCTTAAATAGTCGAGGGCATCGGATTCGTCGACATCCACCTTATTTCCCAGGCCCAAACCCTTTGAAATCTGAAGCCCTTCGTGGGAACTTAGATGCCGGAGAAGGGCGCCCACGAAAATGCCCGATTGGGCGATGAATCCTATCTGACCCGGCCTCATCATCCATCGATTGGAGAAGTAGGAGGTTGTAAGACCTGTTTCTGTATTGACGATACCGAGCGTATTGGGACCGAAGCCCCTCACGCCTGATGAACGCAAGATTTCCTTTATCTCCTCTTGGTAGCGGGCCCCTTCCGGTCCCGTTTCGGCAAATCCTTCCGAGGTAATGACCACCCCCTTGACTCCCTTCTTCACACACTCGCGCAAGGTGGGAGGTACCGCCCGCGGAGGCACGTGAAAAACAGCGATATCTACGGAAAATGGCACCTCGCCTATACTTCTGTAAAGGGGGATGCCGAATACCTCACCCCCTTGAGGATTGACCCCGGCAAAATTGCCCCGGAATCCCACCCGCTTGAGAACGTATAAAAGTTGAGATCCACTCTTTTTTTCGTCTCGGGATGCCCCGATTACCACCACCCCCCGAGCTTCCATGATCTCTTTTAGAGAACCCCCACCCATTCTGGCCTCCTGTCCTCCTTTTATTGAAAACGCCCGTTTATGTACCAAGAAAGGAAGATGGCGGTCAATGATGAATATTTCCTCACGGGCTGGGGAGTTATTCGCCTTGTTTTGGTTCGATTATGTGTTAAACTATGACAGACTTCAAACAAGCAAATGGAATTATGGAGAATTGCTTTGGCTGCTCATGATGGTACATATTTTGCATAGGCGATTATTTTGGTTTATATTCGATCCATGATGGTTCTCATGATTCGTAATCTGATTGTTTTGCTCGTGAGTCTTTGTTTGGTGTGTCAATTTTCCCTCGCCAGCGGCGCAGAGGGGAAGGGGAAGGGTGTCTCTGATAAGGGGGTGCCCAAAACGTCCGTCCCGCGGGAGACGCGAATGAAGGCATCGGGCGTGGTAAAGGAGATTACCGATTCCAATCTAGTCCTGGAGAGGAACATCACGGGCGAGGTGATGGAATTTCAGTTGGAGAAGTCACTGAAAGGGATTTCAGTTGGGGACAAGGTAGCGGTAAGTTACGTCCAGACGGACGGGCGCAATATAGCTAAGAGGGTAATAAAGAATCTGCCCAAACAGAAATTATCGCCGCCTCCCATTTCGGCCGATAAAGGTAAATAAGCTGGTCTTCATTGGAAAGAGAAGGTGACTTTAAGGGCACGTCTACTGATTGTGACTATTTGCGGCTTGGCCCTTACGATGGGGCTTTGGGGCTGGCTTGAGCTTAAACTTCTCGACAACGTCATCGTTTCTCAACATGAAAAAAGGCTAACTGAGATTGCCGAAACGGTGAGCACTTATTATCAGCATTTCCCCAGCCGGAGAGGCCTCGCCGCGCTGGATGTGACCCTGAAGGATCAGGTGCAGGGGGATCCACGATTGGCCCGTATTGACCTCTTTACCATGCACCGGGGTAATGTGGAATTTGTGGCCGGGGCGGGCAGGATAGCCTACGACTGGCCGGAAGCCAAGGTGGCCGATGTCATCAGGATGATGAGACCGGAGACCTTCCAATTGGAAACAGAAAACGGGCCGGCCATGGGGGTACTTGTCCCCTGGGCGAGTGAGGAGCAACAGTCCGTCCATGCGGTCGGTATTATCGGTTTTTCTCAATTAAGGTATGAGGTCATAAAAAAGGCACGGATTTTTCTCATCTTCAGCAGTTTCGGGTTTCTCGTCGTCCTCCTCGTTTTCATTGTCGTGGCCTTTGATCGCATGATCGGTCGTCCTTTGGAAAAGATCGTGAATACTATCGATAGATTCCAGGCGGGCGAGTACAGGGATCGCATCAATGTAACGCGCCGTGATGAGTTGGGGGTGGTGGCCGAACATTTTAATGCGATGGCGGATGAGATAGAAAGGGCCATGGCGAAAAATGAGGAATTGACCGCTCACCTCCAATTGAGGGTCCAGGAGGAGACGGCCAAGGTGGTGCAGCTTCAGAACCAGGTCAGCCAACTTCAGAAGCTTTCCGCTATGGGGTATCTCATGGCAACCCTGGCCCATGACCTCGGTACCCCCATCCATTCCATGGCGGGGATGGCCGAGTTGCTTTTGGAGAGGGGCCCATGGCCTCCCGATGTGGCCCGCAAATTGGAGCTCATTGTTCAACAGGCAAGAAGACTTCATCTCGCTATTCAGAACATGAAACGCATGACGAGGCCGCCCGAGGCCCACTTCGAAATGGTGAGCTGTGGAGAATTGATGGAAGAAAACTTGCCCCTTTTGGAGTCTTTGCTGAAGCGCTTGCCCATTACTCTCTCCGTAAACGTGGCAGATAATTTACCTCGCCTCTTTGTGGATCGAAACCGTTTTCAGACGGCCCTTCTTAACCTCGTCCAGAATTCGGCGGAGGCGATCGGAGAAAAGGGTGGAGAGATTCAGATCGCGGTCAGTTTCGCTTCCGATAGAAATGCCGTCTCCGTTTCTGTTAAAGACGATGGACCCGGAATACCCGAGGAGATTAAGGACCGGGTGTGTGAGCCTTTCTTCAGCACCCATGAGACAGAAGGGTTACGAGGCCTGGGGCTTGCCATCGTTCAGGACATAATGAAGACTCATGGAGGCGGGATGGAGATAAGAAGCTCCGAAAGGCGGGGGACGGAAGTATCCCTCTATTTCCCCGTAACCCGCACGTAAAGGAACCTATCTATACCTGTTCCCGTACCAGGCCGTACTTGGCCATTTTGGATCTCAGGGTCTTGCGGTCTATCCCTAATAGCTGGGCGGAGCGGGAGATATTCCAGCTCGTTGCATTCAGGCAATTTAAGATTTGCTCTCGCTCCGCCATTTCCAATGGAGGAAGATGATTCGAGAGAAGTTCTCTCCTTCTTATGCGGGTGGGGAGGTTTTCCGGTAAAATGAGTCCGAAGGGGGAAAGGAGGAGGGATTGCTGAAGGACGTTTTGCAATTCCCGGACATTGCCGGGCCAGTCGTAAGCCATGAGCATTTCCATCGCCTCGTCGGATACGCGTACATGGGCGTACCCGATTTTCTTTAACAGGGATTCGACCAGTTGAGGCAGGTCTTCCTTGTGCTCCCTCAAGGGGGGGATGTGAAGGCGGACGACAAATCGGTACAGGAGATCGGCCCGGAAATTCCCTTTTCTCACCTCTTCGTCCACGTTCTTGTTGGCCGCGGCCACCACCCTTACGGTTACCTGGCGCGGCTTGGTATCCCCTAACCGTCGAATTTCACCGTTTTGCATGAACCTAAGCAGCTTTCCTTGAAGGTTGGGCGACATCTCCGTTATTTCATCGAGGAAGATGGTGCCCCCTTGGGCGGCTTCCAGAAGCCCCATGTGAGACTTGTCGGCGCCTGTGAAGGCGCCTTTCTCATAGCCGAAAAGCTCTGACTCGAGGAGTGTTTCCGGTATGGCCCCGCAATGGACGGGTATGAAAGGTCGCTCCCTCCTTTCACTCAATTGGTGGAGGGAACGGGCGGCCAGCTCCTTGCCCGTTCCACTTTCACCTTCGATCAGGATGCTCACATCGGAATCGGCCACCCGGGCAATTTGCTTGTAAAACTCTACCATGACGGCGGAGGACCCAATGAATTGAGGGGAACTGTCCACTTCGCCCCGGGCTTCTCGCTGGCGGGCGCTGAGCTGCTTCATGTCCAATACTTTTTTTACGAGTTTCCTGATGGCATCGGGGGAAAAGGGCTTGCTGATGTAATCCCACGCACCGATGCGCAGGGCCTCCATGGTCGTCTCGAGGGTGCCAAAGGCGGTCACGAGGATGACGGGCATCTCTGGCCAATGCTTCTTTACCTCGCGCAGGAAGCTGATTCCGTCCATGCCCGGCATTTTGATATCGGAAATCAGGAGATCGTAGGAGGAAAGCACCTCCTCGTCCAAGGCCCGGCGGGCGGAGGTATGATACTTGACTTTGTAACCTTCGCTCGAAAGGGCTTCCTGAAGAAATTCACAGGCGACCTCATCGTCGTCTATGACGAGGATTTTGGGTGCGGAAGGCTTCAATTACAACCCCCTTTTTGCGATGTAAGCGGCCAGATCTGCTACCCGGCAGGCGTAGCCCCATTCATTGTCATACCAAGCGACGACCTTCACCATGTTGTCCCTGAGTACCTGGGTGAATTCGAGGTCGATGATGGAGGAATGGGAATTGGCCTTGAAATCGGAAGAGACGAGCTTTTCCGTTTCACAGGCCATAATGCCCTTCAGCGATTTCCGGGAGGCGCTGATCAACACCTTTCTCAGGGCATCGGTGGTGGTTTTTGTCTTTATCTCCGCTACGAAATCCACGATGGATACGGTAGGGGTGGGAACGCGGAGGGCATACCCATCGAACCTCCCTTCCAGATCGGGAATAACCAAGGCCAGGGCACGGGCGGCACCGGTGGTGGTAGGTATTATGTTTTGGGCCGCCGCGCGGGCACGGCGGAGGTCCTTATGGGGCAAGTCCAGAATCCTCTGGTCGTTGGTGTAGGCGTGAACGGTGGTCATCATGCCCTTTTCGATGCCGAAGATCTGGTGGATGACGAAAACAGGGGGTGCCAGGCAATTGGTCGTGCAGGAGGCGTTGGATATGATGTGATGTTTTGGCGGTACGTAGCTTTTGTGGTTGACGCCCATAACGATGGTTATATCCTCTTCCTTGGCTGGGGCGGTAATGATGACCTTCTTCACCCCACCTTCCATGTGGGCGGCGGCCTTGGGGCCGGTGGTGAAGAGCCCGGTGCTTTCTATGACGATCTCCACCTTTTCCTCCTCCCAGGGGATGGCGGAGGGGTCACGCACGGCATAATTCTTGATGGAAAGGTCGCCGATAATGAGGCGGTCGTTTTTCGTAGATACGTTTCCTGGATAAATGCCGTAGCAGGTGTCGTATTTAAACAGGTGGGCGTTGGTTTCCACGTCGAACAGGTCGTTGATGGCAACCACTTTGAGCGATTCCGGATAGCGTTCTATTATGGCCTTCAACACCTGCCTCCCTATCCTTCCAAAGCCGTTGATACCGATTCTGGTCATTTTTCCCCTCCTTAATTGTCGTCAATGCGGTACTTATAGGCGGTCATCAAGTCGTAACGCAGTTTGAGCATTTGATGGAGCCGGGCGTTTTCGATGGCGATGGCGCTCAAGTTGGCCACGGCCTCCAGAAACTTTATTTCATTCGAGCTAAATTCCCTAATTTTATCCGAATAGACGCGAAGGACCCCGATTACTTTCTTTTCCGCCGTGAGCGGTACGACGAGGACGGACTTGATCCCCTCGGCCTTTGCCTTATCCATGTATTGGAAGTTCTTGTCCGTTTGGGCGTTTTTCAAATAGATCGTTTTCCCCTCCAACGCCTTTCTGTCGAGGCCGCTTTCTTCGATGAGCACGGGTCCCTTACTTACATAGGCATCAGAGAGCCCTCGATATGCCCCCATCACCAATTTTTTCTCCCTTACGTCGAGCAACCTTATACTGCAGGCCTTGACCGTCATGGCTTTGGTCACGAAGTTTACGATCTCGCCCAATACCCGCTCGGGGTCTAAAGAGGCATTGATTACCCTCGCTACCTCGTAAAGGGCGGAAAAATAATCGAGCTCTTTACTTTTCATCGACATTCACCTCCTTTGGATTTTTACCCTTGTAACCTTTTTTCTGCGATATTACAACAGATTACAGCAAGACCCCCGGTACGCACCATTTTCCCTGGTGGGTGGGTTTAGCCAGGGCCCGCTTAAGAAGCTTGAGGAATACGGATCGTTCAACGTTCCGGGCGCCTAAGAGGTGAAGGTGGTGGGAATAGATTTGGCAATCGATGAGATGGAAACCCGCGGTGGCGAGTTTTTCTATGAGAAAAACGAAGGCTACTTTCGACGCCTGGGGGATCCTGGAAAACATGGATTCACCGAAAAAGCATTTACCTAAAGATACGCCGTAGAGTCCTCCTACCAGGTTCGTTCCTTCCCAAACTTCCACAGAATGGGCAAACCCTAATTCGTGGAGCTGGATGTAGGCAGAGGCCATCTCTTCGGTAATCCAGGTGCCTTCCCCGTTCTTCCTGGGGGCCCGACAACCGGCGATGACTGCTTCAAAGGCCCGGTCGAAGGAACAGGAGAGAATATTCTTCTTCAAATACTGTCGCAGGCTGCGGGGAAGGTGGAGCCATGCGGGAAGGATGATGAATCTGGGGTCCGGTGACCACCAAAGGATAGGATCTCCCTCTCCAAACCAAGGGAAGATACCCTGGCTGTAGGCCATAAGGAGCCTCTCCGGCGAGAGATCCCCGCCTATCGCCAGTAACCCGTTAGGAAGGGAAAGTTCTGGGGGAGGAAACAGGGGGGAGGGGTTCAAGTAGAAAACCGGCATGCCCTCTCTTTATAAGACCTCGATGACTATGTCGCCTTCCTTCAGGATCACCCGGGCCTTACCCCCGGAAACCAGCCGGCCGAAGAGCACTTCGTTGACGAAGAAGTCCTTGATCTTAGATTGTATCAGCCGGTTTATTTCCCGGGCCCCGAACTCGTCCGAGTAACCCGTCTTTGCGATCCACGTGACGGCTTCTTCGGTCACTTCCAGCTCTACATGCTTTTCGGCCAGTCTTTCCTGAAAATCGTTAAGCTGCTTCCTTACGATGTCCATCACCGCTTCTTCCGTGAGATGGGAGAAGGTGACCACGGCGTCGAGACGATTCCGGAATTCGGGAGAGAAGATCTTTTTGACCGCCTCGGTGACAGCTTTTCGGCTTATCTTGCGTTCGCCGAATCCTATTTCCTGACGGCCTATTTCCCTCGCCCCCGCATTGGACGTCATGATGATGATTATGTTCCGGAAATCTGCCTTTCGACCGTTGTTATCGGTGAGGGTTGCATAATCCATAACCTGCAAGAGGGTGTTGAAAATGTCCTGATGGGCCTTTTCTATCTCGTCCAGCAGGAGAACCGCATGGGGAGATTTTCTTACCGCCTCGGTAAGCAGCCCTCCCTCTTCGAATCCCACATAGCCGGGGGGCGCCCCGATGAGGCGGGAGACGGTATGTTTTTCCTGGTATTCCGACATGTCGAAACGGTGGAGCGGGATGCCCAGGATAGCGGCGAGCTGCCGGGCAAGCTCAGTCTTGCCCACGCCCGTAGGCCCGGCGAATAAGAGGGAAGCCACGGGTCGATTGGGGTCGCCAAAGCCGGCCCGGGAGCGGCGAATTGCCTGGACGACCATTTCCACCGCCTGGTCTTGGCCGAAGATGCGCAACTTCAGCAGGCGCTCTAAATCTTTTAGGCGCGTAGATTCGCTGGTAGAGACTGATTTCTCCGGTATCTTGGCCATACGGGCCACTATTCTTTCTATGTCCTCGGTCGTTATGACGACCTTTTCGAAGGGGTTGTCGCGATAGAGCTTGGTCCGTGCCCCGGCTTCATCTATTACATCGATGGCCTTATCCGGCAGGCGCCGGTCGATGATATGCTTGCCCGCCAGTTCCGCGGCGGCCTTCAGGGCCTCGTCGGTATAACTTACATGGTGGAATGATTCGTACTTTTCCTTCAGTCCCTTGAGAATCTCGTAAGTTTCCTCGATGGTGGGCTCCGTTACTTCGACCGGCTGGAAACGCCGGGAAAGGGCGCGGTCTTTCTCAAATATCTTTCTGTATTCATCGTAAGTCGTGGAGCCTATGCATTTGATTTTCCCCGAGGTCAGAACAGGCTTGAGGATGTTGGAGGCATCCATGGACCCCCCGGAGGCGGCGCCGGCACCGACAATGGTGTGGATTTCGTCGATAAAGAGAATCGCTCCTTTTATCGAAGATATCTCAGCCAGCACCTTTTTCAGCCTTTCCTCGAAATCTCCCCGGAACCTTGTACCGGCAAGCAAAGCCCCCATATCGAGGGCATAGATGCGGGCATCCCTCAACGGACGTGGAACTCGCCCTTCCGCTATCATCCGGGCGATGCCTTCGGTGATGGCCGTCTTCCCCACGCCGGCATCCCCTACATGGATGGGGTTGTTTTTGTATCGGCGACAGAGGATCTGAATCGTGCGTTCCACGATATCTTCGCGACCGATCAAGGGGTCGATCTCTCCCGCCTTGGCCTTTTGAACGAGTTCCGTGGTGAAGGTGGAAAGGACCCGGCCTTCCCGGGGGGGGTAATTCTCCCGACGTTCGTAGTCCCCGAGGCGGGGCTTTTCCCTGGGGACGGAGGTGATTCCGTGGGATATGTAGTTCAAGAGGTCGAGTCGCGTGATCCCCTCGCGCTGGAGGAAAAAGGCGGCGTACGATTCCTTCTCATCGAAGATGGAAATGAGGATGTCCCCGATGTCCAACTCGCCCTTCTGGGCAGAGGTATTATGCCATACCGCCCGCTCGATTACGTTTTGGAAGCTCGCACTCTGTATCGGTTCGGCCCCGCTTTTGCTCTTCGGGATCTTGGTGGAAAAAAACTCTTCCAGGCGGGATTGCAGAGATTTTACGTCTCCACCACAGGATTGGATGATATCGATTGCCGATTCGAAAAATAGGGCGGCAAAGAGGATGTGCTCCGGCGTGAGATACTCATGGGAGCGAAGCTTCGCCTCCGTATAAGCGGCCCTGAATATGTTGTCCAATTCTTCACTTATTTTCATAAAGCACACTTCCTATCAGGCTTCCTCGTAACTGCACTTCAACGGGAAGCCTCTCATTCGAGCAATTCTATGTACCTGCAATACCTTGGTGACGGCGAGGTCGTAGGTATATACCCCACAGATGCCCCGCCCCAATCTATGCGTATCGAGCATGATTTTTACCGCCTCGGCGGCCGATTTATCGAAGATTCTCATCAAAATCTCCACCACGAAGTCCATGGTCGTGTAATGATCGTTGTGGAGGATGACGCGGTAGAGGCGAGGCTCCTTAACCTTTACCTTTTCTTCAATCACGTATCCGGTTTTGTTTTCCGTTACCATTTCTCCCATCGCACTCATCTGTGTGGGTCTTTTGCTTTATTTTATTATTTGGGACAGGAAAAGCAAGCCCCTTTTCTATGGACTTGAAATTCGTCGGGAAGGAGTTTAAAAATTTGTGAGCGGGCTTGAAGGATTAAACTAGAAACCCGATTTTTTTCAAGAGAGTGACAAGTAAAGGGAGGTCTATATGATCAAGGGAGAAGAGGTATGGGCACAAATTTCTTCCGTGCGAGAAAATAATCCCCTCGTCCACAATATTACGAACTACGTGGTCATGAACACGACCGCCAATGCCCTCCTCGCGATCGGGGCATCACCGGTTATGGCCCATGCGGAAGAGGAGGTGGCGGATATGGTTTCCATTGCCCGGGCCCTGGTGATAAATATCGGGACCTTAAGTAGCCACTGGGTGAAGTCGATGGTCAAGGCGGCGGGGAAGGCGCAGGAAATAGGCATCCCCATCGTGATCGATCCCGTGGGGGCCGGGGCCACCCCCTTTCGTACCCAGGCGGCGCGGGAACTGATCGATGAATTCTCCCCGGCCATCATTCGGGGAAACCCCTCTGAAATTATGTCCCTTTCCTTGGAAAAGGGGAAGACGAAAGGGGTGGATAGTACCGAGTCATCGCATCAGGCCTTGGAGGCGGCAAGGATGTTGGCCGAAAGAGCGGGGGCGGTAGTATGCGTAAGTGGTGAAATCGACTATGTAATAGGCCCAAATGGGAAGACGGCCGTAAAAAACGGCCATCCCCTCATGGCCAGGGTAACCGGTCTCGGGTGCACGGCCACCGCCCTTTGTGGGGCCTTTGCCGCCGTCACCCAGGATTACGAAAAGGCGGCGATATGCGCCATGGCCGTCATGGGGATAGCGGGGGAAATGGCGGCCGAGCTGGCTCAAGGTCCTGGCAGCATGCAAATGCATTTCATCGACTGCCTTTATCGGATGACGGAAAAGGACGTATTGGAGAGGGCGAGAATTGAGCCGGTTTGAAATTGATGGGATTTACCTGGTGACGGATAGGCACTTAAGTGGGGTGCGAACCGTCCGGGATGTGGTTTCGGAGGCCGTAAAAGGAGGGGTGAAGGTGGTTCAACTCCGGGAAAAGGACTTCTCTACCAGGGAATTCATAGAAGAAGCGCGGCAGATAAAGGAGATCTTGGCCCCCTTGGGTATCCCCCTCATTATTAACGACCGGGTGGATGTGGCCCTGGCCGTGGGGGCAGATGGGGTGCATCTGGGACAATCAGACATGCCGTGGGAGATGGCAAGGCGAATCCTCGGAAAAGAAGCCATTATCGGCCTTTCCGTGGAAACGTGGGAAGAGGTGGTTAAAGCAGAAAATGCCGCCGTGGATTATTTAGGGGTCAGCCCCGTCTTTGCCACGCCGACGAAGACCGATACCAAGGGCGCTTGGGGCATTGATGGCCTCAGGCGTATAAGGGCCATCAGTCGTCATCGACTGGTTGCCATAGGGGGGTTGAACGAGACAAATGCGGCTCAGGTCATCGAGGCAGGGGCGGATGCCATTGCCGTTGTTTCGGCCATTTGTGCGGCCCCTGACCCCTGCCAGGCGGCGAGGAGCCTCTGTGAAATTTTCGAAAGAACTTACAAAAAAAGGCACAAATAAGCCAAACTCATTGGTCGTCCTCGATTATTCCGGCACTTTAAGCCTGGGTATGTGCCGCTTTGCCAACCCGGAAAATCTAATAAAGGCCCTTCAAACATCAGGCATCGCCAATTACGGCATCGATACCCCGGAGCAGTTCTGGGCCAGGATCGTAAATCCCACCTGGAGAGAGGGGGCGACCGGCCGGGTCGGATACATCCGATTGATTATCCGTGCCCTGGGAGAAGAAAAAGATACCCGACTCTCTCGGGCGGCAGAAGCCTTTGTCCGCCTCTATATGGACGCCTCGGTCCTGGACGATAAATGGGTGGCCGTTCTTCGCTGGCTTGTGGAGCAAGAAGGGGTGGTCACGCTGGTGGCCACGGATCATTACGCCGAGGCTACCGCGGCCATCGTACGGGAGCTTGAGCTCAAGGGTATCCCGGCCGCTTCCCTTTCTTCCTATCACGAAAAGGGGGGTGGATGCGTCCTAGTTGCCAATTCGTCCGATCTTGGTTACCTAAAGGAAGAGAGGGATTATTGGCTTAAAGTACGGTGGCAGATTAATCGCCCCTTCGCACGAATGGTTCTGGTCGACGATTTCGGGGGGGCGGAAGAAAAAGGGGATGCCTATGGCGAAAAGGCCCTCGAGCGACGCGAAAAGACGGTCGCCGCCATCGTGGAGGCCTTCGGTTTTGAGCCAAAAGTTTTGACTTATTCACCCGGGATGGATATGTCAGCAGTGGCAGCATGGATTAAAAGGCAGGTATCGTGAATTAATGCCCTCGTTTCATGTGCAGCTCATCAACGATCCGTTTGGAGATCCCGGGGTCTATCTGGAGTTTACCTATCGCCGCCAGGCCATTATTTTCGATTTAGGAGACTTACGCCCCCTGCACCCGAGGAAAATCCTCAAAGCCTCCTACGTCTTCGTCTCCCATACCCATATGGACCATTTCATCGGTTTCGATCATCTCTTGCGCCTCTCTCTGGGCCGGAATCGCGAGGTTCATCTCTTCGGCCCTCCGAACTTCATCGGACACGTGCGCCACAAGCTTATGGCTTATACGTGGAATCTGGTCGAAGAGTATACGAACGATTTCATCCTGAAGGTGACGGAGCTCACCCCCCAGCATACCCTGGCCACTTCCATTTTTTCCTGTCGCCAAGCCTTTAAAGAAGAACGTGGAAAAGAAGTACCCTTTGACGGTATTATCACGGAAAACAAACAGTTCTTTGTGCGGGCTACCTGTCTCGACCATCGGATTCCCACCCTGGCATTTTCCATGGAGGAACGCTACCGATTGAGTATCATGCAAAATGTTCTCAACGAAATGGGCCTGGCCACAGGCCCGTGGCTAAACGAGTTGAAAGAGCATATCCTCGTAGGTTCCCCGCCCGATACCCCTCTTTCGGTTCGGTGGAAGGAAGAGGCGATAAGGAAAGGGGAGGAAAAACTACCCCTCGGTTATCTCCAGGAACGGATCGTCAAAAGGGCCCCCGGGAGGAAGGTGGCCTATGTTACCGACTGCGCCTACACGGAAGAAAACCGGCGAAAAATCGTCGAGCTCGTTCGGGGGGCGGATATTTTGTTTATCGAAGCCGCCTTTCTTAACGAAGACAGGGAGAAGGCCAAGTTGAGGGGTCACTTAACCGCTGCCCAGGCGGGAGAAATCGCCCGGGAGGCCCGGGTTAAAAGGATCGTGCTTTTTCATTTTTCCCCTAAGTACAAGTGCCGGGCCGATGCTTTCCAGAAGGAGGCTCTGAGCGCATTTGCGCGTTGACGTTTGCGGAACCCCATGGTAGCAGTGCTTTTCTATGAAAAAAATAGACCTTCACGTTCATACCCGTCGCTATTCTGATTGCGCTTTCACTAGACCGGAAGATATCATCACCCGAGCCCTCGAAGAAGGGTTGGATGGGATTGCCCTGACCGAGCACGGGGTGCGATGGCCGGATCAAGAGTTCTCACAATTGCTGGCCCTGGCGAAGACACATAATCTTCTTCTCATCAACGGGCAGGAGATTTACACCACCGATAGTTCCGGTCGGATGGAGGGGGAGTTTCTCGTCTTCGGCATAGGAAGGAGCTTGACCGGAAATTACCGGGCGGAAGAGTTGATAGATCTCGTACATGGGGAAGGGGGGATCGTTATCGCCGCCCATCCTTATAAATTATCGCGGAATGGGAAGATGCATTACTACGGCGCAGGTGACAGGTTGGAATACCTTCCCGTCGATGCGGTGGAACATTTTCATCCGGATCACAATGAGCGGGCGAGGGGAAAGGTGGAAAAAATCATGCGGAAACGGGGCCTTCCCGGCACGGGCGGAAGTGATGCCCACGTAGCTCGCGCCATAGGCTTATGCTATACGATTTTTGAGGTCGATATTGCCTCGGAGCAAGAATTGATCGAGGAGATTAGGGCAGGTCGCGTAAGGGGTGAGCAACGTCCATCCCGGGTGAAAGAATAAAAAAGGCGCCTCGAAGGGCGCCTTTTTTAAAGGTTTTTTGACGGATTACTTCTCGTATTTGTACCAGCCTTCCCCCGTCTTCTGGCCGTACTTGCCTAAAGCGACCCTCTGGACCAGGCTGGGGGAGGGCAGATCTGCAGGGTTTCCCGTCCGGCGGAACCGTTCCATAGCGATATCGAAAGAGAGATCGAGACCCGTGAGGTCGTTCAGGCGGAAGGGCCCCATCGGATGACCGGCGCCGTAGACGCAAGCCTTGTCGATATCCTCGAAGGACGCCACACCCATCTCGAGGATCCACATGGCCTCACGGTAAATGGCTGCAAAGATGCGGTTGAGGAGGAAACCGTCGACCTCTTTCTTCAGGAGAACAGGCACCTTCTCGATTCGCTCGGAAAATTTCATGAGTATTTCTGCCGTTTCATCGGAAGTGTGGGGACCCTTGACCACTTCCACGAGTTTCATAACCAAAGCGGGGTTGAAGAAATGGAGGTTCGCCACTTTCTCCGGTCTCTTCGTGACATCGGCTATCTTGGAACTCACGATAAAGGAGCTGTTGGTGGCCAGGATCGCATGGGGAGGGGCAATACGGTCGAGGTCGGCAAAGATCTTTCTCTTGAGGTCCAACCGTTCGAGCACGGCTTCGATGACGAGGTCCGCGTCCTTCGCCGCTTCGTTCAGATCCTGGGTGAAAGAAATGCGGTTCTTCGTCTCGTTGGCTTTTTCTTCCGTCAGTTTCCCCTTCTGTACCCGGCCGGCGAGATAACTTCCCACGAAATCTTGGGCTTTTTTCAACACTTCCGGCACCACGTCGGTGGCCACAGTCTTGTAGCCGCAGAGGGCGCACTGAAGTGCAATCTGGTGGCCCATGTTACCCGCTCCCACTACGCATACGTTCTTTACATCGTCAATGTTCATCGCCTTTCACCTCTTTTTTTATTTTTTATAAGCTCTCGCTTTCGAGCTCTTCCTTCCCCCATCTGCCGGTGCGGCACGTTGGGAATATTGGATAAAGTCAATTACACGTATACTATCTCAAGGATGCTTGTCAAGCCTAAAGGCGGCGATTCTGGATGTAATTGCCCTTGACTTTGGGGGTGGTTCCCCATATAAAAGCTCGAATTTTAGGCAGGTGAGGAGAAATTTAGGATGCCAAAGAGAACCGATATTGAAAGTGTACTCATCATTGGTTCCGGGCCTATCGTCATAGGTCAGGCTTGTGAATTTGACTATTCCGGAACCCAGGCTTGTAAAGCCTTAAGAAGGCTGGGCTACAAGATAGTTCTCGTCAATTCCAACCCGGCGACGATTATGACGGATCCGACCGTGGCTGACGTGACTTACATTGAGCCGTTAAACGTCCAGTCGCTTACGGAGATAATAGAAAACGAGCGTCCCGATGCCATTTTGCCCAATTTGGGAGGACAGACGGGTCTTAATCTCACGGCCGAACTATACCGCCGAGGGATTCTGGACAAGTATAACGTGAAGGTGATCGGTGTCCAGGTGGACGCCATCGAACGGGGAGAGGACAGGATTGCCTTTAAAGAGACCATGAATCGTCTCGGTATTGAAATGCCCCGCAGTGCGCCGGCTTTCAGTGTCGAAGAGGCCGAGTCTATCGCTGCTGAGCTTGGATATCCCGTGGTCATTAGGCCGGCCTATACGCTGGGCGGTACGGGGGGCGGACTGGTCTATAACGTGGAGGAACTTAGGGTGGTGGCCTCCCGCGGTATTGCCGCTTCTCTGGTCGGGCAAATCCTCGTGGAAGAATCCGTCCTCGGTTGGGAGGAACTGGAGCTGGAAGTAGTAAGGGATGCGAAGAACCAGATGATAACCGTTTGCTTCATAGAAAATGTGGATGCTATGGGGGTCCACACGGGGGATTCTTTCTGTACCGCCCCCATGCTTACCATTTCCCCGGAACTTCAGGCGCGGATGCAGAAGCACGCCTATGATATAGTTGAGGCCATCGGGGTGATCGGAGGCACCAATATCCAGTTTGCCCACGACCCGAAAACGGATCGCCTGGTGGTCATCGAAATCAATCCCCGCACATCTCGCTCCTCGGCCCTGGCTTCCAAGGCCACGGGGTTTCCCATCGCTTTCGTTTCCTCTCTCCTCGCGGGGGGCCTTACGCTGGACGAGATTCCTTACTGGCGGGAAGGTACCCTGGAAAAGTATACACCCAGCGGCGATTACGTCGTGGTGAAGTTCGCCCGATGGGATTTCGAAAAGTATCCCGGGGCGATAGATAAATTAGGCACCCAGATGCGGGCCGTGGGCGAGGTTATGAGCATCGGTAAAACTTACAAAGAAGCCTTTCAGAAGGCCATCCGCTCTCTCGAAAAGGGACGTTTCGGTTTGGGGTTTGCCAAGGACTTTCATGAAAAATCCTTGGAAGAACTGCTCGATCTCTTAACGGAGCCGTCCAGCGAAAGGCAGTTCATCATGTACGAGGCCCTTCGTAAAGGGGCTTCGGTCGAAGAATTGTCCCGCAAGACCCACATTAAAGAGTGGTTCATAAACCAAATGAAGGAACTCGTGGAACTGGAAGAGGAGATTCTGAAGTATCGGGGAAAAGAGCTTCCGGATGAGCTCCTCAAGAAGGCCAAGGCGGACGGATTTGCCGATCGTTATCTGGCTCAACTTCTCGGGGTAAAGGAAAGAGAGATCAGGGAGAAGAGAAAAGCCCTGGGTATAGTCCAGGCCTGGGATGCCGTGCCCGTAAGCGGGGTGGAAAATGCCGCCTATTATTATTCGACCTATAATGCCCCGGATCGGGTACCGGTATCCGACCGGAAGAAAATCATGGTCCTCGGTGGGGGACCCAACCGCATCGGCCAGGGAATAGAATTCGACTACTGCTGTGTCCACGCGGCCTTTACCTTGAGGGACGAAGGGTATGAGTCCATCATGGTCAACTGCAACCCCGAAACGGTCTCCACCGATTACGACACCTCGGATAAGCTCTACTTCGAACCCCTGACGGTGGAGGATGTGCTTTCCATCTATGAAAAAGAGAAACCAGAGGGCGTAATCGTCCAATTCGGGGGCCAGACACCGCTCAATATTGCCCAGGAGCTGGCCGAGGCTGGGGTGAGGATTATCGGCACTTCCCCGGACACCATCGATCTTGCTGAAGATAGGGATAGGTTCAGAAAGATGATGAGGGAACTGGGCATCCCCATGCCGGAGGCGGGAATGGCCAGCAACCTAAAAGAAGCCATGGAAGTAGCGCAGAGAATCGGCTATCCCCTGATGGTTCGTCCGTCTTACGTATTGGGCGGGCGGGGAATGGAAATCGTTTACGATGAAGAGATGCTGAAGAGATACGTTTTGGCGGCGGTGGGGGTAACGCCGGAAAGGCCGATTCTCATCGACAAGTATTTGGAAAATGCCATCGAGTGTGAGGCCGATGCCATCTCGGACGGGGAAGATGCCTTTGTGCCGGCCATTATGGAACATATCGAACTGGCGGGTATCCATTCTGGAGACTCCGCCTGCGTGATTCCGCCCATCAGCATCCCCGCCAGGCATATAGAAACCATCGAAAAGTATACGAAGCGTATCGCCACGTCCCTTAACGTGGTCGGTCTCATGAATATCCAGTACGCCATTGCCCAGGACGTGGTCTATATACTGGAGGCCAATCCCCGGGCTTCGCGGACCGTGCCCCTCGTTTCCAAGGTGTGTAACGTACAGATGGCACGCCTTGCCACCCAGCTCATGTTGGGAAAGAAACTCGCCTCCTTCACCATCAACAAGAAGACCATTCCTCATTACGGCGTGAAAGAAGCCGTGTTCCCCTTCAACATGTTCCAGGAGGTGGACCCCGTATTGGGGCCGGAAATGAGGTCGACGGGCGAAGTTTTAGGTCTGGCCCCCAGTTTTGGGTTGGCCTTCTATAAGGCTGAGGAGGCGGCGCAACAAGTGCTGCCGACGGAGGGGGTGGTTTTGATTACGGTGAGTGACAGAGATAAGAACGGTGTGATGGAAGTGGCAAGAAGATTCCATGAGCTGGGCTTCACGATCAAGGCGACGGCGGGCACGGGAAAGCTTCTTTCTGCCCAGGGGATACCAGTGGAGATAATTTTGAAGATGCACGAAGGAAGGCCCAATATCGTCGATGCCATCAAAAACGGGGAAATCCAACTCATCGTGAATACGCCGAGCGGGAGGCTCAGCCAATACGATGATTCTTACATAAGAAAAGCGGCTATCAAGTACAAGATTCCTTACATCACGACCATTGCGGCGGCCCATGCGGCGGTAAAGGGGATCGAGGCCTTTCGTCAGGGCCACGGCCGGGCGAAATCCCTTCAGCAGTATCATCAAGAAATAGGTGAGCAGGTTTCGGTCAGGTGAGAAAGAATGAGCGAAATATACGATAACTGCGGGGTATTCGGGATTTACTCGCGAGAGTCCTGTGTTTACGACCTCTACAATGCCCTCGATTTTCTCCAGCATCGGGGACAGCAATTCTGCGGCATTGCCGTCTATAGTGAAGGCATCAAACAGGTTACCCATCACGGCCGCGTAGCAAATGCCTTTACGGAGAGCGATCTCAATTACCTCGACGGCGGCCGTTGGGGGATCGGGCATGTAAGCCTCTGGGAGAGGCAACCCATGACCTGGACGTCCCGCATGGGGGAGGTTGCTCTCGCCTTTAGCGGCAACGTAATCAATGCCTCCGAAATTATCGAACAGATGAAAGCGAGAGGGGATGCGTTTTATCGGGAATATCATACGGAGATCTTAGGAAAGATCATCATGGCTTGTGATGACGTCGTCTCCGGCATTTCCCGCCTGGCAGAATTGGTGAGAGGGGCTTATTCCCTCGTCATTCTTACCCGCGAGGGGGTCTATGCAACCCGCGATGTGTATGGATTCAGGCCCCTCATTTTGGGAACAGATGGGGAAAGATATGCTGCAAGCTCGGAATCACGCGCCCTTCAGAATATGGGAATGGAAGTGTTAAGGGATGTAAAACCGGGCGAGATAGTGTTTATAAACGAAGACGGTTTTCGTACGCTAAAGGAGCTACCCTCTCCCCGCCGTGCCTTCTGTGCCTTTGAATGGGCCTACACGGCGAGCATCGATTCCATCATGGAAGGTCTTTACGTGCAAGAGGCCCGTCATCGCCTGGGGGTAAGCCTGGCGGAGAGGGACATAAATGAAAACGACGTGGAGGCGGATATCGTGGCCCCGGTACCGATGTCGGGCATCGGTCATGCGCTGGGTTATCATGCCCGCTCCTGCTTGCCTTACCAAGAAGTATTTCTCTACAACCGCTATGCGGATAGGAGCTATACCCAGGTGAATCAGGCGGCCCGGGAAAAGATGGCGAAGAGAAAACTATCCGTTCTCACGTATGCCGTCCAGGATAAGAGGATAGTCATATGTGACGATTCCATCGTTCGGGGTACACAGATAAGGGACAAGGTGAGGGAATTAAAGAAGGCAGGTGCCCGGGAGGTGCACGTGCGCATTGCCTGCCCACCCCTCCTTTACGCTTGTGATTTTGGTGTATCCACCCGGTCAAAGGAAGAGCTCATCGCGAGGCGTTTCATAACCGAGGGCAATGTGGAAACTATGGATGAATTGCGTAGCCTGGAGAGGTGGATAGCAGAGCAGATAGAGGCTGATTCAGTGAAATACAACAGCATAGAGGCATTCGTTCGTGCCCTGGGTAAGGGGAGGGATGAGTTGTGCCTCAAATGCTGGGACGGAATGCATCCATAAGGGAAAAAAGGAGTGGAAAATGAAGATTCTTTGGGTGAATTTGGATGGAAAGAGTTTTTCTCTGGAGGAGCTGCCTGCTGAGCGGCGTCTCATGGGGGGGAGCGCCCTGATTGCCAAGATTATGACGGAAAAGGTGTCGCCGCAGGTGGATCCCTTGGCCCCCGAAAACCCTTTGATCGTCGCCTGCGGGCCATTGGCCGGGACAAGGGCGCCGCAACTCGGGCGCCTATCCATTGGGGCCAAAAGCCCTTTAACGTGCGGCATCAAGGAGTCCAATTCAGGTGGGCCCGCCGGTCAGATCATGGACAGGTTGGGTCTGCGGGCCATTGTTTGCCAGGGTAAGAGTGACGCACCGGTGGGCATTTACTTAGGTAAGGACCGGGTGGAATTTTTCGATGCCCGGGATTTATGGGGGAAAAAGACTTACGATACGGTTTCTCTAATTCAGAATCGGTTTGGGAAAAGGGTAGCCGTTATCTGCACCGGCATAGCGGGGGAGAGAGGATATCGGGGGGCGTCGATCTCGATTACGGATATCTTCGGGGATCCATCGAGAAATGCGGCCCGGGGAGGGTTAGGGGCCGTAATGGGAGCCAAAGGTCTCAAGGCTATCGTCCTCGATCCCCAAGGGGCAGATCAGGTACCCATCGCCCATCCCGATAGGTTCCGCGCCTGTGTCCAGAAATGGATCGAAATATTCAAGCATGACGTAAGTTGTAGCCTGTTTTCCCGTTTTGGTACCCCCTTTGCGATCAACAATTCTGCCAGTCAAGGGACCTTGCCCACGAAAAACTACCGTGCCGGCCGGCCTACCTACTACACTGCCGTAAGTGGCCACACCATTCAAAAAATCCTCTTTGAGCGGGGAGGCAAGATGCACGGCTGCATGCCCGGTTGTGTGGTTCAGTGCTCCATCATCTACCCCGATGAGAAGGGAGAAAAAATCTGTGCCGCTTACGAATACGAAACCATTGCCCTCTTGGGAACGAATCTCGGTATCCTCGACAACGATACCATCGCCCGGCTGAAGTTCATCTGTGACGATTTGGGCCTCGATGCCATCGATACGGGCAGTGCTTTGGGCCTGGCCGCGGAAAAGGGTCTCATGTCGTGGGGTGATGGGGAGGGGGCCGTCAGATTACTTTCGGAGATCGAGCAGGCCACGCCTTTAGGGGAAGCCCTGGGAAACGGTGTCGTGGCCACGGCTCGCTTTTTGGGGATAGAACGCGTGCCCGCCTATAAGGGGCAAGCCCTACCGGCTCATGATCCTCGCGCGGTCAAGGGGACGGGCCTTACATATTTTACGAGCCCTATGGGGGCCGATCACACAGCCGGGCTTACGTATCGCATCCCGAAAAGCAAAGAGCGGCAGGTGGAGAATTCCCTGGGCGCCCAGATACGGTCGGCTACGTGTGATGCCATGGGATACTGCTTGAATGCCCTGCCCGGGGGCAGGGAATCCATATATTCCTATTTTGCCGAGCTTCTAAATGCCCGCTTCGACCTCGCCCTTTCTCCCGATGACGTCATGGAAATAGGGAAAGAAACGTTAAGAGACCAGCTTTCCTTTAACGAAAAGGCAGAGTTTTCGAAGATAGACCCCTCTCTTCCTACTTTTGTCCGGGAAGAAGCACTTGCCCCTACGGACTCGGTATTCGATGTGCCCGAGGAGGATGTAAAGGCCTTCTGGCAGAAGCTCTCGTCTTATCGGGAGCTGGAGAAGGTCTGGGAGATCAGGATACCACCCTGGCCCGAGATCATGTTCGGTGCTGGGGTGCTTAGGAATCTGGGCGGCCGGGTAAAAGGACTCCGGGTTAAAAGGGTCTTTCTCATCACGGACCCCTTCCTTGCCCAGAGTGGACGGGTCCAGGCCGTAAGGGATGTGCTTGAAAAAAGCGGGATAGAAGTGGTGGTTTTCTCGGACGTAGCACCCGATCCCCCCACGGACCTCATCGACAAGGCGGGAGAAATTTATAAGGAGACAGGCTGCGATGGCATCGTCGGCTTCGGAGGTGGGAGTTCCCTCGATACGGCCAAAACGGTGGGCCTGCGGGTGAGTCACGGTGGGGACCTGCGGGAATACGAGGGCATCGTCGGAGGCAGCGGAAAGATAAAACCCATCTTTCCCCCCACGGTACTCATCCCCACCACGTCCGGTACGGGTAGCGAGGTGAATCCCTGCGCCGTCCTTACCGACAAAGAGAGGGACCTGAAGTTCATTCTCATGAGCAATCATTTCATACCGAAACTGGCCGTGATTGATCCCCTCATCACAAGTACCATGCCTCCCACCCTCACGGTGGAATCGGGTATGGATGCCTTGGCCCATTGCATTGAGGGATACGTGTCGCTTGCCACACCCTATCACCCCTATTACGAAACCATGGCCGTCTACGGGGTGAAACTCATTGGACGCAGCCTTGTCAGGGCCTATCGGAACGGAAGTGACATCGAGGCCAGAACGGATATGTGCATGGCAGCCATGTGTGGGGGGCTAGCCTTTCTGAAGGGTTTAGGCGTAGGGCATGCCATTACCCATACGCTGGGTGCTCACTATCATTTGCCCCACGGACGGGCGGCCATGTTCGGTCTTATGGCGTTCGTCAAGATAAATCAGGACAAGTGCCGGGAGCAATTCCGGGACTTGGCCTTTCTCCTGAATAGGTCCGATGATTTGGTCACAGCCTTGACCAGGCTCTACGAGGAGTTGGAGGTGAAGTTGAGTTTGAAGGCCCTGGGCATACCAAAATCGGATCTCAAAAAGATTGCCTTCTTTACCTCCCGGGATGCGGTGAACATGGCCACCGACCCTACCACGCCCTCGGAGAAAATGATAGAGGCCGTCCTCACAGAGATGTACGAGTGAATCTTAGGGGTGAGAGGACAAAACCACTCACCCCGGATGGACTCAGAAAGAGAAACCAAAAGTTAAAGAACCGACCAGAAAGGTATTCTCTCGATCGGAGGGATTTGGGCAACCTTTCAAAGCGAAGCCCTTCATTTCATTTTTTGCATCCCGGGATAGGGGGAATATACAGGTCATAGCCGGCGTAAGGGTAAACATGGGGCCGAGTTTTACCGGGAGGCTTACGGTGAAGGTTCCATCATGGAAATGTTTGAATTTTTTAGTTGTGGGCAGGGCATTGTCGTCAAATTCGGGGTAGAATGCCTCATCGGTGGAAATCAGGTAACTGACAGAACCAGAAATTTTCAGGGCAAAGACTTTACTTAGGGCCAACTCGTGGGAAAGACCAAGCAGGACATACCAGTTCTTGTAGTGGGATACTTCCCTATATACCGTTAGGGTCGGTGCAAACAGGGTATTTAAGGAAAGGGAGATAAAGAATTCTTGGGCATCCGGACGGTCGGGCAGATCCCGTCTTAGAGGGGCCAGGTTGTAGTATATATAGCCCCCACTTAAGTTGGCGAGTTTAAAATTTTTCGTATAGGTAAAGGTTAAATCCGTTTCGTTCCATTCGGCGCTGTCATTCATAGACGGTCCGGGGGCGTAGGGCTTCGAATCGAGGTTTCCCCATATGGAGGCGGAAAACCCCTTATATCCCACAGAAACCGAAGGTTGGAACACCACGCTATTTCTGCTTAATTCGTAACCGCGCCATACGTACTGATTCGCCGCCGTTAAAGAAAACTGGCCGGTTGGTTTATCTTCGCCAAAACTGGCATTCGGCCAGGCGAAAACTACGTAACAAAGTGATATCACGACTAAAACAAACGATACTCTTCGGACGCGCATCTTTACACCTCTCTTTTTGTTTTTTAATCAATGGTTTTGGGAGTTGAATCGTTTTAAGGGCTGGCCCTTGTCTTTTGCGTGGGCCTTTTTCCGGGACACGTTTTTGTTAGATAAGAGAGAAGCTTCTCCATGATTAGATGAGCTCTTTTGTATGTTGCTGCCGGGACCGAGAGGATCTCTTCTAGCGATTGTATGTAGAGGGAGGGGGTGAGTTCTGATAAACAGTAGTCGGTCATCACCTTGACGTCTTGAGGACGAACCTCGAGGTGGAATTGAAGGCCTATTACATGCCGGCCCCACTGAAATGCCTGGTTCTTGCAGGCGTGATTTGTTGCCAAAAGAATCGCTCCCTGGGGGAGGTCAAAGGTCTCCTCATGCCACTGAAAGGCGTAAAAGGAAGAGGGGAAGGAAAAGGCGCCTTTATCTTCCACCGGGACGCCCTTTAAGGTGAACCAGCCGATTTCCTTGGCCGGGCTTTTGTAAACCTTTGCCCCCAGGGCACTGGCGATAAGCTGGGCACCCAGGCAGATGCCCAGGATTGTTTTCCCGCCCCGGGCCGCCTCGCGGATAAAGGATTTTTCTTTTGTAAGCCAGGGGAAGGTCATTTCATCATTGGCACTCATCGGGCCGCCCAGTACGATAAGCACGTCGATGTCATTCCATGGAGGCAGGCATAAAGAATCGTAGAACCGGCTCCAGGTAACATCGTATCCCCGGGAGGCAAACCACTCCTCAATAAAACCAGGAGCGTCAACCGGGTCATGCTGAAAGAAGTGGACCCTCATGATTCATGTCTCCTCATCGGGGCCGGTTTTTTCTCTGCTAACGAACGAAAGGAGGCGAGGTCGATTCCGTACTTTCGAATGCGATACATGAGGATGCGGTGGGTTGTGCCTAATTGCTTGGCGGCCTCTTTGCCGTTTCCGTTAGTCCGGCGCAGGGCGGATTCGATTATGTGCTTTTCGATCTCGGCCACCGTTTTTTTGAGAAGGTCCTCTCTTTCGCCTTCCACTGCCGATACCTCCACCCTATCCAATGGCTTCGCTTCCCATCTCCCCCGTTCTGATCCTCATGACCTCTTTTAGGTCCAAGACGAATATCTTGCCATCCCCTATCTCACCTGTCCTGGCGCTGGAGGTAATGGCTTCGATGGCGGGGCCGACAAAGTCTTCATTTACGGCAATTTCCAGCTTCACCTTTTGCAGAAGGCTACCTATTTCCCTTGTGCCGCGATAAGTCTGGGTGATACCTTTTTGCCTCCCCCTTCCTAAGACACTCGAGACGGTGAGAAGAGGGATGTTTGCCCGTTCCAGGGCACCCATGACATCCGAAAGTTTGTGCGGTTGAATGATGGCAATTATATATTTCACTTTTTCACCTCCTTCATTCGATTACGGTGTAGGCGGCTTCTCCCTGTTGAGTAAGGTCGAGCCCAATGGTTTCGTCCTTTTCCTTGACCCTTAGCCCCAAAACGGCATCCACGATTTTATAGATGAGAAACGTAACTAAAGCGGCATAAATGGGTGCAACCAGCGCCATGATTAGTTGAGGAATGAGCTGTGCTCCCCCAAAGAAGAGACCATCAGCGCCGGCCGTATTCACGGCTTTTTCCGCAAACAAGCCGGTGGCAATGGTGCCCCAGATACCCGCCACTCCGTGAATCCCGAAGGCGTCGAGGGAATCATCGTAACCCAGTCCGTTTTTGATTTTGATGACAAAAAGGTAGCAAATGGCGCTGGCAGTGATACCAATGATGATGGAATTCATAATGTTTACGAAGCCACAGGCTGGTGTTATGGCTACGAGCCCGGCCAGTGCCCCCGTGACGGTACCTAAGATGGTAGGTTTCCCATTTTTATACCATTCGATGATGGCCCAGGTAAGGCCCGCGGCGGAAGGCGCAATTACCGTGGTTATGAAGGCATGGGTGGCTATTTCATTGGCTCCGAGGGCAGAGCCGGCATTGAATCCGAACCACCCGACCCACAGTAGACTCCCACCTAAGACGGTATAAGGCAGGTTGTGAGGGCGAAAAGGTTCTTTTAGATAGCCCGTTCTCTTCCCCAACAGAAGACAGATGACGAGGGCGGAGACGCCGGAACTCGCATGGACAACAATGCCACCTGCGAAATCAAGGCCCCCCAACGATTTCATCCAACCACCCGCTCCCCAGACCCAGTGCGCCAGGGGATCGTAAACGAGAGTAGACCAAAGGATTATGAAGGGAATGAAGGCGGAAAACTTCATCCTTTCTGCAAAGGCCCCGATCATGAGCGCGGGGGTAATAATGGCGAACATGCATTGAAAGAGCATGAACAAGGTGTGAGGGATGGTACCGGAATAATCGGCAAGAGGTTTTCCGCCCACATTTTTCAGGCCTAACCAATCAAGGTTTCCCAATATCCCTAGACCCCAATCGGGGCCAAAGGCGAGGGAGTAGCCGTAAATTACCCACTGAATGGCAATAATCGCCACGATGGTAAAGCACTGCATAAATATGGATAGTACATTCTTCCTTCTTACGAGCCCTCCGTAGAAGAAAGCCAGACCTGGAATGGTCATGGTGAAAACGAGAGCGGTGGAAATTAGGATCCAAGCGGTATCTCCAGAATTCATGGTGTAACCTCCCTTTCTTGATTGCTGTAAGCAGGATAAACAAATCGTGTGCCAGGGAAGTAAAAAAAGATATGTGCTTGATATTAAAGGCTATTGCCGGAGGTCGAGAAAAGTAAAGCCCTCAAGGAAGGGGACAATAATGTGCTTCCAAACTAAAATGGAACAATAATGTGCACACTATTGCCCCTCGGGAGGCGAATTCTCTCATGGGGACAGCATAAATAATTATTGACAATTTTGTATCGGAAGCGTAATGCTATCGGCAAACGATTGCCGATCGCCGATGCGTATGAACGGGATATTAAATCCGGAAGAAATAGAGAAAAAGACTTTGCTCATCTTGAAGGTGCTAAGCGAGTCAAGCGAACCTGTGGGTTCGCGCATCATTGCGCGGCGCATGAGAGATCTGGGGGTAGCAGTAAGTGAAAGGTCGGTTCGTTACTACCTTAAATTCATGGACTTGCAGGGGCTCACCAAACTCGTGGATAGACATGACGGTCGGATGATTACGGATCATGGGATGACGGAACTCAGCCATGCCCGGGTAAAGGATAAGGTGGGGCTTTCTATTTCCCGGATTGAATCCCTGGCCTATCGGACGACCTTTGATCCGGCAAAGAGGGCAGGTCTTATCCCCATCAACGTATCGTTTATGCGGGTGTCCGATTTTCCTAAAGCCCTGAAGCTCATGGGGGAGGTCTTTTCGAGCGGCCTGGCCGTAAGCTCGCTTCTCGCGGTGGCGGGGGAAGGGGAAAGATTGGGTGAGGTTTCCGTGCCCCCGGGCATGATGGGGGTGGCTACCGTCTGTAGCATCGTGGTAAATGGTGTCTTACTGAAACAAGGGATACCCATGGATTCCAAATTTGGGGGTATCCTTCAGATGAGGAGGGGGGTACCTTTGAGGTTTACGGAACTTATTCATTACAGCGGCTCCTCCCTTGACCCTTCCGAAGTTTTCATAAGGGGAAACATGACCACGGTGGGTGAAGCGGTAAGCAAAGGCGAGGGGACGGTACTGGCCAATTTCAGGGAGATACCGGCCGTATGCCGATTGGCGGCCGACGAAGTTATCTCACGACTCCGCGAAATAGGCTTCGATGGGGTACTGAAAATTGGCAAGCCAGGAGAATCAGTATGTGAAGTACCGGTAGATTTAAACAAGGTGGGTGTTGTCCTCGCCGGTGGATTAAATCCGGTGGCACGGGTGAGAGAAGCGGGGATTGAAGTGGAAAACCGGGCCATGAGTACCGTTATGGAATACGGGGAGTTGAGGCCATTTGAGGATTTCCGCCAAGAGTATAAAAAAACAAAAAGCAAGGAGGTTGTGCAATGTCAGTAATTAAGGATGTTATAGCGAAGGTAAAACAGCGAGACCCGGACCAGCCGGAATTTCACCAGGCCGTGACGGAAGTCATGGAATCACTGGAGCCGACGGTGGACCGCCACCCCGAATTCGTTAAGGCCAATATTTACGAGCGCATCGTTGAGCCGGAGAGGATGATAATCTTCCGCGTGCCCTGGGTGGATGATCAGGGAAACGTTCAGGTGAACCGAGGCTATCGGGTTCAGTTCAACAATGCCATCGGTCCTTTCAAGGGGGGGCTGAGATTTCACCCATCTGTTAACCTGAGCATTATAAAATTCCTCGGATTTGAACAGATTTTCAAAAACTCCCTCACCACGCTGCCCATGGGGGGGGCGAAAGGTGGATCGGATTTTGATCCCAAGGGAAAGTCTGACGCAGAGGTTATGAGGTTTTGTCAAGCCTTCATGCGAGAGCTTTTCCGGCACATCGGTCCGGAGACGGATGTGCCTGCCGGCGATATAGGAGTCGGGGCACGAGAAATAGGTTTCATGTACGGCTACTATAAAAAGATTAAAAACGATCATACGGGTGTGCTCACGGGTAAGGGGCTCGAATATGGTGGAAGCCTTATTCGCCCTGAGGCAACAGGTTATGGCTGCGTGTATTTTGCCTCCGAAATGCTGGCTACCCGTGGCCTCGACTTTAAAGGCAAGATTGTGGCCGTAAGCGGGGCCGGGAACGTTGCCCAGTATGCCGTAGAGAAGGTGAATCAACTGGGCGGCAAGGTTATCTCCCTCTGCGATTCCACCTCGACAATTATAGATGAGGAGGGCATCGATCAAAACAAGTGGAAGTTTATCATGGAACTGAAGAACGTGCGCCGCGGGCGGATCAAAGAATATGCGGATAAATTCAAGACGGCCTGTTACGACGGAAAGAGTGTATGGGATGTAATAAGGGATGAGGGTATCAAGGTCGATATCGCACTGCCCTGCGCCACCCAGAACGAAATAGACGAAAGTCATGCCGCGGCCCTGGTGAAAAACGGTTGCATCTGTGTAGCGGAAGGGGCGAATATGCCATCGACACCCGGGGCTGTAAAGATTTTCCAGGACAATAACGTCCTCTTTGGCCCGGGAAAGGCGGCCAATGCCGGTGGAGTTGCCACCTCCGGTCTGGAGATGAGCCAGAACAGCCTCAAACTCTCCTGGACCAGGGAAGAGGTTGACAACCGGCTGTTAATAATCATGAAAAGCATCCACAAGGCCTGCATTGAGACGGCCGAGGCATACGGACGCAAAGGCGATTACGTAACGGGTGCCAACATAGCGGGATTCTTAAAGGTCGCCCGCGCTATGCTGGCTTATGGAGTCGTTTAAGGTAACTTTCCGGCTGGGGCTCCTCAAAAAAGGAGCCCCTCTTCATTTGTAATCCTCCCGAAGAGGGGAAAACACGTCGATTACCTGGGTTTGAACGGTTGCTGCTCCACCGTGAGGCGTATTAGACGGAATTACGAGTCCTTCCAGGTCAGACAGGGCAAGTTCTTCACCGTTTAGTTTTATAATGAGGCTTCCTTTCAAGACAATCGTTAGTTGTTCATGAGGGTGAGAATGAGTCGGCAGGACCGCGCCGGCCTCTACTTCCCAGAAGACAACCGTTATATTTTCACCGTGGACAACACGGCCTTTAAAACCTTTTATCCATTCTTTCTCGGGAAGATGGGGAATGTAGAATTTATCGGGCATATTAAGGCCTCCTTTCATGTGGCATCTGGTGGAATAAAGCATAAGAGATTTTGCGTGATAAGGTCGGCGATCAGTTTCACGTTTTCTCTCTTTACATCAAAAACGCGCACAATGTGGGCGTAATCCGCATCTTTTGGAGAAAGCTCGGCAAGTATATTGCGTTTTTTCTCGAACCAGGGCTGGTTGAAGAATACGCCATCTTGGTCAGGATAAACGGCAATGTAAAAGATGTCCATTTCCACCAGGTCTTGAAAGAAATGGGTGCCAAAGGACAGATCGGGAATGAGGCTGCCTTCCTGGTAGGCAATTTCTCCTATTGCCGCGAAATTGCTTATTTCTGAAAAAGTGACGGGAATGCCCATGGCCGGCGTGGAAGTGCCCCAACGACCCGGACCCAAAATTAGCGTGGGTTGGTTTTCTCGAGGACCGGTCATCTTATTCAGGCGTCCGATGATACGGGCGACATTGTATTTTTCAGACAGATTAAGGGCGGCATAATGGGAAGGACTTATGTAAATTATTCGATGAATGGACATACTGACGCTTCCACCCATAAAGTTGCCTTTCTGCTTTATAAGCACTTTTTCGTCCTTTACGTTGTTGGGAATTGTGACTTTGAGGCTATCGCCTTTAGATTGGAAAGGCCGGCACTGGAGGAGATTTATCTGAAATCCCCCTTCCTGATTAAAGTTTCCTGTAAATTCTACGTCCACCGGATGATTATAGACCTTTTCGAGTGACTTCATGAGATTGTGCATTATTTCTGGAAATTTTGTTATCTTCAGAAATTCGTCGAAAGTCAGAATCCAGGATGGATGAACTTGTTCGCCCATGGCCCTTAACTGCTCTTCCGCTTCCGTGTCTCTCACGCCGAGTAAATTCATAAGAGAACTTTTGAAGTTCGCCGTGACATGAGACAGGGGTAAAGACTGGAGTTGGTTCGCTTCGAGGTTTAAAAGGTCCACTTCATGTTGGGAGAATCGCCGGGAATCATTCATATTGGCGTGAGCCTTCACCATTGGTCTGTCAAGGGCCACTATTCTGGGATAGTCGTTTTCCACCCTGTTTACCGCCCTGGTACCCAGTCCCATTACCAGGCGAACCATTCCGGCCTTCGGGTCCATACCCTTCTGCCAGACAAAGGGGTTGTACGAAAGCCCCACTCCTGCCACGTCGGGGAAGAAGTAGTGCTTCTTGTACGAGCCTGACACGCGTTGAACAAGGAGGGCCATTTGTTCGTCTTTTGTATCAAGGCCCCTTTGCAGGCGATAAGTAAGGGCATCTTCGTTCATGGTGCTGGCGTATACCCTACGCACGGCATCTTCGAAATTTTCGTATCTTTCTTCCGGTGTGCCCTGGTTGGCACAGAAGAAACTATCGTATTTGCCGGCAAAGGCGTTTCCGTAAGCATCTTCCAGGAGACTGCTGGATCGTACGATTATGGGAGACTGGCCAAAGTATTCAAGCATGATTTGGAATTGTTCTTTAATTTCAATGGGGAATTTACCGTGGAGCATTTTTTCCCTCAATTCCTGCGCCACGGTGAAGTACCCTTCCTTAGTTTTCTGGGCCATGAGAAGTCGCCACCAGCCATTTTCTACTATATAGGCGTAATACACATCGGAACCTACGTAGAATGAATCGTGCTTTTCCAGAATCTCATCCCATTTATTTGACTTGTCGGCCTGGAGGATATTTCTGGCCAGGAGCATGCCCACCGATTTTCCTCCTATGAATCCCGTGCCAATGAGCCTTCTCTTTATTTCTATGAGGTCTTCCAGCTTGAAGTAACGACGGGCCAGCGACATCATTTTCTTATCCCGACCTATCAGGATTGAGGTAAGAAGGTCGGTAAGCTCTCTTTTTCTTTTTTCTGCCCGTGGATTTAGGTCATTAAGCAGCTCTTCTGCCTCGATAAATATTCGATCCCAGTAGTCCAGATGACGCTCCGCACTAGTGACGCTCGCATCGCTCAGGCGGGCAAACAGGTTGGTGGCATCCACCGAACTCGTTATGGGGATGAACTGATCCCCTTCCTGAATATGGGGAAGAAACATGGTGGGGGAGTATCTCTTGTAAGCCTTAATAGGCTGGACGCAAAAACGCCCATCTGAATTATATACATCCAGAAGAACCTGGGTAGTATCCCTGATTCTGGCTACCGTCTTGAAGGAATGTCGCCCCCGGAGCAGAGAAAAATAGGCTACCGTATTTAGCTCGAACAGGTAGGGGCAGGTAATAAGGAAAAAATTCCCAATCATGAGGTCCGTTGCCCAGGCCTGTAGCAGGTGGGAAAGGCAATCAAAAACATAAAATACATCCCTTCCCTCCTGTCGAGCTATGTTGTGGACCTGGGAGGAAAAAGATTCGAATCCCAGATGGGATTCGAGCTTGTATACTTTTATCTTGTCTGTTTCGTCGAGCAGAGGTGGATGTGATGCGAAACGCATGTAGACAACCCGTTCCCCATTACCTAAGGCTGTAGAAACGAAGGGAAGGACAAACTCTTGATAGTCGGAAACGGTATCTACCTGAAAAACCACGTTATCGCCCCTAAAGAGAAATCCAATAATATCGTCCAGTCCTTTTAAACCGGTACTTACGCGAGAGAATGGACCCATAAGCTTTACCCCTTAGAAATCTATTTCTCTAAACTATGGACGCAATTTTTATACCAGTCTCCGATTAAGCAACAAAATTGTTAAAAAAACATTTTTGCTAAAAAGGGTCCATTTTTGTGCTATATAAAAAAGTAAATATGAGGAAGGTGTTGTTATGAGCATCCACACCTATGAAGAGCTTGCTGCCCTCCATGCCATTGCCCGAATACTCTCGCAACCCATGGAAATAAGGGATCAGCTGGAGCAGATCTTGGCGGAAATGAGCCGGCGCCTGGGAATGCAAAGGGGAATGATCTCTCTCATGAATCATCAAAACGGAGAAGTGTGGCTCGAAGTAGCCCATGGTATTGAGCTTGATGGTATGCAGGTCAGTTACCGATTGGGAGAAGGCATTACGGGTATGGTAGCCCAGACCGGAAAACCCGTTGCCATCCCTATTTTAGGGAAAGATCCCTTATTCCTTGATCGGACAGGTGCCCGTCGTTCCCTGAATATAAATGAACTCTCGTTTCTTTGTGTCCCCATAATTTACGATCGCCGTGTCGTTGGCATTCTCTCCGCTGATAAATGGAACAAAATTGTATCGAATCTGGATGGGGAACTTGCCCTGCTTTCTTCCATAGCAGAATTGATTGCCAAGGCAGTTTACATTCTCTCGGTGGAGGAGGAAAACAGGCGACTCAGATTTATGTTAAGTAACGAAAAGTCACCCTCTTCCGAAATAATAGGGCAATCGAAAGCCATGCAGGACGTGTATCGCCTCATAGATAGCGTGGCTCTTTCAAATGCGACCGTTCTCATCTACGGTGAAACGGGGACGGGCAAAGAGTTGGTGGCCAGGGCGATACATAAAAACAGCAATCGGGCAAACGGGCCGCTTGTGATGGTCAACTGTGCCGCGATACCTGATACTTTAATTGAGAGCGAATTGTTTGGTTATGATAAGGGGGCCTTTACGGGGGCTTTGAGGTCTCATCGAGGTAAGTTCGAGGAGGCAACGGGAGGCACCATCTTTCTCGATGAAGTTGCCGAATTATCTCCGGCCGCACAGGCAAAGCTCCTTCGTGTGCTTCAGGAAAAGGTTTTTCAACCACTGGGATCATCGAGAACCGTTAAAACCGATGCGAGGGTCATAGCCGCTACAAATCGCAGTCTCGAGGTCTGTGTTGAAAATGGGTCGTTCAGAAAGGATCTATACTACAGGTTGAGCGTCTTCCCTATATACCTCCCTCCACTGCGGGAACGAGGAAACGACATAATCATGCTGGCCGACCATTTCGTTCTTAAGTACGCGAAAGAGGTAGGGAAGAACATAAGGCGCATATCTCCAGCCGTAATCGACATTTTTATGAACCATTCCTGGCCTGGCAATGTTCGGGAACTGGAAAATTGTATCGAAAGGGCAGTTTTGCTGGCCGAGGGTGACACCATTGAAATGGTACATCTGCCGCCGTCTTTACAGGTGAAAACGAGAGAAGGAAGCGAAAGAGAATCTGGTCGGTTTCAGGCCATAATAGAAGCCCAGGAGAAAGCTCTCATTATCGATGCCTTGAAAGAATTCAACGGAAACCAAAGCATGGCGGCCAGGTCATTAGGGCTGACAAAAAGGATCATTCAATACAAAATTAAAAAGCTGGGCATAGATGTTGAGAGATTTCGCCGCAAGAGGTCCCTCTCAACATAATACAAAATTGTCTTTCGCAGGGGCCATAATGGTACATTTATGTACCATAAAAGCCTGCCAGATGCCTGCCTGACCTCCTACCATCAGGATAGAATTTGCTTTTCCTGCTCTGGCACAGAAATCGCTTAGTGTAAACGCGCCAGGCACAAGGCGCAAATGAGGAGAATAAAAATGTGTCGTTTATTTGCCATAACAAGTAAGGAGCCTCTTTCTCCCATGGTGGCCATCAGGGCCTTAAATGCCATGAAGGAAGGGCATGACGGTTCGGGTTTGGGATTGTTTCTCACCGATTTGGGCGGGAGCTTCGAGAAGTTCAAAGGTTCTCCCATTCTTTCCGGTATATTTACCCAGGAGGGAATCAAAGAGCTGGATCATTTTATGCTGGATATGGATTTCACCATTAAGTATCGAATTTCTATCCGGCCAAAGGGTGAGCCACCCGACGGTACGCCGAAAAGGGATAATTACCTCATTCGCATATATGACTACCCTCCCGCGTGGATGTCTTTAGGCCATGAAGAACGTGAGTTTCGCCTTATGATGGTGCAGCTTGCCTTGAGGAAGCAGGGAGAAAAAGATGGTTCCATGCAAATTTTCAGCTTCTGGCCGGACGTGGTAATGATCAAGGAAATAGGAGATCCCGTAACGCTGGCAGAATATTTGGGGCTTGATACAAATGAAGAGCTAAAAGCAAGGGTAATTTTGGCCCAGGGGCGGCAAAACACGAATTATGCAATCGACATCTATGCATGCCACCCCTTCTTTATTCAGGGTTTTGCCACCATGACGAACGGAGAAAATACGGCCTTTGTCCCTATCAGGGAATACCTGACCTCCAGGAACTTTTCTGGCTATACAGGATATCAATCGGATTCGGAGGTATTTACCCATATCCTCCATTTCACATACAAATTTCTGAAAAAGGATTTGAAGACTTACAAACACATCATAACTCCACTGCGTGATGATGAAATTGATCGGCATCCCAGCAGAGAAGAATTGAGGGGATTGAAACATGTGTGCCGCCCATTGATTATTGACGGACCCAACTGTGTCATCGGTTGTCTGCCCGATAAAACAGTCTTTATGGTTCAGGACAGTAAAAAATTGAGGCCTGGTGTCGTAGGGGGATATGCAGGAACATTTGCCTTTTCCTCGGAAATATGTGGCTTGGATGCGGCCATACCGGCACGAAACAAGGGGCATGATTTTCAACCCATGAAGTATGATACGGTAGCCGTTTTTCCGAAAAGAGACGAGGTAGTGGTATGGAACCAGTGGGAAAGATGACGCCCTCCCTGCTCAGCAAGTATGACCTGCCCTGGCGTGTTATCTGGGAGAAGGAAAAGTGTACCCTGTGCGGTCGGTGTACTGCAGTGTGCCCGGTTCAGGCTATTGAGCTCGGTGTACACAGGAAGAGGACCGTTCAGGTGAGCTTGAATCTAACGGAAAAGCCGACCCATGTTTTTGCCGTTTATCACGGCATTGACCAGAAAACAGACCCCGCTTGCGCCTGCGTGGGTTGTGCCATGTGTGAACTCGTGTGTCCGAACGGGGCTATCAAGCCGGTGAGAAGCCAGGATGTGGACAAGCTGCGTTTTCACGTAAATCAAGGGGGAAACCCCAGACGCCGAGGGGGACGAAGAAATGACGTAAGGAGTGTACTGGATGAAATCAAATTCATCCGTATCAGCATGCTAACCGACCCAGCCCTGGATGCCGGCCGGCATGAGTTTGAGCTCAGGACCTTACTTGGACGCATTACGCCCGCTGAGGAATGGGGAAGGCGACAGTGGATACCTCCTGTACGTGAAATTTATCCCCTTATCATCGGAGGGATGTCTTTTGGTGCCCTCTCTCCCACCATGTGGGAAGGCATTCAAATGGGGGTTGCCTATCTCAACGAGGAGAAAGGCATGCCGGTGAGGGTGAGTACTGGGGAGGGGGGATGCCCACCCAGACTGCTCCGGTCGAGGTTTCTCCGGTACGTAATTCTTCAGATCGCCAGTGGTTACTTCGGTTGGGATGAGATTATAAGGGCGCTGCCGGAAATGAAAGAAGATCCCTGTGCCATAGAGATTAAATATGGGCAGGGAGCCAAACCCGGAGATGGCGGTCTCCTCATGTGGCACAAGGTAAACAAACTCATCGCTACCATACGTGGTGTGCCTCCCGGGGTGAGTTTGCCCAGCCCTCCCACGCATCAAACCAAGTATTCCATCGAAGAGTCGGTGGCGAAGATGATTCAATCCATGTCCATGGCCTGGGGCTTCCGCGTTCCCGTTTATCCCAAAATCTCCGGCACGAGCACGGCCCTCGCCGTTCTCAATAACTTGGCACGTAACCCCTATGCCTCTGCCCTGGCCATTGATGGAGAGGATGGAGGAACGGGGGCGGCCTACAACGTATCTCTCGACCACATGGGGCATCCCATTGCCAGTAACGTGCGGGATGCCTATCTGAACCTGGTGAAGATAGGTAAACAGAACGAGATACCCATCATTGCCGCCGGTGGTGTCGGCAAAAACGGGAATCTGGCAGCCAATGTTGCTGCCCTTATAATGCTCGGCGCAAGTGCCGTGCAGGTGGGTAAATACGTGATGCAGGCGGCTGGTGGCTGTCTGGGGGCGGAAAACGATCGTTGTAATATATGTAACATAGGTCTCTGTCCGAAAGGAATAACCTCCCAGGATCCTCGCCTATATCGCCGTCTTGATCCGGAGAAGGTAGCCGAAAGGATTGTTGATCTATTTTTGAGTTTCGATACGGAGCTTAAGAAAATAGTGGCTCCCCTGGGCAGATCAACATCCCTTCCCATCGGGATGTCAGATGCCTTAGGCATCGGTGATAAGAATGCGGCCGAGCGGCTCAGTATCAAATACGTGGTGTAGGGGTTTTTAATGGTGTATCGACCGACGATAGTTATTGAGGGTTTGAGAGAAGGGCGCAGGGTAGACTCCCGTCTTCTGGAAGAAGAGATCCAGAAGGCGGTCGAGCAGGGGCATCGCTGTATCGAGGTGCATGCCTATGGCCAGCACGGGATTGGCGGACGCCTGTGGAAAGCAGGTCGGGAAGAGGTGCTGATTCGTGTCTGGGGATCCGTCGGTCAAAGGGTAGGATCCATGGGGTTTCCCAATACGAGAATAGAGGTTATGGGACCTTGCTCCGACGATGTGGGCTGGCTCAATGCCGGGGCGGAAATCATCGTGCACGGTCATGCGGCCAACGGGGTGGGCAATGCCATGGCTCAGGGCAAAATTTATGTGGCCGGCGACATCGGAGCAAGGGGAATGACCATGACCAAGCACAATCCGCGTTTTTCCCCGCCTGAGCTTTGGGTGCTGGGCAGCGTAGGGGATTTCTTCGCCGAATTTATGGCGGGAGGGGTTGCCGTCATCTGTGGATATGACACGGTAAGAAAAGATAATGTCTTGGGGTATAGACCATGCGTGGGCATGGTGGGGGGGACCATTTTCTTTCGCGGGCCCCATGAGGGTTACAGCGAAGAAGATGTTCGTCTCTGTGAACTATCGAATGAAGATTGGCAATGGCTGAAACAAAATCTGAAGAGTTTCCTTAATGCCATCGGAAGATCCGATATTTACGGAGAGTTAACGGCGAGCAAAAAGGATTGGAAGCTCTTAATCGCCCGCAAACCTTACGAAAAAGGTGAAAAGCACTTAAGGACGATGGAAAGGTTCCGAACTGAAGTGTGGGAACAGGAATTGGGTCCCGGGGGTTTGCTGGGAGATATTGTTACCATACCACGCGGGTCTATCGACATCATTGCCACTGGAGACCTGAGGCGCTTTATCCCCGTCTGGGAGAATGAATATTATCTACCTCCTTGCCAGTCTGCCTGTCCTACGGGTATCCCCGTTCGTGATAGGTGGTCTCTCATCCGTTCGGGTAAGTGGGAGGAGGCGATAAATTTATCTCTCCAGTACACCCCCCTGCCGGCTACCGTCTGTGGTTATCTGTGCCCTAATTTATGTTTACAGGCCTGCACAAGGTCACTCGAAAATTTGCCCGTTTTAGACTTGCCGGCCCTGGGTCGGGCATCACTCAATGCCGAAGAGCCGGAGCGGGCGCCGGCCTCCGGGAAGAAAATTGCGATCTTAGGGGGAGGTCCGGCGGGACTGTCCGTGGCTTGGCATCTGTGGCTCAAGGGTCATGAGCCGGTAATTTATGAAAAGGAAATGGAGGCGGGGGGGAAAATAAGAGAAGTTATACCTAAAAGCAGGATACCCGATGAAGTTTTAGAGCACGAAATCAAGAGGGTTTTAAACAAGGTGAAGGTAATACATCTGAAGACTCCCATGAACAGGAGGTTACTTCAGCAGTGGAAAAGGGAAAGCGAGTTTATCGTTATCGCTGTGGGGGCCACGTCTCCCAGAAAGATTCCCGTTCCAGGTAGTGAGAGGGCCATGACGGCTTACGATTTTTTGCGTTTGAGCAAATGTGACGATCTGTCGGTAGGGAAGAAGGTGGTCGTAATAGGGGCAGGGAATGTGGGTTGTGACGTGGCTTGCGAGGCTTACCGATTGGGGGCGCAGAGTGTCACGTTAATTGACATTCAAGAACCTGCCTCCTTTGGGGCAGAGAGGAAAGGTGCAGAAAAGTTAGGGGCAAGATTTCTGTGGCCCCGGGTGACGAGGGCGATAACGGAGGAAGGGGTTCAATTGGCGGACGGAGAGTTGATACCAGCGGACATGGTGGTTATGGCCGTGGGAGATGTGCCTGATCTTTCTTTCCTGCCGGCGGAAATGAGGAAAAACGGCCCATTCCTCGAAGTGGATGAACATTACTTGACCAGCGATCCACAGATTTACGCGATCGGAGACTCTGTGCGTCTGGGTCTCATCACCGAGGCCATTGGGGCCGGGCGGATCGTGGCCGAGGATATAGATAACCGGTTGAGAGGAAGGGAACGTAGCAGGGGTCCATTAAAAAAAGTCATCGAAAAATCTCGGGTCAAACTTGCCTATTACGATTCCTTGGCCCGGTTCGATGGTTTGGATTCTTGTGCTGCCCAGTGTGCTTCTTGTGGGTTGTGCCGCGACTGCCACGTATGCGAAACCGTTTGTCCGCAAGGGGCAATCTCGAGGAGAGATTTGGATGGCGGCGGCTACGAATATGTGGTAGATAGCGAAAAATGCATAGGTTGTGGCTTTTGCGCCGGTGCATGCCCCTGTGGCGTATGGACCATGAAGGAAAACGATCCTTTGGAATGATCAATTAGGAGGAATTATGAAAGATAGAAGATTTTCCATTGCTTCGGAGAGAGACTATACGGTCTTGAGGGAAAAGACGGTACCCGTGTCCGAATATTTTGGGGAGGACACCTTCAGCCTCAAGGTGATGAAGGAGAAGCTGCCCAAGGAAACGTACAAGAAAGTGTTGGAAGCCATAAATGAGCAGGGCGTCCTTGATTTAGAGACGGCCAATACGGTTGCCCACGCCATGAAGGAATGGGCCATCAGCAAGGGAGCAACCCATTTTGCCCACTGGTTCCAGCCCATGACGGGAGCGACGGCGGAAAAACACGATGCCTTCATCGAGGTTTTAGGCCCGGGAGAGGTGATCGAGAGGTTTTCCGGGCGGCAGCTCGTTCAGGGAGAACCTGACGCCTCCAGTTTTCCCAGTGGCGGCATCCGGACTACCTTCGAAGCCCGGGGATACACCGCTTGGGACATCGCTTCCCCCGCTTTCATTCGTCGCAGCGGCATTTCTACTACCCTGTGCATACCTACCGTCTTCATCTCCTACCACGGGGAAGCCCTGGACAAGAAGACCCCCCTCCTTAGGTCCTGTCGGGCCTTGAGTAGAAGTGCCGTCAACATGCTGAAACTTTTAGGGGTGGAGGATGTAAGAAGAGTTTATTCTACCTTGGGGCCGGAGCAAGAATACTTTCTCATCGATGCCTCCTTCTACTATCAGCGGGAGGATCTCGCTCTTTGCGGACGGGCCGTCCAAGGGGCCCCACCGGCCAAGGGACAGGAATTAGAGGATCAGTATTTCGGCAGTATCAAGGAGCGGGTGTCTTCTTTCATGCACGACGTGGAAGAGGAGCTCTTCAAATTGGGTATCCCGGCCAAGACGAGGCATAACGAAGTTGCGCCGAGTCAATTCGAAATCGCTCCCTTGTTCGAGGAGGCGAATATCGCCGTTGACCACAACCAGCTCGTCATGGATACCATGAAATCGGTGGCGAAGAAACACCGCCTCGCCTGTTTGCTCCATGAGAAGCCCTTTGCCGGCGTGAACGGGTCAGGAAAACACCTAAACTGGTCACTGGCCGACAATCGGGGAAATAATCTCCTGAATCCGGGCACCACACCCCAGGACAACATCCAGTTTCTCGTCTTTCTCATAGCTACCGTTCGGGCCGTTTATCGCCATGCGGATATTCTCAGGGCGTCCGTCGCCTCTTACAGCAACGATTACCGCCTGGGCGCAAACGAAGCACCACCTGCCATCATCTCCATCTTTTTGGGGGAACAACTTACTAAGATACTGGAGGATATCGAAAAAGGCCGGGTAACGAAGGTGACGGATAATGCCATTATCGATTTGGGCATCTCGACCTTGCCCGTCCTCAGCCGGGATAACACGGATAGAAACCGAACCTCTCCCTTTGCCTTTACGGGGAACAAGTTTGAGTTCCGGGCGGTGGGGTCGTCACAATCCATATCTTTCCCCACCACGGTCATCAACACGATTGTCGCCGAAAGCCTCGATGAGCTCGCGGAAAAAATTAAGGCCAAAAAGGCCAAGAACATAAACCAGGCCGTGTTCGATGTGCTCCGAGAGGAAATCAGGGAGATAAAACCGGTCCTTTTCAACGGCGACAATTACAGTGAGGAATGGGCAAAAGAAGCAAAAAGAAGAGGCCTTCCCAATGCAAAAACGACCCCCGAGGCTTTGGAGGCGCTGATTACGGAAAAGGCCCTAAACCTCTTTTCCCGCTATGGCGTCCTTTCGCCCGTGGAGTTGAAATCGCGCTATCTTATCCATCTCGAGCGGTATGTGAAGGATATGGAAATCGATGTGAAATGTATGCACAACCTCATCATGGGTCACGTCATCCCCGCGGGGGTGAATTACGTCCAGAGGATAGGAGAAGCGATTCTTAAAATTAGAGAAATCCTCGGTACGAAAAAGGAAGCGGCGGGCCTCGAGGAGTTGCTTACGAAGGTAAGCTCCCTCGTCGATAGATGCATAAAGACGGACCAGGCTATGATGGAGGGGCTAAGTAAGGCTGCCTCCATTGAGGACGAGCGTAAGAGGGCATTCTTCCTGTGTGAGAAGGTAAAGAGCAGGATGGATGAGCTTCGCACTTGGGCCGATGAGTTGGAGACTTTAGTTCCCGATGATCTTTGGACCCTGCCCAAGTTCTGGGAGATGTTATTCATAAGTTGATTGTGGCGCTAAGTTCATGGTAGAGAAATAAGGACAAAGGCGGGATATGTAAATAATTTCCCGCCTTTGAACTAAGGTGGGGCAGGTAATTTTTATGGCCGTTTTGCGAAAGGGAAGAAAGGCGGTGCTTCTTCTCGAGGATGGAAGTGTCTGGTGGGGCCAGGCCTTCGCCGGGTCGGGAGAGGCGGTGGGGGAAGTCGTTTTTAATACCGGCCTTACCGGTTACCAGGAGGTGCTTACCGACCCTTCGTACAAGGACCAGATCGTCGTCATGACCTATCCCATGATAGGTAACTATGGGACGAACGACGAAGATATGGAGTCGGCCGGGATTTACCTGGAAGGCTTCATCGTGAAAGAGTATCATGGGCGTCCGAGCAATTGGCGTTCAAAGCGGACGCTCAAGGATTTCCTCGAGGCATGGGGCAAAATCGGGATCGAGGGTATTGACACCCGGGCGGTAACGAGGAGGATCCGTATTTACGGCGCCATGAGGGGTATTGTGTCGTCCGAAGATTTCCAGATCGATTCGCTCACAAGGAAATTATCCCGTTACCCGGGCCTGGTGGGAAGGGACCTCGTGCGGGAGGTTACCTCACGGGTTCCTTACGTCTGGTTAAACGGGCGCCCTTGCCCGGACCTTAAAAGGTGGCCGGAAGGGAAGCATCTGAGGGTGGCCGTCCTGGACTGCGGCGTCAAATTCAATATTTTGCGCATGCTAGAAGAGAGGGGATGTGGAGTCATGGTATTTCCGGCCTTTAGTTCGGCCGAAGAGATACTCTCACATCAACCCGATGGAGTCCTTCTTTCCAACGGGCCGGGCGATCCCGCCGCCCTTCCCTATGTGGTTGAGACGGCTCGCCGGCTTCTGGGCCAGGTGCCCATCTTCGGTATCTGCCTGGGCCATCAGATCTTGGGGCAGGCCATGGGGGGAAGGACGGAAAAGTTGAAATTCGGGCACCACGGGGTCAACCAGCCGGTCAAGAATCATCTTTCCGGACGAGTTGAGATCACTTCCCAGAATCACGGCTTTGTCGTAATTCCTGGCTCCGTAGCGGGGGAAGTCTTGGCTACGCATGAAAATTTAAACGACCGTACCTCCGAGGGGATTTCCTATCCCCGACTTCGCGCCTTCAGTGTCCAGTATCACCCGGAGGCATCACCGGGGCCGCACGATGCGGCTTACCTGTTCGATTACTTCATTGACCTGATGAAAGGTTTGAAGGCATGATCCTCATCATCGATTTCGGTTCCCAGTACAACCAGCTCATTGCCCGGCGGGTAAGGGAGCATCGAGTGTATTGCGAAATCGAGCCCCCTTCCATTTCCCTCGAGCAGATAAAAAGCAGGAAGCCCGAAGGCATCATCCTCTCCGGCGGGCCCGCGAGTATCTATGAGGAGCAGAGCCCCCAGGTGGACAAGGGCATCTTTTCGCTTGGCATACCCATACTCGGAATTTGCTATGGGTTTCAATATTTGGTCCATATCTTGGGCGGAAAGGTGTCGCCGGCGAAAAAAAGGGAATACGGATTCGCTGAGCTCTATATTAAAAAAGGCGCCGGTATCTTCGAAGGCGTAGGAACCAAGACCGTATGCTGGATGAGCCACGGTGATTCGATAAGTGAGCTCCCCGCGGGTTTCGAAGCGACGGCCTCCACGCCCAACACCGACGTGGCCGCGGCCGAGGATGTAAGGAGGCGCATATACGGCCTTCAATTCCATCCTGAAGTCGCCCATACCCCGGAAGGGAAGAAGATGATCGCCAACTTTCTCTTTGGCATCTGTCAGTGTCGTCCGGACTGGACGATGAAGACCTTCGCGGAGAAGGCGATTGAGGAAATCCGTTCTCAGGTGGGGAAGGAGAAGGTCATTCTCGGTTTAAGCGGCGGAGTAGATTCATCCGTGGCCGCCGTCCTCATCCATCGTGCCATTGGAGATCAACTCACCTGTGTTTTTGTAGACAACGGCCTCCTGCGCCAGGGCGAAGCGGAACAAGTTCGAGACCTCTATAAGCGTCACTTTCGGATGAATCTTAGGTTCGTGCGGGCAGGAAGCCTTTTTCTTTCGCGCTTGAAGGGAGTGGAGGATCCGGAAAAGAAGAGAAAAATCATCGGAAGGACGTTCATTGAGGTCTTTGAAGGAGAGGCGAGAAAGTTAAGAGGGGTGAAATTTTTGGGCCAGGGTACCCTGTATCCCGACGTGATAGAATCTCGATCGGCCTTTGGCGGCCCCAGTTGCGTGATCAAGTCCCATCACAACGTGGGTGGTTTACCGAACAAGATGAAACTAACCCTCGTCGAGCCGCTCAAACACCTGTTCAAGGACGAAGTGCGGGCGCTGGGGGTGGAGTTAGGCATCCCGGAGGACATGGTGTGGCGTCAACCCTTCCCGGGGCCGGGACTGGCCGTGAGGATCATCGGGGAGGTGACCAAAAGGCGTCTTTCCGTCCTGCGCCAGGCCGATCGCATTCTCATGGATGAAATAAGGTCGGCCGGGCTTTACCGGGGTTTATGGCAATCCTTTGCCGTCCTTCTGCCTATAAAAAGTGTGGGCATCATGGGGGATAAGCGGACGTATGAAAACATCGTTGCCTTAAGGGCCGTAACCAGCGAAGATGCCATGACGGCAGACTGGGCGCGCCTGCCCTATGAACTCCTTGCCCGCATATCGAGTCGCATCATAAATGAGGTGAGGGGCGTAAATCGCGTCGTCTTCGATATAAGTTCCAAACCTCCCAGCACCATTGAGTGGGAGTAAAGATGCCCAAGCGGCGAGACTTGGAGAAGATACTCATCATAGGGTCCGGTCCCATCGTGATCGGTCAGGCCTGCGAGTTCGACTATTCCGGGACCCAGGCCTGTAAGGCCTTGAAAGAAGAAGGTTACGAGGTGGTTCTCATCAATTCCAATCCGGCTACCATCATGACGGACCCGGAGATGGCGGATAGGACCTATATCGAGCCCATCACTCCCGAGGCGGTGGCCAAGGTCATTGTTAGGGAAAGGCCGCAAGCCCTACTGCCCACCCTGGGGGGACAGACGGGTTTGAATACGGCGGTTTCTCTCGCCGAGGCAGGCGTGCTGGAAAAATACGGGGTGGAACTGATCGGGGCTTCCCTGGACGCCATCAGGAAGGCCGAAGACAGGGAACTTTTTAGAAAGGCGATGGAACGTATAGGATTGAAAGTACCCCGCAGTGGCTTTGCGCGCTCCTTGGCGGAGGCTCAGGACATTGCCGAGGAATTGGGGTTTCCCCTCATCATCCGTCCTTCCTTTACCTTGGGGGGAACAGGTGGCGGTGTCGTCTACAACCGGGAAGAATTAGATGTAATGGCCAAGGCAGGCCTCGATGCCAGCCTCATTCACGAGATCATGTTGGAGGAATCCGTCCTGGGATGGAAGGAATACGAACTGGAGGTCATGAGGGATAAGGCTGATAACGTGGTCATCATCTGCTCCATTGAAAATGTGGATCCCATGGGGGTTCATACGGGCGATTCCATCACGGTAGCCCCGGCCCAGACGCTTTCGGACAAGGAGTACCAGGCCATGCGTGATGCGGCGATGGCCATCATGAGGGAAATAGGGGTAGAAACGGGGGGCTCCAATGTGCAGTTCGCCGTTCATCCCCAAACGGGAGAGATGATCGTCATAGAGATGAATCCCCGCGTCTCCCGCTCTTCGGCCTTGGCTTCGAAGGCCACGGGTTTTCCCATCGCCAAGATTGCGGCCAAGCTCGCTGTAGGATACACCCTCGACGAAATTCCCAACGATATTACAAAAGAGACGATGGCTTCCTTTGAACCCACCATAGATTACGTGGTGACCAAAATACCGAGGTGGACGTTCGAGAAGTTCCCCGGGGCGCAGGACTCGATCACGACCTCCATGAAGTCGGTGGGAGAGACGATGGCCATCGGCCGCACCTTCAAAGAATCTCTCCAAAAGGCCGTCAGGTCCCTTGAGATAGGTCGTTTCTCCCTGCCCTTGGAGCTTCCCGCAGAGGTAGAAGATCGGGTGATGTTTCTGAAAGATAAAATTCGGAAGCCGAACTCCCAGAGGATTTTCTGGATTGCGAGCGCCCTCAGGGAAGGCATGTCGGTGGAGGAAATAAGCGGGCTTTCCGCCATCGACCCTTGGTTTCTCTATCAGATCGAGGATATCGTGAGGGCCGAGGGGGTTATTGCGAAGAAGCCCAAAGATCGGGAGGTTTTGAGGGAAGCCAAAAGCTGGGGCTTTTCCGACCGTCGCCTGGCCGAGCTCTGGGGCGTTAAAGAGGCGGAGGTGAGAAATCTCCGGATGGAAAGCGGTATCTTCCCCGTTTACAAACTTGTCGATACTTGTGCGGCCGAGTTTGTCGCCTATACCCCTTATTACTATTCGACGTATGAGGAGGAAAATGAGGTCGAAGCCGATGAAAGGCCTCGGGTTATCATCTTAGGTGGCGGTCCTAACCGCATCGGGCAGGGTATAGAATTCGATTATTGCTGCGTTCATGCCTCGTTGGCCTTACGCGAGGAGGGCTACGTGAGTATTATGGTTAACTCCAATCCCGAGACGGTCAGTACAGACTACGATACGTCCGATCGGCTCTACTTCGAACCCCTCACCCTTGAGGACGTGCTTCACATCGTCCACCAGGAGAGGCCCCTCGGGGTCATCGTCCAGTTCGGGGGGCAAACCCCCTTGAATTTGGCCCGGGGGCTTGCGGAGGCGGGGGTCCCCATCCTGGGCACTTCACCGGATGCCATCGATCGTGCGGAAGATAGGAAGAGGTTCCAGGAAATCGTCGATCGCATAGGGTTAAGACAGCCGCCCAACGCCACAGCCCTGACCGTAGAGGAGGCCCTGCGCGCCGCCGAAAGGCTCGGGTACCCATTGATTGTCCGACCCTCTTACGTGTTGGGCGGGCGGGCCATGGAAATCGTCTACGACCTCGAAAGCTTAAAGCAGTACATGGAGAGGGCGATGCTCATCTCTCCCGGTTTTCCCGTCCTCATCGATAAGTTTCTTGAAGATGCCGTTGAAGTGGATGTGGATGCCATCAGTGACGGGGAAGAGACCATCGTAGCGGGCATCATGGAACATATAGAGCAGGCGGGCATCCATTCCGGCGACAGTGCCTGTGTCCTACCACCCCACACCCTTTCCGAGGACATGGTTAGGTTGATAGAGAGGCAAACGAAAACTATCGCCCAAGAACTTGGTGTCGTGGGGCTCATTAATATTCAATATGCCATTAAAGACGGGGAACTCTACATCCTCGAAGTAAATCCCCGGGCCTCCAGGACGGTGCCGTTCGTAAGCAAGGCCACAGGTATTCCCCTTGCCCGCCTGGCCACCAAGGTGATGTTGGGCAAAAAGCTGCGTGCCCTGGGGCTCACGAAGGCCATCAAACCCCGTCATGTTTCCGTCAAAGAGGCGGTTTTCCCCTTCTCGCGCTTTCCGGAGGTGGATATCCTTTTGGGGCCGGAGATGAGGTCCACGGGAGAAGTGATGGGGATGGACCGGACCTTTGGCCTCGCCTATGCAAAGGCCCAACTGGCAACGGGATTTCAATTGCCCAGGAAAGGAACGGTTTACATCAGCGTTCATGACGGCGATAAGGAAAAGGTGCTGCCCGTCGCCCGGCGCTTTGCCCAAATGGGATTCAGGTTGGTGGGAACGAAGGGCACGGCCGGCTATCTAAGCGAGCGGGGTCTTAATGTTATTCCCCTCAATAAAATATCCGAGGGCCGCCCCCACGTGGTGGACTACGTAAAGAACGGGGAAATCCAGCTCATGATCAACACGAGTCGGGGACGCAAGTCCTCTATGGACGGCTACCAGATAAGAAGGGCCGCAATTTCCTACAATATCCCCTACGCCACCACGATTGCCGGTGCCCAGGCCATGGCGGAGGCCGTTTTTTCTCTCCTTTCTTCCGGTTGGGGGGTGTGCCCCTTGCAGGATTACCATTTCTTGAGCTTAAGAGAAGAGGGCGTATGCTGAGCCTTTCCTGCCCAAGGGATGAATGTGGTGTGTTTGCCGTCTACGGCCACCCGGAGGCGGCGCGGGTAACCTTTTTCGGCCTCTTTGCCCTGCAGCATCGGGGGCAAGAAAGTGCCGGAATTGTAGCCACCGACGGACGTGAGGTGAGAGAATTCAAGGGGATGGGGCTCGCATCGGAGGTATTCAAGGAAGAGATTCTCTCGGGCATGGCCGGCCACCTCGCGATCGGTCATGTGCGCTATTCGACGACGGGCTCCTCTACCCTCGCCAATGCCCAGCCTTTCGTTGCCCACCACGGTTCTGAGTACTATGCCATCGCCCACAACGGGAATTTGGTGAACGCCCGAACGCTCCGTCGTGAACTCGAGGAGAGGGGCTCCATCTTCCAATCGACCATGGATACGGAGATCTTCATTCATCTCATGGCGCCTCATCTGAAAGGGGGACTGGAAGAGGCACTTGTTAAATCTTTTGGCCAGGTTTCGGGGGCCTACAGTCTCGTCATGCTGACGAAAAAAGAGATCGTCGCGGCCCGGGACCCCTTGGGCTTTCGCCCCCTTTCCCTGGGAAAAATAAACGGCGGATGGGTGATCGCTTCCGAGACGTGCGCCTTTGACCTGATCCAGGCCGAGTTTGTGCGCGACGTGGAGCCGGGAGAAATCTTGATTATAAGCGACGAAGGGATGAAAAGTTTAAAGCCCTTTCCCTCAGTCAGGCAGGCCATGTGTGTCTTCGAGCTCATTTATTTTTCCCGTCCCGATAGCATTGTTTTCGGCCGCAATGTGTATCTATGCCGTAAAGAGCTGGGGTACAATCTGGCAGAGGAATATCGCCCAGAGGTGGACCTCGTGATGCCCTTCCCCGATTCCGGGAATTATGCCGCCCTGGGGTTTGCCCAGAGGAGCGGCGTTCCCTTCGAGATGGCCATGGTGAGGAATCATTACGTGGGGCGCACCTTTATTCAGCCTACGCAGTCGATCAGGGATTTCGGCGTACGGGTGAAGTTGAATCCCGTGGCGTCCCTTCTAAAGGGGAAAAGGGTTGCCATCGTCGAAGATTCCATCATCCGGGGTACGACGAGCAGGAACCGCATCAAGAGTCTAAGAGAAAAAGGGGTAAAAGAGATCCACATGCTCGTCAGCTGTCCCCCTACCCGGTTTCCCTGCCCCTACGGCATCGATTTTCCCTCTCGAAGTGAGCTCATCGCCGCCCGGTCAGAAAGGGTGGAAGACATTGCCCGTTTTATCGGCCTCGATTCCCTTTATTACCTCTCCCTCGACGGCATGGTCAAGGCGACGGGGCTAAAGAAGAAAGACCTCTGCCTGGCCTGTTACACGGGGGATTACCCCATCCCCGTCACGGGGGAAACCGACAAGCACTGCCTGGAAAGGTAAGCTTCCCGGCCGGATTTTACGAAGGGGACCCGGCGGACGAATCTAATTATACTTGACACGGCTTGAGTCTTCCTATAATCCGTCCGTAATTTTAGGCCGGGGTAAAAGAGATGAAATTCTGGCGACGTCCCTTAGATATGCCTCCCAGAGAGTTGAGTCGGGGAGAGGTTGTCATCCTGGCGGAAAGATGCAAAGGGTGCGGCTTCTGCATTGCCTATTGCCCTCGGGGTGTGCTCGACGTATCGGATAAGTTCAACAGCAAGGGCTATCACCCCCCTTACGTGAAAGAGGCGGATAAATGCGTGAATTGTCACTTCTGTGAGATCATCTGCCCCGAATTTGCCATCTACTCGGTCAGCATCTTCGAACGAAAAGAGGAAATAGCTGGTGCGTGAAAAAGCGGTGAAAAAGGGTATCTACTTCATGAACGGGGATCATGCCTGCTGTGAAGGGGCCATTGCGGCGGGCTGCCGCTTTTTTGCCGGTTACCCCATCACCCCCGCGACGGAGGTGGCGGAGAGGATGTCCGTCAGGCTGCCCCAGGTAGGGGGCATCTACATTCAGATGGAAGATGAAATTGCTTCCATGGCCGCTATCCTGGGGGCGAGCTGGGGCGGCGCAAAGGCCATGACCAGCACCTCCGGGCCAGGCTTTTCCCTCATGATGGAAAACATTGGTCTTGCGGTTTGTACGGAAACACCTTGCGTGATCTGTAACGTCCAGCGGGCGGGGCCGAGCACGGGTTTGCCCACGAACGTGGCCCAGGGTGACATGATGCAGGCGAGGTGGGGTTCTCATGGCCATTACGAGATTATCGCCCTCGCACCTTCCAGCCCGCAGGAGATGTTCGACCTGACCATCCGGGCGTTCAACTTGAGTGAAGAGTTCAGAGTCCCCGTCCTCATCATGGCCGACGAGGTGGTGGGGCATATGAACGAAAGGGTGGTCATTCCCGACGAGGCAGAAATAGAGATCGTCAATCGGCGTAAGCCTGAGGTGTCGCCGGAGGCATACCTGCCCTACCGGCCGGGTCCGGATGGGGTGCCGCGTCTACCCGATTGCGGTGACGGCTATAGGATTCATGTGACGGGCCTTACCCATGACGAGCGGGGCTATCCCGTTATGAATGCCCAAGCTCAGGCCCAGATGGTAGAGCGCATTGTCAATAAAATCAGACGCAATCGGGAAAAGATTATCAAAACACGGTCCTATTACCTCGATGATGCCAAGGTAGTGGTCATAGCTTACGGTATCACCTTCCGGTCTGCGCGAAGCGCCGTTGAGGAAGCAAGGCAAGCGGGACTGAAAGTAGGGTTGATCAAGTTAGAAACCGTATGGCCGTTTCCGGAAGAACTCGTCAGGTCCGTCGCAAAAGAGGTTAAGGCCTTAATTGTCGCCGAGATAAATATGGGCCAGATGGTGCTGGAAGTGGAGAGGTGTGCTGCCGGTAGATGCCCGGTTCATCTCGTCTCCCATGCCGGAGGTACGGTCATAAGGCCCGAGCGCATCAGAGAGGGCATCGTGTCTGCCCTAAAGAGGAAGAGGAGGAGATGACAGCCAGAAAGAAAGAGCTTCCGCCCCATCCGATGGATCACTTACTTCGGGTCGATCGCATTCCCCATATCTGGTGCCCGGGATGTGGGATTGGAACGGTTTTTGGAGGCATTTTGGCGGCTATTCAGAAATCCGCCTTCGATCTCGATCGGTTGGCCATGGTTTCCGGCATAGGATGCACGGGCCGGATGGCAGGCTACATCAAGGTGGATTCTTTCCACACCACCCACGGCCGCGCCATCCCCTTCGCCACGGGTCTCAAACTGGCCCGCCCGGATATTAAGGTAATCGTGGCTTCAGGCGATGGAGACCTGTTTGCCATCGGGGGAAATCACTTCATCCACGCGGCCCGTAGGAATATAGATATGACCGTAATCTGCGTGAATAACCTGAACTACGGAATGACAGGCGGTCAGCAGGCACCGAGCACCCCATTGGGTTTCAAGACGACAACTACTCCGGAAGGCTCGCCGGAGGAACCTTTCAACTTTTGCCATCTGGCGGATACCTGCGGGGCCGTTTACGTGGCGAGATGGACGGCTTTGCACATCAGGCTGCTCACCAATTCCATTGCCGAGGCCATGCAAAAAAGGGGTTTCAGTTTCGTGGAGGTCTTGTGCCCTTGCCCTTCGGCCTTTGGTCGCAGAAACCGCCTGGGAAGTGCGCTGGATACTCTAAAGCTTTACCATGACCGCTCCGTCATCAAGAACGATATCGACACCAAGGGGGCAGTCATCGATTTTTCCGGAGAGATCGTGGTGGGCAAATTTGTGGATCGCACGCGCCAAACGTTCCTCGATTACTATCAAACGATTGTGTGCCATAAAGAATCGGAGGAAAATTCCGCCGAGGCGACAAAATGAAAAATAGAGAACGCAAGGTTTTTTTTACGGGTTTCGGTGGCCAGGGGATCATCATGGCGGGTGATATCCTGGGGCGTGCCGCCGCCATATACGATGGGAAAAACGCCACCATGACGCAGAACTATGGCCCTGAGGCAAGGGGAGGCGCCTGCTCGAGTCAGGTTATCGTAAGCGATAGCGAAATCATGTATCCATACGTGGATGAGCCGGAAGTCCTCGTCTGCATGAGTCAGGAGGGTTACACGAAAAATATAGGTAACCTTCGAGCAGGGGGGATGCTCATTTGGGATGAAGACCTCGTGCAGGTGAAGAAGGTTCATCCCTCCTGGATTGCCCTTCGGGTGCCGGCCACCCGCTTGGCCGAGGGTATGGGAAACAAGATGATGGCCAATATAGTCATGCTCGGATTTCTCGCTGCTGTGACGGATGTGGCGACTCCCGAGGCGCTGCGCAAAGCAATTCAGGAATCCGTGCCTCCCGCCACCCGCGAGGCCAATTTGCGCGCCTTTGAGCGGGGCGTCGAGTACGGCCAGGCGATTCTCAGGAGTCGAGCCAAGACCGAGGGCAACTAAGGTTCAAAATGAGCGTGAACCCATCGAAGAAGATTCCCCCAGAGGCTGTCCTTCTTGTGGGCGCAGGCTACGGTGCCATCAAGGCAGCCCAGGATGTGGCAGAGGCAGGCAAGCCTTTAATCTGGGTGACCCGAGCCCCCCATTTCCTCGAGGTGCCCCGGGGCCCGGCGACTTTTGCCGAATGGCCGGAGGACCTCAACTTTCAATTTCGCCCCCTCTACCTTCGCGTAACACGTCATCCCCTCGTTACGGCCATGAAGAGGACCCATATCAAATCCATATCCCGCGAGCCTGATGGATACCGGGTCACCTTGGTTCAGGAATCCCCTTTCATCGATTACGACCTTTGCACGGGCTGCGCACGTTGCCTGGAGGTCTGCCCCTTGAACGAGACGGATTCGCCTCCTCTGAAGAGAACGCCCCCTTACTGCCCATCCCGGGCCCTCGACCTCGAGAAGAGGAAAAAGCCACCCTGTCGGGAAGCCTGTCCCTTGGGCGTGAACGCCCCAGCGTACATCGCCCTCATCGCAGCGGGTAGATATGCCGAAGCCTTGGAAGTGGTGCGGAGGGATAATCCTCTGCCCGGTGTATGCGGGAGGGTGTGCCATCATCCCTGTGAAAGTGCCTGCAGGCGCGCGGAAGTGGATGAGGCTGTCTCCATCTGCGATCTGAAGAGGTTCATCGCAGATTGGGAGCTCAAGCAGGGGCAGCGCCCTTCTCTTTCCGGCCGGGCGGAGAAGAGAAATGAACGGGTAGCCATCGTGGGTTCAGGTCCGGCGGGCCTTTCGGCTGCCTATTTTCTTGCCCGGGAAGGTTTCAACGTCACCGTTTTCGAACGGGAAGCCGAGGCAGGTGGAATGTTGAGGGTAGGCATCAATGCCTTCCGGCTGCCGAGAGACGTCCTGGACGGAGAGATCAGGGCCATCGAGGAACTCGGGGTTGAGATCAGGACTTTAAGCCCCGTTTCAGATGTAGAGGCGCTCTTTCAGGAGGGGTTTAACGCCGTCATCCTTTGTCTGGGTGCCCATCGGGACCTGAGATTGGGTATACCGGGCGAGAACCTCACCGGGGTCATGGGTGCCCTCGAGATGTTGCGGCAGGTGAATGGGGGAGGGCTTAAACGGTTGGAAGGGAAGGTGGCCGTGATCGGCGGGGGGAATTCGGCCATCGATGCGGCCCGCGCCGCTTGCCGGTTGGGGGCGAGGGAAGTGACGATTTGTTACCGACGGGAAAGGGCAGATATGCCGGCCCTCCCCAGGGAAGTGGCGGAAGCGGAAGAGGAAGGGGTAAGGTTTCTCTTCCGCGTGGCACCCGTCTCGGTAAAGGGGGATGCGAAGGTGGCGGCCCTGGAGCTCGTTCGGATGAGAATGGGGGAACCGGATGAAAGCGGTCGCCGGCGGCCTCTACCCATAGAAGGTTCTCAATTCCTCCTCGAAGCCGATTTTGTCATCGTGGCCATCGGTCAGGAAACAGACTGGTCTCCCATGGTGGAAAGTGCCTCCTGGAAGGACGATCGGGGAAGAATCGCGTGTCGCGAAGGTTTGATGACGAGCCGACCCGGTCTGTTTGCGGCGGGGGATGTGGTCACCGGGCCTCGCACAGTCGTGGAGGCGATGGCCCAGGGCCGCAGGGCCGCCTGGGAGGTCATGGCTTATCTCACGGGAAAAAGGCTGGAGGGGCTGGAAGTACCCTCTTTCCCTGGGGCAGATTACAGGGAGATTCCGGAAGACATAAAACGGCTCGAAAGGGCCCAAACGAAGTTGAGGCCGCCGGATTTGCGCGTGAGGGATTTCCGCGAGGTATCCCTGGGCCTGGGGGAAGAGGAGGCACGAAGGGAGGCAAAAAGATGCCTTCAATGTGCCGTCTGCTGTGAATGCCTCGCCTGTGAAGAGGTTTGTAAGCCGATAGGGGCGATCGAGCACGCATGTTCGCCGCAGGTGCTTTCGTTTTTTGCCCCTGCCGTCATCGTGGCCGATGCCGAAGAGTTAGGTGATAGAAACATCCTCCACGAAGATAAGGTGCACTACATTGGCGATTTCGGTGAGGCCCCGGATATCGTCAACGTTTTGATTGCCGGTTCGGCCGCCGCCGGCGGGGCCCTGATGGATACACCGGCCCTTAAGGTTAGGAAGAAGGCGCGGAAGAAAGTTAGGTTATTTCATGGGGACGATAAGAAAATCGGTGTGTTCATCTGCACTTGTAACGAAACGATGGCCCCCGCTTTCGTACTGGATAAGTTGAGACACCTGGCGGGTCTTTTGCCCGGGGTGGAGAAAAGTGCCCTCGTCTTTTCTGCCTGCCATCCCCGGGGGGCAGAGCAGATTGCCCGGGAGGTGAGAAAAAACAATTTAGGCCGCGTCATCCTCCTTTCCTGTGCCTGTTGCCCCCTGGAGTTTGAGTGCATATCCTGTAACGACCAGCGTGATCGCGTGCGATGGCATCTCTTCAACCGCTTGGGCCTGGACCGCAGCCGATTCGAGATGGTTAACCTGCGGGATAACTTAGGTGCCGGTAAATGGTCGGAAGACAAGATGATTGCCCGGGGCCGAGATCTTCTTAGGGAAGCCTATTTTCGCCTCCGTTTCCTGGGTCCTCTGCAGGAGGGCAAAACGAATTTAGGGAAATCCGTCCTCATCCTCGGCGGATCGGAAGTGGGCACGACCTGCGCGCGGATTCTCGACCTGCAAGGTTTTCGCGTCCGACTGGTGCACAAATGTCATTTAAAAGGCGAGGAGCTGCCCCCGGAGATTGCCGGGCGCCCCATAAATGCCTGTGTCGGTGGACGCGTGGAAAACGTAACGGAGGCCTGCGTTCTAAGAATCAAGGGTTACATGGGGAATTTCGAAACGCACCTCGAAGTAGGGGGGAAAAAACGTAGCTGGCGCTCCGATATCGTTTGTCTTACGGACCTTAATCTGCTGAAGCTCGCCATCCCCGAGGGAACTTTCGGCTTAAAGAAGTTTTATCGCTACAATTTTGCCTTTTTCAATACCCCCCAGGTGGGGCTCTACAGGGTCATGCCCAGGACGTTAAACAGGGTGAGTGTCGGGCAGGCGGGTGCTGCCCTGGCGGCCCACGTGGCATCGGCGGCGGCGGAAGCTTACATGAAAGACCATGAGTTGAGCCCGCGGGTGGATGAGATGAGGTGTCGCGGATGCGGTAGGTGTGTGGAGATTTGTCCTTTCAACGCCGTCCAGCTCAAGGCCAATAGCTTCGGATTTTACACGGCTTACGTCCTTCGGTACAACTGCGTCGGCTGTGGTGGATGCGTGGGAAGGTGTCCCGTTACTGCCATGGACATGCCCTATTTTTCCAACCGCCTGCTGGATGATATCGTGTCATTCGTTCTGGAGGAGGACTGAAGGGGATGCCCGTGAACGTACTCGCCATTTGTTGCAACTGGAGTCCCTGGGCTTGCCTGAATCAGGCGGGGATGACGGGGTTAGTCTTGCCTGAAAACTTGAAAGTCATTCGCGTCATGTGCATAGGTCGCATCAATCAGGCCTTGATCTTGAAGGCCTTTGAATATGGGGCGGATGGGGTCATTCTCCTTGAGTGCCGGGACGAAGATTGCCGATATGGGCCAGGGCCCAAGGTAGGGCACGAAAACGTGGAGCGAGTACGCCGACTCCTCAGTTTGCTCGGAATAGACCAGCACAGGTTGGTGGAAGTGAGCTTCGGGGCCCACGAGAAGGTAGAATTCGTCCAGGCGATAGAGGCCTTCGTGAACACCATCGAGCGGATCGGGCCTCTTACTCAGGCCAGAAAGAAAGGCGGAGACCTATGGTGGAAACAAGGCTTGACGGATTGATAAGGGAAAAGGGGCTCTACCAGTGCCTCGAGTGTGGCAAGTGTGCCACCTCTTGCCCTCGATGCATGTCCGGCAAAGAGTATTCGCCGCGCCTTCTCGCCCATAAGGTGATTGCCGAACGGGAAGACGAGGCTTTCATAGAAAATGCCATCTGGGAATGCCTTACCTGCGACCTCTGCAGTGAGAGATGCCCCTCCGGCGTAGACTTTAGCGGCTTTATCATCGAGATGCGGGCAATCCTCGCAGAAACCAAGGGGCTCAAGGGTTATCGAGCTCACGATGGAGCCGTACATGCTTGGATGAGGATGATGGCCATACCCGAACTCAAGCAGCATAGGTTGGGCTGGCTTCCGGAAGGGCTACGCGTGAAATCAGCAGGAGAGGTAGCCTATTTCGTAGGCTGTGCGCCTTATTTCGATGTTTTTTTCTCCGGCATCGAAGTAAATACCCTCTCCATCGCCGTGGACAGTATAAGAATCCTCAATTTTCTCGAGGTTGAACCCGTCGTTCTCGCCGATGAGCGGTGCTGTGGCCATGACCTCTTATGTACGGGGGACCGGGAGAATTTCGAGGCCTTGTGTCGCCTAAATTTTGCCGCTTTCAAGGAGGCGGGTGTTAAGGAGGTCGTTTTTTCTTGCCCGGAATGCTATTTCGTGTGGAAGGAATACATGCCCCGCGTATGTCGGGGGTTCGACCTCAAGGTCACCCTGCTTATGGACCTCATTGACCAGGAGGTAAGCAAGGGGGGGATTACCTTTTCGCCCTTGAACCTTCGGGTGACCTACCAGGACCCCTGTCGGCTGGCCCGGATGGTGGAAGGGGGGGTGGAACTGCCCCGCAAGCTTTTAGGCCTCATCCCTAACCTCCGGCTTGCCGAAATGGAACATTTCGGCCGGGGAGCCGTTTGTTGCGGCAACAGCGGCTTCATCAACTGCGATGCCTATTCGAAATTTATCCAGATCAAGCGATTGCAGGAGGCCCGCAGCACGAGGGCGAAGACCATCATTACCTCTTGTCCCAAGTGCATGATCCATCTTACCTGTGCCATGAGAGACAAGGCAAAGACAGGGGAGTGGAAGATGGAGATACGCGATATCCACTCTATTTTAGCTCAAGACATAGGCTGGTTTAAAGGATGAAAACCAGTTGCGACAAAAAGGCAAGGAGAGGGAAATGACGAAAGCAGGGATAAGCGATTCACCGCGCATAGGGGTTTACATCTGTCAGTGTGGTTCCAATATCGGGTCCACGGTGGATTGTGCCGCGGTGGCCGAATATGCGGCCAGCCTACCACATGTGATACACGCCGCCTATCAGACTTACACCTGTTCGGAGCCAGGCCAGGAACAGATAAAGAAGGATATTCGGGAACACAACTTGAACCGCATCGTGGTGGCCTCTTGTTCCCCGCGCCTCCATGAAGTAACCTTCAGGAATTGCCTCAAGGAGGCAGGGCTTAATCCCTACCTGTTAGAGATGGCCAACCTCCGGGAGCAGTGCTCTTGGGTTCATGCCCTGGAGCCGGATTTGGCCACGAAAAAGGCGAAGGATCTGGTTCGAGCAGCCGTGGCCAGGGCGTCGCTTCTGGAGAGCAAGACGGAACTGGAGGTGCCGGTCAACCAATCAACCCTCGTCATCGGGGGCGGAGTGGCAGGCATCCAGGCGGCCCTGGATCTAGCCGAGGCGGGGCATCCCGTTATCCTCGTAGAGAAGAAGCCCAGCATTGGTGGGATAATGGCTCAGTTGGATAAGACGTACCCCACCCTCGATTGTTCCATCTGAATACTGGGGCCGAAGATGGCGGATGCCGGTCGGCATCCCAACATAACGCTCCTAACCTTGAGCGAAGTCAAAGAGATCAGGGGTTTCGTAGGTAACTTTCACGTCAAGGTGTTAAAGAGGGCCCGCTATGTAAACGAGAGGGAATGCACGGCCTGTGGCGAATGCGCGAAGGTATGCCCGGTCGTAGTACCCGATGAATTCAACATGGGATTGAACACGCGCCGGGCTATTTATTCACCCTTTCCCCAGGCCGTACCAGCGGCTTATGTAGTGGATATCGAACATTGCCTCGGTCACAACCCCATCATCTGTGGGCGATGCCTGGAGGCGTGTCAGAAACACTGCATAGATTTTTCCATGAATGACGAGGAACTCACCTTTGAAGTGGGCACCATCATCGTGGCGACGGGTGCTCAGCCCATCGATCCTACCTATCTCGATGAATACGGCTATGGGCGTTTCGAAAATGTCATCACTAGCATGGAATTGGAAAGGCTGATAAACGCCGGCGGACCTACACGGGGGGATGTGATTCGCCTTTCCGACCGCCAGCACCCGCGGTCGGTGGCCTTCATCCAGTGCGTGGGGTCCCGATCCACGCACCGGGGGCATCCTTACTGCTCCAACATCTGCTGCATGAACACCATAAAGAGCGCCATCATGCTCAAGGAGCATTACCCCGACATGGAGGTCAAGGTTTTCTACATCGATATCCGGGCCTTTGGCAAAGGTTTCGAAGACCTCTTCCGGCGGAGCAAGGCCCTCGGGGTGCGATACATCAGGGGGCTGCCGGGTTCGATCCATGAGGACCCAGAAACGAAAGACTTAACCCTCATGGTGGAAAATACGGTCTCCAATGCCTTGGAGAAACACGTGGTGGAGATGGTAGTCCTCTCCATCGGGATGGAACCACCGGAGGATATGAAAGTCCTTCAAGAAATGCTGGCTCTGCAGAGAAATGCCGATGGGTTTTACCTGGAAGCGCATCCCAAACTCCAGCCGGTGGACAGTGCCTCACGGGGCATCTTTTTTGCGGGATGCGCCGAAGGGCCGAAAGACATAAAAGATTCCGTCACCCAGGCCTCTGCCGCAGCCGCTCGGGCCATGAGGCTCATGGCACCCGGGGTAATCAAGGTGGAAGCCCTGACGGCCATGGTAGACGAGTCGAAGTGCACGGCATGCGGTTTGTGTGCCCGCGTCTGTCCTTATCGGGCCATCGTGGTAGACCCCAAGACAAAGACACCTGCCCGGGTAACTCAGGCGGCCTGCGCCGGATGCGGCAACTGCGCCGCCGAGTGTCCCCAAGGTGCCATCGAAATGAGCCACTTCACCGATGCCCAGATTGAGGCACAGATTGATGCCATTCTCGAAGAGAACCCCATGGAGAAGGTGGTGGTATTTGCCTGCAACTGGTGTTCCTATGCGGGGGCTGACTATGCCGGTGTCTCTCGCCTTATCTACCCACCGACCAATCGCCTCATTAGGACCATGTGCTCGGCCCGGGTAAGCGAAAAGTTCGTTTGGCGCGCCTTTGCCCGGGGGGCACCCGTGGTCCTCGTCTCGGGTTGCCATATCGGAGACTGCCACTATATTAACGCCAACCACTGGACTAAGAGGCGGGTAGAGCGGATGTGGAAGAAGATGGAGCGATTGGGTTTAAGGAAAGAGCGCCTCGGTCTGGAATGGATAAGTGCTGCCGAAGGCATGAGGTTTCAGCAGGTGATGACGGAAATGGAGCAACGGAGGTTGACCGTAACGGAGGAAGAGGTAAGGCAGACGATGGAGGTACTGGCGAAGGAGGAAGCGAAGGGAAAGTGAAGGATATCGTTCTGGACGGAAAGAAACTGGCCCGGGAGATGGAGGAGAATCTGGCCCTCCGGGTAGAGAAATTGAAGAGAGAGACAGGGAAGACTCCCGTGCTTGCCACCATTCTGGTGGGTGAAGATCCGGCCTCGGCAACCTACGTACGCATGAAAGGAAATGCCTGTGCCCGGGTAGGGATGGAGTCACTGCGCATTAAGTTGCCTTACGAGACGACGACGGAAGAGCTCCTTGCCGAGATAGACAAGCTGAATGCCGATTCCCGAGTGCAGGGCATTCTCCTGCAGCATCCCGTCCCGCGCCATATCGACGAGCGGGCCTGCTTTGATCGGATAAGCTTAGAGAAGGACGTGGACGGCGTAACCAGTTTGGGTTTCGGTAAAATGGCCCTGGGGGAGGAGGCCTTTGGGTCGGCCACCCCCGCAGGCATTATGAAGCTCCTTAACCATTACGGCATTTCGGTGGAGGGAAAACGCGCCGTGGTCGTGGGCAGGAGTCCCATCTTGGGCAAACCGATGGCCATGATGCTCCTTAACGCCCATGCCACGGTGACGATCTGCCACTCCCGGACGAAGGACCTGCCGGAAATCATCCGGCAGGCGGAAATCGTGGTCGGGGCCGTGGGCAAGCCGGAGTTTATACGGGGGGAGTGGATAAGAGACGGCGCCATCGTCATAGATGCGGGCTATCACCCCGGGGGCAAGGGGGATATCGAACTTTCCGCCGTCATCGGGAGGACCTTGGCCTATACGCCCGTTCCCGGGGGGGTGGGACCCATGACCATAGCCACCTTGATTACCCAGACGGTGGAGGCGGCGGAAAGGGCGTGGAAGAGGGATAAAGGATGAAACTTACCGTCATCGGTTGCGGGGATGCCTTTGGCAGTGGCGGCCGCTTTCAATCCTGCTTTTACCTTACGGGGGAAAAGACAAACATCCTCATCGACTGCGGTGCTTCTTCCCTGATTTCTCTCAAGAGGCACTACGTTGATTTGAACCGCATTCAAGCCATCATCATTTCCCATTTTCATGCCGACCACGCAGGGGGCGTACCCTTTTTCCTCCTGGATGCCCACTATGTTTCCAAGAGGAGGAGCCCCCTTACCATCGCCGGGCCCAAGGGCATCATGGGCTGGTTCGAGCGAGCGATGGAGGTGAGTTTCCCCGGCTCCATGCGTCGCGACTATCGCTTCGAGCTTTCCCTCATGGAGTTGGGTTCTTATGAGACGAGGGATTTTGGCACCTTTCAGGTTTCTTCCTATCTGGCCGAGCATGGAGAAGCGGCGGGCGTGGCCCATGCCTATCGGATTACGACGGAGGGTATAGCGGTCGCCTATACGGGGGATACGGCTTGGACCGATCGATTGATAGACGCAGGCCAGGAGGCGGATTTATTCATTGCCGAAGCTTACACCTACGAACCGAAAGGCATCTTTCATCTCGACGTCCTGACCCTCCTGGAGAAGTATGCCCTCATCAATCCCCGCCAGATCATTTTGACCCACATGGGGCCCGAGGTATTGGAGCGGAGCTTCTTTCTCCCCTTTAAGGCGGCAGAAGACGGAATGGTAATCGAGCTCAAATAAAAAAGCCGGCATGCATGCCGGCTTTTTTATCTTTTCTCTTTTCTTAAGCCTTCTTCGGCGTCTTTAACAGGAAAGCAGCGATTAGAATGCCCACCACAGCGAGAACGGCCGTGGGGTAAAAGGCAAAGCGGTAGGAGCCAAGTACATCCTTCGCCTGACCCGAAATGATGCCCCCTAAGATGGCCCCCAGCCCGTAGGCGAGGTATATAAGACCGTAGTTCTTCGCATAGTTTTTGACACCGAAGAAGATGTTCGTCGCCGTCGGGGCGATGGCAAGCCACCCTCCCAGACAGAGCCAGAATCCGATGAAACAAATCACGTAGAGGCCCAAAGAGCCTTCGCCTGCCGCCAGCATGCCCAGGGAAGCGAGAAGGATTATGATGTAAGAAATGATGGCCGCTCCTCGGGGTGAGAGCTTATCCGTGAGCACGCCGAATAGAGGCCGGCCCAATCCGTTGAAAATGGCAAACACCCCCACCAGGGTGGCAGCCGTCGCGGGCGTGATCTTGATGATTTCCTGCCCCACCGGGCTAGAGATACCGATGGCCATGAGACCGGCAAGACAGCCGATGACGTAGCAGAGGAAGAGGCCGTAAAAGGTGGAGGTTTTAACCATTTCCTTGAGGGTGAAGTCCACGGTTCCCGCCGTTGCACCGGCAGCCGGTTTCCATCCCGCAGGGGCCCAGCCATCGGCGGGATAGCGGAAGGGGATGAAGCAAATGCAGATCACAAAGAGGAAAGCGAGGCCTAAAACGAAGAAGGTATACATGGGGCCGTAGGCTTTGATGAGGGCTGCCGCCACGTTAGCCGAGATGAAAGGTGAACCGCCGAAACCGGCAAGTGTCAGCCCCAGGGCGAGCCCCCGCTTGTCGGGGAACCACCTGCCTGCCACGGCGAGGGGAATGCCATAGGCAAGACCGACGCCGGAGCCGCCGATGACGCCGTAGGCGATGGCCAGCATGAGGATACTGGAAGACTGGCTTGCCAACATCCACCCGGCTCCCACAACGATACCGCCTAAAATGCCCAAATTTCTGGGACCGACTTTGGCTAAGATCTGGCCACCCACAAAGACGAAGACAGCAAAAAAGGCGAGGAAAAGCATGAATGGAAGCTGTACTTCCGTGGCGCTGATGTTGAGGAGATTTCTCAGCGGTTTGGCAAAGACGCTGTATGAGTAAACGCTGCCCAGACAGATATTGATGATAAATCCCAGGACAACGAAAATCCAGCGCCCCGCTTCTGCCTTCATACCAAATACGTGATCTTTTTCCATAAAAAGCCCCCTTCTTACTTTTTTTGATGAAAAATTGGTCGAAACGTAAGACGAAAGACGGCTTCTTGTCAAGAGGAGAAACGCTCGAGTTCCTTTAGATCCTCCGGTCGGTTCAAATTGAAGAACATCTTCTCCCCCCCGTTGAATCGGGCAATCTCATCTACCCCGATCACCTTCTTTTTCGCCCCCGGGAAGAACCCCGTGATCTTCAATAGATTTTCGTCTAACAGCCTCTTTATGGGTCCCATGAGGCGTCGGGCATAAATGGCATGCAAGGGTTCGAAGCCGCCGGGAGTATGGGGCACCACGATGTCGTTGTCCGAGGTTACGTCCATCATGTACTTCATGAAATCGTAATCGAGAAAGGGCATATCACAAGCCAGCACGAAAACGTGACTTGTGGAAGCATAAAAGAGGCCCGTGTAGATGCCCATGAGAGGCCCCTTTCCCGCTTTTAGGTCCGTTACAATGCAAACGTCTAAATCGAGGTACGTAAGAGGTGTTTGGGTTACGAGTATGGTTTCTTCAAACAGGGAGCGACAAAGGCGAAGGGTGCGGTCGATAAGCCTTTCCCCGTTTATAGAGAGAAAGGCCTTGTTTGCCCCCATCCGGGTATTTTTTCCCCCTGTGAGTATGACCCCCGTCACCGGAACTTCATTTACCAGGAATGACGATATTCGATTCCTGCCTTGCCTCGGCAATCATTTCGCGCACCGTTCTCTCCACGGCGTCGGGTAGCATGGAAGCGGCCTCGTCGAGGGTATTGGCCTCGCTGATTACGCAATGGATGGGGATAGGCCCATTGGGCGACATGAGCTGAACCATGCCAGTGAAAATGACTTCCCGCGAGTCATCCACCGTGCCATCCGCATTCACGGGGGTAAGCTTCCTGATCTGGGCGTAGTTCATGTCCGTGAAGGTCTCTTCTCGGTACAGATTCGCCTTGTCGATGGTGACGTCCGTATACCTGGGTCCGGTAATTGTTTCCATGTTCGGAAAACCTCCCTTTATGTTTTTGGGAAAAACACCACCGGCCAGGGCAGGCAGCGTCTTTACCTGAATGGTTTTCTACAACGTATTATGCTGGCGGTCAACTCATATTTCGCCTTGATTAATGAACCGGATGGGGGTAGTACGGCCCTTGACGATAGGCGTAAAGGAGGCATGAGGGTTATGTTCTGGGAGAAGGAAATCGAAACGATGGAGAGGAAAGAGCTGGAGAAGCTCCAGCTTAAGCGCTTGAGGGCGACCGTAAGGAGGGCGGCGAAAACCCCTTACTATGCGGAAGTTTTTTCTCAGCTGGGGATAAAGGCGGATAAGATAAAATCTCTCGACGATGTAAGGCTTCTACCTTTCACCACGAAGGACGACCTGCGGGAGAACTGGCCTTATGGCCTCGTGGCCGTGCCCAAAGAGGAACTCGTGCGTATGCACTCGTCGTCCGGCACGACCGGCCGGGCTACGGTCGTTTTTCACACGGCCAAGGATATCGATAACTGGACCAATCTGCTGGCCCGGTGCATGTACATGGTGGGGATGAGAAAATCGGACGTCTTCCAGAATATGATGACCTACGGCCTTTTTACCGGGGGGCTGGGGTTCCATTACGGGGCCGAGAAGATAGGGGCCCTCGTGATACCGGCCGGGGCAGGAAACAGCAAGCGACAGATTCAACTACTCTACGATTTCGGGACCACCGCCATTCACATCATTCCCAGCTATGCCATGCATCTTTCTTCGGTCTTCGAGGAGATGGGTCTCGATCCGCGAAGTACCCAGGTGCGCATGGCCTTTCTCGGGGCGGAACCCCATTCGGAGAAGATGAGGCGAAAGGTCGAGGAAATATACGGGTTCAAGGCTTATAATTCCTACGGCCTCTCGGAAATGAACGGGCCGGGGGTAGCCTTCGAATGCCCGTTTCAAAACGGCATGCATATCTGGGAGGACAATTTCCTCGTGGAGATCGTGGATCCCAAAACGTTAGAGCCGCTTGCCGAAGGAGAGCGGGGGGAACTCGTGATGACGACCCTCTTGCGAGAAGGGATGCCGATCTTAAGGTACCGGACGAAGGATTTGACCCGCATAATTCCCGGTCCCTGCCCCTGCGGTCGGACACACCGTCGTATCGAACGGATCACGGGCCGCACGGACGATATGCTCATCGTGAAGGGGGTGAATATTTTCCCCATCCAGATTGAGACACGGCTCATGGCCATCCCCGGCGTGGGAAAGAATTTTCTTATCATCCTCGAAAGAGAAGACTATAATGATTCCATGACGGTCAAGGTGGAGGTGGAGCGGCACTTTTTCCGGGGCGATCTAACAGAACTGGAAAAACTGCGCCGAAAGATCGCGGAAGAGTTGAGGAGCGAAATCCTCGTTACGCCCCGCGTTGACCTGGTGGAACCCGATAGCCTGCCCAAGTCGGAAGGCAAGGCCGTGCGGGTGATAGATAATCGGAAGGATTGAGAGGGAGGGAGAAATCATGATAGCCGAACAGATTTCCGTCTTTGCGGAGAACAAACCGGGCAAACTCGCCGCCGTGACCCGGGTACTGGCCCAGGAGGGGATTAACATCCGGGCGACTACCATTGCTACTTCCGATACCTTCGGGGTAATAAATCTCATCGTGGATAAACCGCGCCAAGCCCTGGAAGCCCTGGGGCGGGCCGGTATGTTGGTCAAGACGAGGAAGGTGCTGGCCGTCCTCATCCCCGATCGGCCGGGCGGATTGGATAGGCTGGCCCAGACGCTTTCCAAGGCGGGAATAAACGTTAACAATGCCTATGGATTCGTGCTCGAGAATGGTCAAAAGGCTGTTTTCGTCGTGGATGTGGACCAGTTGGAAAAGGCAGAGCAACTCGTGGAGGCGGAGGGCTTCACGACAGTAGGGCCCGAGATTCTCCGTTGATCGAGAAAGGAGGCGTATGCAAGGGGAGAAGAAATCGTTTGCCGAGAAACATCCGTCATCGGCGGTAGTGGACGAAGCGTTGAAGCAGAGGTTGGATGAGGAGGCAAGGGAAGGAGTCTTTCCCTGCCGGCGCGCAGAAAAATTAGCCGCCGATTTGGGTATCCCTCTGGGGGAAATTGGGAAGGCCCTTGATCTTCTGGGCATCAAGATCGTCCATTGTCAGCTCGGCCTTTTTGGTTACCCGCCCCACGGGAGAATAGTGCAGCCCGCTCCGGCGGTGGCGCCGGAGCTCGCCAACGCGATCGAAAAGGCCCTGATTTCAGGCCACCTTCCCTGCGAAAAGGCGTGGTTAATTGCCGAGGACTTTAAAATGCCCAGGATAGACGTGGCCTCGGCCTGTGAGTGTTTGAAAGTCAAGATAAAACCCTGTCAGCTCGGGGCATTTTAAGCGTTTTTCTCCGCCCACAGGGCAAGGACAAAGAGTAGATCGGCCAGGCGATTGAGGTAGGCAAGGAGGTGCCTATTTAGCGTTTTCTCCTGAAGGACAAGATTTGCAAGTAGACGCTCGGCCCTCCTTACGACCGTGCGGGCGACGTGTAGTTGGGCGGAGACGATATTTTCGCCGGGGATAACGAATTCCTTCTTCCAAGTTACCTGAGGTTCCAGGGCTTCTATAAGCTCAGTAAGTCGCTTTACGTCCTCGTCCGTAATCCTCCTCGCCAGCAATTGCTCCTTCCCGGCCGGACAGGCGAGCTCCCCTCCGATGACAATGAGGTCTAACTGGAGGCGGTGGATGATTTCTTTTAGACGCTCGCTTTTCGCTTCTGCCCTTACCACCCCCAGGGTGGCGCTCGCCTCGTCTAAGGTCCCATAAGTTTCCGGCCGCAAATGGAACTTCGGGATGCGGCTTCCATCCAGGAGGCTGGTTTCGCCCCCATCACCCCGGGTAGAAAATCTCATTTCCTATGCCCCTATTACGTATTTTACGATTTCTTCCAAGAGGGCGGCCTGACGCCTGGCCCCCATCGTCACCTCCTCCATGGAAAGGGGTTTCTCTACGATGCCGTGGGCGTAGTTATCCACGGAACAGATGGCGGCATAAGGGAGATCGAGTTCCGCGGCGCAAGTAGCCTCCGAGGCCATGGTCATACCGACGATATCCGCCCACTGTGACATCAGGCTTATTTCGGCGCGGGTCTCGAATCGCGGCCCCCAGGTTTGCCAGTAAATGCCCCTTTCTTTTACTTCCCCTCCGCATGCCCGGGCGGCCTGGATGAGGAGCCCTCTTAAGTCTTCACTTAGCTTAGGTGTGATGTGCCGGCATTCGTCCAGAAAAACGGTGGGGTTGGGTCCCCAAAAGATGAAATCGTGGGGGACGACCAGCGTGCCCGGGGGGATTTCTCTTTTCAGCGAGCCGGAAGAGTTGAGGGCTATAACCCGTTCTACGCCCGTTATCTTCAGGGCGGAAAAATGGGCCGGGTGATTTATCCGGTGCGGGAGGATGTAGCGGATGGGATCGAGTCCGTGTCGGGGAAGGAAGATGCACTTCTCGGCCATGATGAGGGTCACTTCGCCGAAGGGGGTTAAGATGTTTTTTCTCTCACCTTTTAGGGAGATGGGAATGGTCCCGGAGATGATGGCGGTTTTCCTCATTTCAAGGCTCCTTGGAGAATCGTACCTTCCGATAGCACAGGGCAGGGGGGATGTCAAAGGCGCCGATTTGAATTTGACTTTTTTGCCTTCGGTAGGTAAAAACAAAGAAAAATGTTTCAGGGAGGAACAGATGGGAGACATTGTTTCTGCCATTACGGATGAAAAATTCGCGGAGGTCATAACCAAAGCCGAAAAACCGGTTCTCGTTGATTTCTGGGCCCCCTGGTGCGGTCCTTGCCGGGCCCTTGCCCCTTCCGTCGAGGGGTTGGCGAAAGATCATGCCGAGCATCTTATCGTCTACAAGTTGAACGTAGATGAAAATCCGAGGACGGCGGCCAAATTCGGGGTGAGAAGCATTCCCACCCTGATCCTCTTCAACAAGGGGGAAGTGGTGGATAAGATAGTGGGCCTGATGCCTCGCGAGCAGTTGGAGGCCTTCGTAAAAAAGGTATTGCCGGCGGGTTAATGGATAGAAAGTTTCTGATCCCTGTCTTATTGGCCCTAATACTCACCTTTACGGGTTGTGCCTGGATTGACAATCTCATAGGCGGTAAACAGCGGGTGAAAAACGACCCCGTCGCCCTTTATCAGGCCGGGGTGGAGGCTTACAACCGGGGCCGTTACAGTCGGGCGGTGGAGTACTTTACCCGGGTGAAGGAACGCTTCCCCTTACACGAGCTCGCCCTCATGGCGGAGATAGGCATCGCTGATGCTTACTACAGTGATAAGGAGTACGCCAATGCCGAGCTCGCCTATACGGATTTCCTGAACCTGCATCCCACCCACGAACACATCCCTTACGTCATCTACCAGATCGGGATGTGTCACTATATGAACATGCTGTCTATCGACCGGGATCAGACGGAAACGGTCAGGGCCCTCAAGGAATT
>DAORXN010000005.1:13784-21548 GCA_035358955.1 Syntrophales bacterium | reverse complement strand
AGCCTTTCCTTTACAATTTCTTCCGGGCAGGTACAGTTTACGATGTAGAATTGGGCCCCCATTTCTCTGGCCAGGTCGGCAGCCGCCTGCCTCTCCCGATCGGAGGTGTGGGTGGCATCGATGATGACGGATTTCCCTTCTTGAAGGGCTTTCCTCGCCCGGGCGCGGGCTTCCTCGTAGGTACGCCGTGACATCTCGGGTGAGTATATACCTTCTCCCGCCGGTTCGTATCGATGTTCTCCCGGCGAGAGACCGGCCATTTCCTTCCTTATGACGTCCGTTTGGATGAGTGAAGCGTCCAGCCGGCGGGCGATTTCCCGGGCGACGACCGTCTTCCCCGTCCCCGTAAGCCCGACCATGATGATCAACGACGGCCGCTCAACACCCCTGGCGTATTGGTAGGCCAGGGAAAAGTAGCGGCGGGCCGTCTTTTGGGCCATTTTCCTCTCTGCCTCGGGTATGGCGGGATCGTCCAGCCGGAAGCTCACCACCTTGCCCCGCACGTAGGCGTAGTAACAGCGGTAGAAATCGAGGAGCGTCATCACCCCTCGATCTTTCGTCTCTTGGGCATAGGCGGAGGCGAACCTCTTCGCATAGGCCCGGTAGCCGTTGAAGTCGAAATCCATGGTGAGAAAAGCAACCTCGGCGGCCACGTCGCTGAAGCGAAATCGTTCGTTGAATTCGATGCAGTCAAAGAAGGTTATGTCTTTATCTAAGCAGATGTGTTCCAAGTGTAAGTCGCCGTGGCAGTCGCGGATGCGATGTGCTTTCACCCTTTCCCTCAAAAGGGCATCTCTTTCACGCAAGAATTCTTCCGCGTACTGGCGGATGAAGGCGTACTCGTCTTCGCCTATGGTAAGTCCCACGTATTTTTGCGTTTGGGCAAAATTTTCTTCGTGGTTAAACCTGATGATTTCCGGGGCTCCCATCTCGTCGATTTTACCCCCCGTCTCTGCTTGAGAATGGAATTGGGCCAGGCGGAAGGCAATCCGGTCAATGATGGAGGGATCGAAGTCGGGTTTGGCTATGAGTCGCTTTAACATGCCCTCCTCCGGCAGGCGCTTCATGTGGACGGCATACTCGATCACCTCACCGTCACCGTCCAAGGAGAGGGCTCCCCTTTCGTCCAAGGTAATGGCCACCACGTTTAGATAGATATGGGGGGCAAAGCGCCGGTTGAGACGCAGCTCCTCTTCGCAGAAGTGTCTTCTCTTCTCCAGGGTGGTAAAGTCGAGAAATCCGAAGTTGACGGGTTTTTTTATCTTGTAGACGTCTGATCCCGCGATGAGGAGATAGGAGATGTGGGTCTGAATGAGTTCCACCCCTTCGGGGTGTCGACTTAAAAGGTATCCATTCCGGAGGGTGGAGACGATTTCGGCCTGGTTCATAAGATTCATGCTCCCTTTTTCCAGCTTTCGCTTCCAGCGTCAATACCACATATCCGGGCCGGGCTTCAAAAATAAATTAAGGCGTTGAAAAAAGTGGGCAAAGGCGATATGAAAAAGTCAATTACACATCTTTTCCCGGGTGGCATGAAAAACTACCGGTGTCTTCATCTTTTTTTCATCACGTGGTGCACGATTTTCCTCCCTACTTTCCTTTACGGGGCGGAGGTCCTTTTTCCCACTTACGGTACGGGCAGCAGGGAACTCATCGTGTTCACCGATTACTTTTGCCCTCCCTGCATGAAAATAGAAGTGGAATTCTTGCCGGCCGTAAGGAAGGCCCTGTCCACGAATAACTGGAAAGTGACGTTCGTAGACATCCCTGGACATCGGGAGACCTCCCTTTTTGCAAAGTACTTCATCTATGCCGTACAGAAGGGAAAGGGTTACGAAAACGCCCTCCGGGCGCGGGAGGTGCTCTTTAACCTGTCTCGGAAGGGCGGTGTCGTGACGGAGAAGGACCTCGAGGCCGCTTTCCGCAAAGAGGGGATAAAATTCGCCCCCGTTGACCCCTGGCCCGTGTATAAGGAATGGAACCGTTTGATCGAGGCACATAAGATAAGCGGTACCCCCATGTGCGTGCTCGTAGAAGGTGGGGGAAAAAAGACGGTTTTTGACGGCTCCGTGGAGATCAGAAACCGGCTTCTTCCCCTCATGAACGAGGGTGTCGGGGGAAAGAAAGAAAAATAGAAAGGAAAATGAGAAATGGAGCTCGTGGTTTTGAACGGAAGCCCCAAGGGTCCGGAAAGCGTCACCATGCAATACGTGAACCTTTGGAAGAAGAAGGCGCCAGCATGTTCTTTTACCGTATTAAACGTGGCCCAGCGGATATTGAGATACGAACGGGGGGAAGGTTTCGAGGAACTCGTTCCCCTAATCGAAAGGGCCCAGGGGGTAATATGGGCCTTCCCCCTCTATTACTGCCTGGTTTGCTCCCAGTATAAGAGGTTTATCGAGTGCCTCTTCGAGCGGGGATTGACGGAAGCCTTCCGGGGCAAGTATGCCGCCTCCCTTTCTACCTCCATTCACTTCTACGACCACACCGCCCATAACTACATCCGGGCCATAAGCGAGGATATGGGGATGAAATTCTATGCCTCCTTCTCCGCCGACATGGACGATATCTTGAAGGAGAAAAAGAGGGAGATGTTCCTTAAGTGGGGGGAGGATTTTATCGCGGCCATCGAACGTAAGGCTCCTACGGGGCGGTGGTTTGCCCCCGTACGGTACGAAGGGAAGCCTTACCTCATGGAAAGCCCGCCCGTGAAAATTGATGCCCAGGGAAAGAAAATCCTCGTCCTGGCCGATGTTACTGCCGAGGAATCGAATGTGGCCAAGATGGTGGGGCGTTTTATAGACGCCTTTACTTCGCCGGTAACCTACGTGCGGCTTCAGGACGTGCCCATGTCGGGGGGCTGTCTGGGGTGCATGGAATGTGCCTTCGATAACAAGTGCGTCTATAAGGATGGCTACCGGGATTTCTTCGAGCAGAACGTGCGCACCGCCGATATTGTCGTCTTCGCCGGGGCTATAAAGGATCGGTACCTTTCTTCCCGCTTCAAGATGTTCCTCGATCGGAGCTTCTTCAACGGCCACACCCCCGTCTACCGGGGCAAGCAGATTGCCTACCTCATTGAAGGGCCTTTGAGCCAAAATCATAATCTCCTGGAAATCATCCAGGGCCAAACGGAGATCTCCGGGGGCCATCTCGCCGGGGTGGTGACCGATGAGGCGGGAGAGGGGAAGGTGATCGATGCCCTCCTCGATGACCTGGCGCGCCGGTTGGTTACCTACGCCCACTGGGGCTACCAACAGCCCCTGACCTTCCTCGGTGTGGGGGGACACAAGATTTTCCGGGATGAGATCTGGTCCCGCTTGAGATTCCCATTCCAGGCCGATTACAAGTTTTACGAGGAGCACGACCTGTTCGATTTTCCCCAGAAAGATACGCGCTATCTCGAATTCGGCGAGAAGATGACGGCCCTCATCCAGGATCCGAATGTGAGGGAACAGGTGAGGAAGATGCTGAAGTCGGAGATGCTAAGAAGCTACAAAAAAGTGGTGGAAACGAAATGAAGGGCGAAGCGTTGGCGCCCATCCTTCACACCTTGAAAGAAATTGCCGAAGGAAACTATGCTTTGCGCTTTCCCGTCGCGGATCTCCCGGCAGAAGTGCGACCCTTAGGGGAAGCGCTAAACTGTGTGCTCGAAGGTTTCGACTCCCAGGTGCGCGCCCTGCATGAGGAAACCAAACGCTATCGACAACTGATGGATCACTTGCGGGAGACCCTCGATCTCCTCGATGAGGCCTATCTCGAATGCGACCTTAAGGGTTACATAACCCACGTCAACGATACGGCCTGTCGTATTCTCAAAGTAAAAAGGGAAGAATTCGTGGGACAACACTACCGGCAGTTTCTCCCGCCCGAAGCGGCAAACAAGGTAAGAAAGGTATTTGGTGAGATCTACGAGACGGGCAAGCCCGCCCGATTTGTGGATTTCCGGGCGGTGCTCGCAGGCGGGGAAGAAAGGATCTTCGAAATGCAGGCGGCCCTCCTTCGGGATGAAAAGCAAAACCCCGTGGGTTTCCGCATCCTTACCTCCGACGTAACGGATTGGCGTAAAACCGAATGGGCCCTGGTGGAAAGCGAACGGAAATACCGGATGATCGTGGAAAACATGAGTGAATCCATCTGGACGATGGATTTAAACCTCCGTCATACCTACCAGAGCCCATCGGAAGTAAAGATGACGGGCTACACGCCCGAGGAGATTCTCGAGGTGCCCATCGAGCAGATGCTTCCACCTGAATCCCTTAAGCGTGTTTTGGAAGTACTTAACAGGGCACTGACGGCGGAAAGGGAGGGGAGGAGTGACTCTTTAGAGCCTTACAAAATGGAAATCCAGGTGCGGAGAAAAGATGGGACCCTCATCTGGGAAGAGGTCTTAGCCACCTTTCAGCGGGATGAAAAAGGAAAGCCCGTGGGACTCGTATGTGTGGCCAGGGACGTAACAGAACGCAAGAAAATAGAAGAGGAACGCGAGCGCATCAAACAGGCCCTGGAAGAGAGCGAAAAGAAATATCGTATGATCGTGGAAAATCTGGGGGAGGCGATCTGGATTTTTGACCTCGACCTCTCCCATGAGGAAGTTATCACCCATGGCGACCTCTACGTCACCGGTTTTTCCGAAGAAGAACTGCGTGCCCTTTCCATCTATGAATTCGTCCTTCCCGATTCTATGACCATGGGACTTAAGATATTGGAAGAGGAGCTGGCCCGGGAGAAAAGCGGCGAACCGGTGGATCCCAACCGGACGCGGACCTTCGAAGTGAAGTTAAGGTGCAAGGACGGCGGATTCATCTGGGAAGAGATAAAAGCGCGGTTTCTCCGGGACGAGGCAGGAAAACCGGTGAAGATTCTCCTCATCGGGCGCAACATCACGGAGAAAAAGAAGGCGGAAGAAGCCCTGGCGGAAAGCGAACGGAAGTACCGGATGATCGTGGAAAACATGTATGAATCCGTCTGGTCCCTCTCCCTCGATTTGAAGACCAAGCACTTTATCAGCCCCTCGGAGGTTTCCATGACCGGCTATACGCCGGATGAAATTGCCGCCATGCCCATAGAAGAGCTCGTTTTACCGGATTCTCTCGAGCTCGCGAGGCAGATCCTCGCCGAAGAGTTTGCCAGAGAGTCGAGCGGGCCGGTAGATCCCCATCGAAAAAGGACATTTGAAATCAAGCTGAGGCACAGAGATGGCCACATCGTCTGGGAGGAAGTGACGGCCACCTTCGAACGGGATGAAGAAGGAAAGCCTAAGGGCATTTTGGTAGTCGGGAGGGATATTACGGCGCGTAAAAAGGCGGAAGAGGAACGGGAGAAACTCGAGCGACAACTCATTCAGGCCCAGAAGATGGAGAGTGTCGGGCGCCTGGCCGGGGGGGTGGCCCACGATTTTAACAACGTGCTCGCCGTTATTCTGGGTACGGTGGATGTGCTTAAGATAAAACTTCCGCCCCGTGACCCCCTTCTTCCCACCATCGAAGAAATCGAACAGGCCGCAACCCGGGCGCGGGACATAACGGCCCAACTCCTTGCCTTCTCCCGGAGGCAGGTGGCAGAACCCCGGGTGGTTAACCTAAACCATATCATCGAACGCATGGCAAAGGGTCTGGCCCGTCTTCTCGGGGAGGACATCGAGGTTTTCTACCATTTTTCCCCCTCTCTTTGGCCCGTCAAGATAGACCCCGTGCAGATGGAGCAGATTATCATGAACCTCGTGGTGAATGCCCGCGATGCCATGCCCAAGGGAGGGAGCTTGGCCATTGAGACGGCCAACGTAACTCTGAATGACGAGTACTGTATGCAGCATTTAGGCTTTACCCCGGGCGAATATGCCCTTCTTTCCATCAGTGACAGCGGTACGGGTATTCCCCCCGACGTCTTGCCCCACATCTTCGACCCTTATTTCACGACAAAGTCTCCGGATCGGGGAACGGGGCTGGGACTGGCGACGGTGTACGGTATCGTGAAGCAAAACAATGGCTTCGTGAACGTATACAGTGAGCTTAATCGCGGCACGACGGTAAAGATATATCTGCCCCGGTCTCAAGAGAAGGTCGAGGAGGAAGGGGAAACGGTCAAACCGGTCCCCTTGCACGCGCCTTACCGGGTCCTCGTGGTGGAAGACGATGCGCCGGTCCTTGAAATTACCGTGCAGATGCTCAAGCTCCTCGGTTGCGAGGTTTGGGCCTTTACCTCGCCCTTAGAGGCCGTAAGGTTCTTAGATGAATCCGGCCAGGAGGTGGACGTGGTACTTACGGATGTCATCATGCCGCGCATGACGGGCAAAGAGCTCATGGAAAGGGTAAGAAACATCAGGCCGGATGCGGCCTTTATCTTCATGTCCGGCTATACGGCGAATATCATTGCCCACCAGGGGATCTTGGAGGAAGGGATTAACTATCTCCAGAAGCCCTTTACCATCGTGGATTTATCTACCCAGCTCAGAAGGGCCGTGAATGCCCGGAATTGAGGAAGCGACGCCTCTTTTCCGTATACCAGGCGAGATTCCTCATGGCGCGAACGGCACTTAAGTGGTCTTTGAGGACGGGTATCCCTGCCTCTTTCATCCGGTTCATGGCTTCCGTGGTTTTTTCCGTAGCGTGGAACACGTGCACGGTGACGACGATGGGTTTCGTCGTCGCCTTATAAACCTCTATTATGTCATCCGCAATGGTGGTGGCGGTAAAGTCGGTAAGGGCCGTATTCACTGCGATCATGTGGAAGTTGGAATCATGGACGAGCGCCTCAAGGCACTTTCCTAACATGCGGGGGTCCGAACCGAGGGCCGAGGTCATATCCACGGGGTTGACGGCGGAGCCGAAGGGGGGCAGATACCGGGCAATCTTCTTTCGGGTCTCTTCTTTCATGGGTGGCACTTCCAAGCCCCACTCTTCGAATTTATCAGCCATGAGCACCCCTGCTCCCCCGGAGACGGAGAGCACGGCGACCCTTGTCCCCTCCGGGAAGCGATGGGCGCGATGGACGGTGACGAAGGAGGTGAGTTCCCGCAGGGATTCGAGGCGGATGATGCCCACCTGGCGGAAAAAGGCATCGTAAACGGCATCTTCGCCCGCGATGGAACCCGTGTGGGAAGAGGCGGCCCTGGCGCCGGCCCTCGTTTTCCCCAATTTCATCATGAGGATAGGCTTTCCCTTTTTCAGGGCATCGTAGGCCGCCTGGCGCAGTTTTCTTCCGTCTTTTGCCCCCTCCATGTAACCACCAATGATCTCCGTCTCCGGGTGATGATGAACCATGTAGGCAAGAAAATCGGCAAATTCGGTATCGGCTTCGTTTCCCACGCTTACGAAAGAGCTGAAGCCCACCCCTTCTTCTACGGCCTGGGCATAAATCATGGCCCCGAAGGCCCCGCTTTGGGTAATGAAGCCGAGCGTCATGGGGTAGACGGGTTCGATGTCCACGATGTTGGCAAAAGAAGCCATGACGGATAGGGGCAAGTTCACGATGCCCACGCAGTTAGGTCCTAAAAGGCGGATTCCCAGCCCTTTTGCCTTTTCCTTCAGGGCCTCTTGAAGCCTCTGCCCTTCCGGTCCCGTTTCGGCAAAGCCCGAGGTAAAAATGACGGCGACACGCGCCTTTTTCCTTCCCGCCTCTTCGAGGACGTCGATGACACCTGGGGCGGGGACGCTTACGATCACCATGTCCACCCCTTCCGGCACCTCCGCGAGGGTCCTATAACAGGGAAGGCCCCTAAGCTCCCGATACTGTTTGTTCACGGGGAAGACCTGCCCGGGGTAT
>DAORXN010000005.1:11947-13684 GCA_035358955.1 Syntrophales bacterium | reverse complement strand
AGCTCGAGAAGAGCGCTATAGAAAATTTTTAGAGGACCTTCCCGACGGTTGTTTCGAGATAGATCTGAACGGCTGCATTACCTTTTGTAATGAGGCGCTCGCGGCCATGAAGGGGTACACGCGGGAGGAATACATGACTCTCACGCCAGAGAAGCTCTTTCCCCCCGATGAACTCGAGCGGGTAATCGGTATCTACCGCAAAGTATACGAAACGGGCCGGCCAGAGTCGGCCGCCGCCTATCGGATGTTGTGCCGGGATGGGTCCGTAAAGGTGTTCGAGACGTCCATTTCCCTGATGCGCGATGAGGAGGGAAGGCCGATAGGCTTCCGCGGTATTTGCCGGGATGTGACGGAAAGGAAGAAATTGGAGGAAGAAAATACCCGCTACCGGGAGTTCATAGAAAACATAGATGATGGGTGCTGGGAGGTGGACTTAAGGGGGCAATATACGTTTCTTAACCGGTCGGCGGCTCAGCGTCACGGCTATAGCCCGGAAGAGCTCCTAGGGAAAAGTTTCTCCCAGCTTATGCGCCCATCCGAGGTGGAGCGCGTAAGGCGAATCTTTAACGAAATCTACCGCACGCACCGCCCCGGTTTTGTGGCCGATTACGAGGTGATAGGCAAGGATGGTAGCGTCCACTACTTGGATATCTCCGCCACCTTGATCCGGGATAAAAGCGGAAAGCCCATCGGCTTTCGCGGGGTGAGCCGGGATGTGACGGAGAGGAAAAGGCTTCAGGACCAGATGATCAGGTCTCAGAAATTCGAGGCCGTGGCCACCCTGGCCGGCGGTATCGCCCACAGCTTCAACAACATCCTCATGGGTATCCAGGGCAACGTGGACCTTTTGCTTCTAGAACTCGGACCCGAAAGTAACCTCTATCCACGTCTCAAGGCCATCGAAGAGCAGATAAAAAAAGCCGCCGAACTTACGAGGCAGCTTCTTACCTATGCACAGGTGGGGCGCTTTGAACTGACGGCCCTCAATCTAAACCATATCCTCGATCGGGTGGCTACCCTCATGGCAATGACGAGAAAGGAAATAAGACTGCGGCGAAACTTGGCCCCCGATTTGCTGCTGGTTACGGCCGATGCAGGGCAGATGGAACAGGTGTTTATGAATCTCCTCATCAACGCCTGGCAAGCCATGCCCGGGGGAGGGACCGTTTCTCTCCAGACGGAAAACATCACCCTTTCCCCGGAAGAAGCGCTGAAATACGGCGTCGAGGCGGGCAGCTACGTCAAAGTCACCGTCTCCGATACGGGGATGGGAATGGATGCGGAGTCGTTGACGCGCATCTTTGATCCCTTTTACACGACGAAAGACGTGGGCAAGGGGACCGGGTTGGGACTCGCGGCCGTCTACGGCATCGTTAAGAAGCACCGGGGCATCATCGATGTAAAAAGCGCACCGGGCCGGGGAACGACCTTTATGATTTACTTGCCCACCCGGACGGACAAGGGGGGAGAAAAGGAGAAAGCCGTAAGCGCCGGAAAGAAGATTCTCGTCGTGGACGACGAGGCAATGATTATCCAGGTCACGACGGCCATGCTGAAAGCCCTGGGATACGAAACCATCACGGCCCAGTCGGGTAAAGAAGCGGTGCGCCTCTTCCGGGATTATCGAGATGAAATCGGCCTTGTTCTCATGGATCTGACCATGCCCGAGGGGGGTGGGATCTCGGCCATAGGCAAGATCAAGGCCCTCGATCCCCAGGCGAAAATAATCGTCATGAG
>DAORXN010000005.1:0-11847 GCA_035358955.1 Syntrophales bacterium | reverse complement strand
GTGAGATAGCGGTAGCCTTTTATCCCGGGAGCGTTCAATTTTTGCGCCAGTTCATCCAGGTCTCCCGGCACCCTCTTTTCCAGCCCCACCGGTATAAAGAGACGAACGCGGCGACCGATGTGGGCTCTTAAGGCCGCCATCACGGTTCCACCCTGAGGGTGGCCGATGAGAATGGCGGCCTTTTGGTGGGCCATGTCTACGGCGTTTGCCCCCTTGAGAATCACGTCGCCTTCTTTCAATTCGTCCACGACGTCGAAGATGGTCTTTCCCTTCTCCCAGATGCCTTTACGTATGATGACGTCCCCGGGAAACCCTGAGGTGTCGGGCAAGGTCCCCGCCTCCGTGCGCGGACGATATGGTGGAAGGACGATACCGCGAAAGAACCGATCCCGGGAAAACCCCTCCGCCTGCCCTATGGATTTCAGTATTTCTTCGGCACAGTAACCGTTGGTCGTGCCCGCCACGATTACGACCGTACCGGAATGAAGGGCTTCTCTGATGGCGGCGCATGAAGCCATGGCGCGGCCGATGAGCCTTTTTCCTGCCGCCGTGGTAAGGGTGATCTGCTTCATGTTTACCTCCGTTGCGATTTTGAGTAAATACTATGCGGTCTTGCTCGAGAGGGCAAGTTTTTTCTTAAAATTTTGCCGGATATCGGATATGAAGGTGTTCTAAAAAAACGGGGTAGGCAGGATGATCGAATTCTTCAAAATGTCGGGCAGCGGAAACGATTTCATCTTGATCGATAACCGCGAGCAAATTCTGGAGAAACATTTAACGGGCATCTCCCTCGTGGATTTTGTGCGGGCCGTCTGCCGGCCGCATATTTCGCTGGGGGCCGACGGTGTCATTTTGATTGAAGGGTCGAAGCAGGCAGATTTTTCTTGGCGCTTTTTCAACTCCGATGGAAGTGAGGCAGAGATGTGCGGAAACGGGGGGCGATGCGCGGCCAGGTTTGCCTTTATCAAGGGGATCGCCCGTGCGCAAATGTCCTTTGAAACCTTGGCCGGCATCATAGATGCCTATGTGCACGAGGCCTGGGTAAAAATCAGGATGCCCGATCCGGCCGACATGAGGTTGTCCATGAGTATTCCCTTGGGGGAGAAGGTGTTGGTCGGCCATTTCATCAATACGGGCGTGCCCCATACGGTGATTTTCTTCGAAGACCTCGCTTCCTGTGATGTCAAGGGGTGGGGGCAGGCCGTTCGCTACCACGAGCTTTTTTCTCCCGCGGGGACGAATGTAAACTTTGTGAAGATCGTCGATTCCCATCACCTGATGATCAGGACCTACGAGCGCGGCGTGGAGGGAGAAACCCTCGCTTGCGGGACCGGGTCGGTGGCGGCCGCCTTGCTTTCGGGGGCGGTAGGAAAGACCTCGTCCCCCGTCGAGGTGAAAGTGGCCAGCGGGGAGGTCCTTCGGGTCTATTTCGAAAAGAAGGGCGATGAATTCGCACCCGTATACCTGGAGGGGGCCACACGCGTCATCTGTACCGGCCATCTCTGGGAAGAAGCTTACCATTGAGGAGTGAAGGAAAGTGGAAACGGCAGAAAGATTAAAGCGCATACCACCGTATCTGTTCATGGAGTTGAGGAAAAAGATCAACCAGGCCAAGGCCGCGGGGGTGGACGTAATCAGCCTCGCCATCGGCGATCCCGTGGAGGCGACGCCGCCCGGCGTGGTGGAAGAGTTGAGAAGAAGGGCAGGAGACCCCGTAAACCACCGCTACCCTACCGACGAGGAGAAGGGGATGCTCGCCTTCCGGGAAGAGGTAGCGAGGTGGTACGCCCGGAGGTACGGAGTTGAGCTCGATCCCCAGACGGAGGTCCTGGGGCTCATCGGCTCCAAGGAGGGTTGCCATCACTTTGTCCTCGCCCGGGTGAATCCCGGGGAGGTGGTGCTCATGACCGACCCCGGATACCCCGCCTACCGGGCGAGCATCCTTATGGGGGAGGGGGTGCCGTACAACGTGCCCATTCTTCCCGAGAACAACTACCTACCGGTGCTCGCCGATATCCCCACTGACGTGGCGAGAAAGGCAAAGGGCATGTTCTTGAATTATCCCAACAACCCCACGGGCGCCTGTGCGAACCGCCGATTCCTCGCCGAACTCGTGGAGTTTGCCCGCAGTTTTGATATCGCCATCTGTTACGATAACCCTTACGGGGAGATTATCTTCGAAGGCGCCGAGAGATTGAGCTTTCTCTCCGTGCCCGGGGCCAAAGAGGTGGGTATTGAGCTCAATTCCTTATCCAAGCCCTTTAACATGTGTGGATGGAGAATCGGGATGGCCTGCGGAAACCCGGACCTCATTTCCGCGATGAGCAAGGTGAAGGAAAACACCGATTCCGGCATCTTCAACCCCATTCAATATGCCGCCATTTACGCCCTGCGCCACGAGGAACCTTTCATCGATGAGATGATTAAAATTTACCGTCGCCGGAGAGAAAGGGTCTTAAAGACGCTTGAGAAAATCGGCATCTCATTCGAACCGGCGCCCGGTACTTTCTATCTCTGGGTACCGGTGCCGAAAGGCATGACCTCCCTCGAATTCACCAATCGCCTGTTCGACAAGACGGGCATCGTCGTGGCCGCGGGACCTGCCTACGGTAAGTACGGGGAAGGCTTCATCCGCATTTCCCTCACCGTGCCCGACGACCGACTCGAGGAGGCGATGGAACGGATAGAAAGGGAGTTTGTTTGATAGAAGGAGATTTCGATGGAAATCGGCATCGTAGGTTTGCCGGGAAGCGGCAAGAGCACCCTCTTCGAGATTATGACGGGCGTAAAGAGCCGGGAGCTTCACACGGAGACGTGTATCCGGGGACTGGCCGCCGTGCCGGATGATAGGCTCGAGCACCTGGCTCAACTTTACAAGCCCCCCAAGGTAACGCCGGCCAAGGTAACCTTCGTGGATGTGCACGCCGCAGGCGAGAAGGCGTGGAGTACCTTGAGGCAGAATCTGAGCGGGTCCGATGGGCTACTGCAAGTAATAGACGGATTTACCACGGGTGACCTGGCCGACATGGTAGATGCCTATCGGAAACTAAAAGATGAGCTCATCCTGGCAGACCTCCTCGTCGTGGAGAACCGTCTGGAGCGCCTGGGGAAAATGTCGAAGGCGGCCTTCAAGCCGGTGGACCGCCTCCAGTTAGAGGTTCTTCCCCGCGTTAAGGAGCATTTAGAGCAAGGGCAGGCGGTAAGACAGATGAACCTAACCCCCGAAGAGGCCCACGCCTTGCGGAGTTTTTCCTTCTGGACCATAAAGCCGGAGCTTATCGTCCTCAACATGAAGGAGGGCTTAAGCGCCCCCATTTCCGATTTTAAAAGGGAAACGCAGACGCCTTCGGAGGTAATGGGCATCTGCGTAGAGGTAGAGGCGGAGATCGTCACCCTCCCCTTGGAGGAAAGGAAGGATTACCTGTTTGCCATGGGCATTGAGGAGCCGGCTTTCAACCGCATCATTCGCGAGGCTTTTCGTCTGCTCAGACAAATATCGTTTTTTACCGTAGGCGAGGATGAGGTGAGGGCTTGGATGATTCCCGAAGGCACGAAAGCCCCGCAGGCAGCGGGCACCATTCATAACGATTTCGAGCGGGGATTCATCAAGGCAGAGGTGGTGAACTACGAGGAATTCGTGGCGTGTGGATCGCAGATGCAGGCGGTAAAGAATAAGGGAAAGCTTCGGCTAGAGGGACGCGATTACGTCGTTAAGGACGGTGATATCATTACGTTTCGTTTCCACGTCTGAGGGGTAAGAGGTGGGCATCGCAGAAAAACTCAAAGAAAAGTGCCTGGCGGGAAGAAAGATAACCGCCAACGAAGCGCTCATCCTATTCGAAGAGGGGGTTCAGCGGCCCTATCACATCATGGCCGTGGCCGGCGAAATCAGGGAGCACTTCAAGGGGCGTGAGATAAATCTGTGTGCCATCGTCAATGCCAAGTCCGGTCGTTGCTCGGAAGACTGTGCCTTCTGCGCCCAGTCGGCTCACTGGCGGACCGGTGCCCCCGTTTTTCCTCTCAAGAGCGCAGAGGAAATCGTAAGGGAGGCGAAAGGTGCTAAGAAAGCCGGAGCCGAGATGTTCGGCATCGTCACAAGTGGAAAGAAGTTGAGGCGGGAAAAGGAGTGGCAGGAGATGTTGAAGGCCGTGGAAATGGTTTCCAAGCTCGGTCTGAAACCCTGCGCCTCCCTCGGGATGCTGGAGCCGAAGAGGGCAAGACAGTTAAAAGAGGCGGGCCTGTTTCGGTATCACCACAATCTGGAGACGGCCCGCAGTTTCTTTCCCCGGATCTGCACAACCCATGATTACGAGGAGGATGTAGAGACGATAGAGGTGGCGAAAGCGGTGAATTTGAGCGTGTGTTCCGGGGGAATAATTGGTTTGGGAGAAGGGGTCTCCCACCGCATAGAACTGGCCCTGACCCTGCGGGAGTTGGAAGTGGATTCCGTCCCCCTCAATTTCTTAAATCCCATCAAGGGCACCCCCCTCTACAAGCAGGCGCCCCTTTCTCCCCTTGAAATCCTCGTCACCATCTCCGTCATGAGATTTCTCCTGCCTGATAAGGATTTGCGCCTCTGTGGGGGGAAGGAAAAGAATCTGCGCCAGCTTCTGCCCCTGGCCGTGATTGGGGGGGCGAACGCCATCATGACGGGTAACTATCTCACCACGACGGGTAGGGATCCGGCCTGCGACCATGAATTGATCCAGGACCTGGGACTTAAGGCGACGAGGGAATTTTCCGGTCGCTGCCGGTGCGAAGGCATGGTTGAAATTGAGGGCGACATGTCGTAAACTAATCTTAAATAGGGCGAACGGAGAGGTAATCATGGGTGAAGGCATAAGCGATTATACGAAATTCAGCGTGGATTTGAGGCGTCACATGTGGCTTTCCGGCGTGGAGCAGGAGTTGAGACGCCTCATCTGGCAGATAGCCGTGACGGGGAAGTACATATCTGCCAAGATACACGAATCCAATCGGAAGCTGGCGGGGGTGAAGAACATTTACGGGGAGGAACAGCTGGCCCTCGACCGCAGCTCGGATGAAATCCTCAAGAATCAGCTCAAATTTTCCGGTTTCGTGAGGGAGTACGCCTCCGAGGAACAGGATGAGGTGGTTCAAATCGGCCAGGGCAACGAATCATACGTGGTGACGGCGGATCCCCTCGACGGTTCCTCCCTCGTGGATACCAATCTGGCCATTGGGACGATTATCGGGATCCATAGGTCATCGGTCTTCGGCTGCGGGCGAGACACCTTGGTAGCCGCCCTCTATATTACCTATGGACCCCTCATAACCATGGTTTACTCCGCCGGGAAGGGCACCCATGAGTTTGTCCTGAACCGGGAGGGGGAGTATGTCCTTTCGGAAGAAAACATCAGGATGAAGGAAAAGGGGGACATTTACAGCTTGGGGGGATTGAGGAAAGAGTGGACGGAAAGGCACCGCCGGTTTATCGAAGACCTCGAGGGGCAGGGGTATAAATTGAGGTACAGCGGCGGCTTCGTGCCGGATATAAACCAGATCCTCATCAAACGGGGCGGTATTTTCACCTATCCTGCCCTCACTACGAGCCCTCAGGGTAAGCTGAGGCTTTTGTTCGAATTGCAGCCCATGGCCTTTCTCGTGGAGCAGGCAGGGGGGATGGCGACGGACGGCAGGACCCCCATTTTGGACATCCCGGTTGAGAAACTCGGCCAACGTTGCCCTATTTACATCGGCAGCCGGTACGAAGTAGAGTCGGCCAAGAAATATCTGGAGGGGGAGGTATGATATACGTAAATATCGGGGAATTGAAGGACGGCATAAAGGACACCATTCAGGTAAAGGAAGAGGGGGTAGAAGTCCTTGACCGGTCGAAGCTCGTTCAGAAGGTCATAGACAATCTGATTTACACGGCCGTTTTCTCTCCCGACGAGGAAACGAAAACGGCGGCCCGGTGGTTGATCCGGAGGTCGGCCGCGGCATGCGGGGCTTACCTATCTTCCATCCAGGGCCTCTACGAGGCGATGGGCCGGGGAGAAGTCGGGGGATTTACCGTGCCGGCCATCAATATTCGTACCCTGACCTATCAGGTGGCTCAGACCATCTTTCGCTCCCTTAAGAGGCTGAAGGCAGGGCCGGCCATCTTTGAAATTGCACGTTCCGAGATAGATTACACGCGCCAGAGACCGGCCGAATATGCCTCCTGTGTGCTGGCCGCGGCCATCAAGACGGGCTATGAAGGACCCGTCTTCGTCCAGGGCGATCACTTTCAAGTGAGTGCCAATCGTTATGGAAAAGACCCGGAGGCGGAGGTGAAGGCGGTAAAGGATCTTATCTGGGAGGCCATCGAAGCGGGTTTCTACAACATAGACATCGATACCTCAACGCTGGTGGATTTGAATCAGCCGACCGTTAAGGCTCAACAGCGCCTTAATTATAGCCTGGCGGCCGAATTTACGGTCATGATTCGTGATCTGGAGCCCAGCGATATCACCATCTCCGTGGGAGGCGAAATCGGGGAGGTGGGAGGAAAGAACAGCACCGTCGAAGAGCTGGATGCCTTCATGGCAGGTTACAGAGAACAGCTTTCTTCCGCTGGCGATGACCTCAAAGGGATAAGCAAGATTAGTGTGCAAACCGGTACTACCCACGGAGGAGTGCCGCTACCCGACGGCAGTATTGCCCAGGTGAAATTGGACTTCGCAACCCTCGAGGCCCTTTCCAAGGCGGCAAGAGAAAAGTACGGCCTCGCCGGGGCCGTGCAGCATGGGGCCTCTACGTTGCCACCCGAAGCCTTCGACAAGTTCCCGGCCGTTGGCACCGCCGAGGTGCATCTGGCGACGGGGTTTCAGAACATCATCTACGATAGCCCCCACTTGCCCGCAGATTTGAAGGAATCCATCTACCGATACCTGCAGGAGCACCATATCAACGAAAAGAAGGAGAAAGACACGCCGGAACAGTTCATCTACAAGACGAGAAAGAAGGGCTTCGGCCCCTTCAAGTACGAAATGTGGCATATGCCGGAGAAAAACAGAGAGGCCATCATGGCTGAACTGGAGGGGCAGTTTGCGTTTCTTTTCGAAAAACTGCAGATTGCAGGGACCTGGGATTTATTGAGGAAGTACGTAAGACCCGTCGACGTGCCCGTAGAGGCGCCGCGGGTACTTGCTTAGGCGATGGAAGAGGAATTGGGCGCCCGCCTGGAGAGGGCGATCTTAGAACGGATTGTCCTCTTCCGGCACGTGGATTTCGAATCCATTCAGGGTCTTTTCGACCTGTGCTCAACTGTCCAGATAAAGGCAGGCGAAGTGCTTCTCCGGGCCGGAGAAAAGAACAACTTTCTTTATCTGTGCCTTGCCGGAAAATTAACCGTACATTTGCCTTACTCGGAAAAGGAGGAGGCGAGCATCTTCATCGAACCGGGGGAAAGCGTGGGGGAAATGTCCGTTCTGGACCATGAACCCGTAAGCGCCCATGTCTACGCCCTGGAAGACAGTATCCTCTTGAAGATGGAAGAAGAGGTGGTTTGGTCGCTCATCCAGTCTTCCCATGCCTTTGCCTGCAATCTCCTTACCCTCTTGGCCAGCCGCCTCAGGCGGACCAACTTGCGTCTGGCAGGGAAGGAGGCGGATATCGATGTTTTGACCGGTCTTCGGAAGCGGGAATGGTTTCAAGAATTGCTGGCCCGTCACTTGAGACGGGCGGTGCAGGACGGCTATCCTACCTCTCTCCTATTGGTAGACATTGACGAATTCGCTGCCTTTGTCGAGAAACATGGCCGGATCATGGGGGAGAGGGTGCTTTACGTAATCACCTCCACCCTGAAAAACAATCTACGCCCCTCTGAAGTAGTAGCCCGATGGGGAGAAAGCAGTTTCGCCGTTCTTTTACCCATGACGGCGAAGGCAACGGCCCGCACGGTCGCCGTTCGCTTGCATGAAGCCATCAATCACGCCTTGAGCTGGGTGCCTTCTATTTCCATATCCATGGGGCTTTCCGAGGGAGGGCAAGATTCTTCTTCTCTCATCCTCATGACCGAGGCCGAGGATGCCCTGAGGCGCGCCAGGCTCATGGGTGGAGGAGCCGTCTCGGAATGAACTTTCTCTTACCTTATCCGGGCCCCGGGCTTTGGTGGACGGTCGAAGGAAACGAGGGAAAGTTTGCCCTCGGGTGTATCGGTTGCCAGAAGCATCCCCCTCGATTCGATGCCCATTAACTTTGCCGGTTTAAGATTGGCTACCACGGCTATATATTTGCCCACGAGCTCTTCCGGGCGGTAATGTTCCGCGATGCCCGCCACAATAACCCGTTCTTCTCCTATGTCCACGATGATCTTTAATAGTTTCTTCGCCTTGGGAATGGGCTCGGCGTGAATTATCTTCCCCACGCGGATGTCGAGCTTTTCGAACTCTTCGAAGGATATCTCCGCCTTTTGCTCGGGGGCTTCCCTTACAGCCTGATAGGCGACCCGGGGGAAAAGGGCCTCTATTTTCTTTACCGTGCCTCCCTCCGGCAATTTCCCGAACTCATTGAGGGAGGCGAGATCCATGAGGGAAGGGTCCTCCACCCCTATGTGGGAGAGGATCTTTGTCGCCGACTGGGGCATGACGGGCGAAACGAGGACGGCGACAAACCTGAGGGACTCGAGGAGATGGTAGATAACCGTCGCCAGTCGGGATTTGAGTTGGGCATCCTTGGCCAGTTGCCAGGGTTCCTCTTCGACGATGTATTTGTTGGCGCGGTTGATGAACTCCCAGATGGCGATTAACGCCTTGTGGAGGCTCAATTCTTCGAAACACTTTTCCACCTCCGCCTTGGTCCGAAGGGCCATTTCTTTCAGGTCGCCATCAGAGGGCGCTTCGGCTTCCGGGCGGGGAATGCGCCCCCCGAAATACTTGAGAGCCATGCTTATAACGCGACTCACCAGGTTTCCCAGGTCGTTGGCGAGGTCTGAATTCAGGCGGTTGACGAACGCCTCCTCGTTGAAATTGGCATCGAGACCGAAAACCATGTCTCGGATGAGAAAATAACGGAAAGCATCGAGGCCGTAGCGGTCCTTCAGTTCCAACGGCCTGACGACGTTGCCTAAGGTTTTCGACATCTTGCTCTGATCTACGTTCCAGTAACCGTGCACGTTAAGATTGCGATAGGGCTCGATTCCGGCGGCCTTGAGCATGGTGGGCCAGTAAACGGCGTGGGGTTTCAAGATATCCTTGGCGATGAGGTGTTGCGCGGCCGGCCAGAAGGTACGGAAGTTTTTTCCATCCGGATAGCCGAGGGCGGAGATGTAGTTGATGAGGGCATCGAACCAAACGTAGGTGACGTAATCGGGATCGAAGGGAAGCTCGATACCCCAGGAAAGCCTTGTTTTGGGACGGGAAATGCACAAATCCTCGAGGGGTTCCCTGAGGAAGGCCAAAACCTCGTTGCGATACCTTTCCGGGCGAATGAAGTTTGGGTGTTTGTTGATGTAGTCGACAAGCCAATCCTGGTACTTGCTCATGCGGAAGAAGTAGTTGCTTTCCTTCCTAAATTCCGGCTCGCTCTGATGGTCGGGGCACTTTCCGTCGACGAGTTCCTTTTCCGTGTAGAATCTTTCGCAGCCCACACAGTAGAAGCCTTCGTAATGACCGAAGTAGATGTCGCCGTTTTCGTAAACTTTGTTCAGAATGTACTGGACGGTCTTTTTGTGATTCGCGTCTGTGGTGCGGATGAAATAGTCGTTCGTTACGTTCAGCTCCGGCCACAAGGACCTAAAGAGGGCGCTGATTTTATCGGCATAGGCTTGTGGATCCATGCCGGCCTTGGAAGCGGCTTCGACGATTTTGTCTCCATGTTCATCCGTCCCCGTAAGAAAGAAGGTCCGGTAACCGGCCAGGCGATGGTAGCGGGCAAGCACGTCGGCCACGATGGTCGTGTAGGCATGCCCGATGTGGGGTGGTGCATTTACGTAGTAGATGGGGGTCGTTACGTAGTATACCTTTTCCATATCAAACCAGTTCCTCTATCTTGATGGTTTTTATGTTCCCGTCCTCCATCTCCAAGGCAATCTCCTCTTTGAGGACGTCCTGCCGAATCACCTTGCCTTGGCCGGCGGGGGTGGTTATGACCTTTCCGCATTTGGGCATTCTCTTTTTGAGCTCCTGGTAAGTCTCGTATTCGTATGCGAGGCAACACATAAGGCGGCCGCAGAGACCGGATATCTTTTCCGGATTCAGGGCCATGTTTTGCTCCTTGGCCATCTTCACGGAAACGCGATCGAGGTTTTGCAGGAGGGTGGCGCAGCACACCTCCCGTCCACAGATACCCAAGCCCTTTAGGATCCTCGTTTCTTGTCGGGCACCGATTTGCCTCAATTCGATGCGCGTGCGGTATTGCTGGACTAAGTCTTTGACCAATTCCCGGAAGTCTACCCTGTTTTCGGCCGTAAAGTAGAAGATGATTTTCGTCCGATCGAAGAGGTATTCTGTGGCGACGAGTTTCATGGGTAAGGCTCGGCTTTTTATCCTCTCCCGGCAAAACTCATAGGCTTTCTGCTCTAAAACCTGATTTTCTTTGAGGATTTGCAAATCATCTTCAGTTGCCTTGCGCAAGATGGGCTTTAGGGTCTCCGTCACCGCTTCGTCGGCCGCCTCTCTTATTTCCGAGACCACCTGCCCGAAGACGAGCCCCTGTTCGGTTTCACATATAACCGCGTCCCCTTTTTTCACGGCGAGTTCGCCGGGATCGAAGTAATAAACCTTACCTTCCCTTTTGAATTTAACTCCCACTACTTTGGCCATGTGTTAACACCTTCACGGGAAGGTTAAACTAACGAGTGAGGCTTCCAAAGTCAATGATTTATTTACGTTCTGTTCTAGGTTCAGGCTGGCTTGGGTGAGGGCTTGAATATTTTTGATGATTTGCCCGGGGGCGAGCCTCTCCGCGATAATTTTTACCGTTTCGAAGAAGTCCAGGTTTACTATGCCTTCTTTGGCGCGCGTTTCTTGGAACCACAGGGCATCGCGGAATAGGGTGGCCAGGAAGTGCAGTTTCTCTTCGAGCTCGATCTTGTCTTGGCCCAAGGCGCGGCTCAAAACGACGGGGGCCATGGGACCCACGGCCAGGGCCGTCTTCCAAATGGATTGCATCTTTTCGCGAAAGGACAGGTAGTCAGGGTGGCTTAATTTAAGGGCCTCGCTTACGCTTCCCCCCGCGCAGGCCGCGATAATTTCGGCTTTTTCTTCGGGTAATTTGAGGCTCTCCTTAAGGAACCCCATGATCTGTGCCTTGGAAAGGGGCGAAAACATAAGGGGTTGGCAGCGTGAAACGATGGTGGTAGGAAGCTTGTAAGGCCGGGCGGTAATGAGGAGAAAAAAATTACCGCGGGGAGGCTCTTCTAACGTCTTTAAGACGGCATTGGCCGCCGGTTCACTCATGCGTTCCGCCTCGTCGATGATAACCACCCGGTTGGAACCTTCCAGCGGTCGTACCTTGGTTGCCGTGATGGCATCCCTGATCTCTTGGATCCTGATGGAGGCCCCGATGGCCGAAATGGCAATGATATCGGGGTGGGTGCCCTTTAATACCCTTTTGCACGAGGAACACGCACCGCAACCCTCGCCCGCTCTGACGGGGTTAGGACACAGTAGGCTTGCGGCAAAGGATAGGGCGACCCTTTTCTTTCCTATTCCCTCAGGGCCAAAGAACAGATAGGCATGGGCCGTTCTCTGAGAGGAAACCACCTCTTTAAGAAAGGCTATTTGCGCTTCATGGCCGTGAATGTGGGCGTAAGTCATAGCCTTTTTCTCGAAAGAGCTGCTCTAAAAGAGCCATCACCTGCTCATGGATCGAAGATATATCTGGCGAAGCCTCGATGAC
>DAORXN010000004.1:0-138249 GCA_035358955.1 Syntrophales bacterium | reverse complement strand
AAGAGGAAAGAGGTTTAAATATACGCCCCGATCCACCAAATCGGGGCGATTTTTTGCCTTCTGGCTTGATCTATCCACCTACATACTTCTGTTTTTCTCGATTTGTGATCTAGGAAAAACAAATTTTCCCTGGTGATGGGAATGATCGTGGTGGGGAAAACGGCCCGGGTTGGTTAGACGTATCGCTCGCCGATCTCGATTCCGGCAGAGGATAAACATCTCTTCTGGGATGAGCCGGGGGAGAGCGGTGAACCTGGAGAAGTTTTGCCTGCAACCCTTTTCCTTCCGGCGCCTCTCCTTTCTGCCTTTCTTTTTTTCCATAAGTATCGGTGGGATAGGGCCCTGTGAAATTGGACTTGGGACGCAAGTTCCCGGATGAAAGCTTTGAGATTTATCTCGGCGCCATGCTTTCCACGAAGGATTATCCTGACTTAGGGGAGAAAACCCGACTCGTCCTCGAACGTCTCAAGGAAGAATGGTGCCGTTAAACAAAAGCCTTGGTTGCCGCCTAACCGGCCCTTCTTTATCAATCGCGGGCAGGTAGCTTAAGCCTTTCCTCCCCTTTCGCGGTGAGGGCAGGTGCAAAGTGGGTACTCATCCCCCCGATGACGGCGAGAAGTTCGCCCACCACTTCTTTGAGCATGGCCGCCTGGGAACTCATTTCCTCCGCCGCCGAGGCGGATTCCTCGGCCGAGGCGGCATTTTCCTGGACGACCTTGTCCATTTCCGCTACGGCCTTGCTTATCTGCTCGATGCCCTGAGCCTGTTCCCGGGAAGCGGCGGAAATTTCCCCCACTAACTCCGCCACCTTGGCGGCGCTCTTCGCCACATCGAGGAAGTTTTGGTTCGTAGCCTCCACGAGGCCTGTGCCTTCCTTTACCTTCTCTACCGTACCTTCAATGAGCAGGGCCGTGTTTTTGGCCGCCTCGGCCGCGCGCTGGGCGAGGTTCCTTACCTCGTCCGCCACGACGGCAAAACCTGCCCCCGCTTCTCCTGCCCGGGCGGCTTCCACGGCCGCATTCAGGGCAAGAAGGTTCGTCTGGAAGGCAATTTCATCAATCGTCTTTACGATTTTCGATGTTTCTTCACTCGCCTGAGCAATCTCGGACATGGACTTGGTCAGTTTCGACATGGAGGCCTCGGCCCGGGCCACGATCTCCTTTGCCTCCATCATTAGGCTGTTGGCGGAGGCGGCATTTTCGGCATTGGTCTTCGTCATGGAAGACATCTCTTCGAGGGAAGAAGATGTTTCTTCCACGGCCGCCGCTTGTTCGGAGGTGCCTTCTGCCAACACCTGGCTCGAAGAGGCAACCTGGGCGCTCGCCGAGGCGATCTGGTAGGAACTGGCCGAAATCTTTTCCACTGCCAACTGAATGGGCGTGGCGATGCTGCGGGCGGCATAGAAGGCAAGAATCGAGGCCAGAAGCGCAAAGATTATGACCCCAATCACAATGGCATTTCTGATTGCATGGGCCGAGGCCATGATTTCATCTTTCTCCACGGCGGCCACGGCTACCCAGCCCGTGGTCGGGATGGGGGCAAAGCCGGCAAACTTTTTGGCGCCCTTTATCTCATATTCGCCCGTCCCTTCCTTACCGGAAAGGGCGACCTGCGAGAAGGCCTCCATGCCCTTTTCCGTCGTGATATTTGTTTTGAGCACCTGTTTTTCATCGGGGTGAATGAGAAATAGGCCCTGCTTGTTTACTATGTAAACATAGCCCGTTTTTCCCAATTTCAAGGAATTTAGCTTCTCTGCGAGGTAGGAAACCTTGAGGGTGGCCCCTACGACCCCGATGACTGCCCCATCTTCACTGATGACGGGCTGGGCAATGGTACAGATAGGGCGCCCCGTCTTTTTGTTGATGACGACGTTGTCCAGGCTTGCGCGCCCCTCCCGGGCCTGTTTGAAATACTCCTGGTCGGAGACGTTTATCCCTTTGCATTCGCCATTTACGCTGTCGGCAATGGTATTTCCGTTTACATCGGTAACGAATATGAATTCGTAGCGGTCCTTCACATAGGCTTGCATGTGATTTAACGAATCTTGCAGTTTGGCTAAATGTTCTCCCGGGGTACCGGCATTGGCCTCTTTAATTCCGTCTATCACATTGGTACTTTTCGATTGCAGCGCCATATTCACCGCCTCTATGGCAAGCACCACGTCCACCATGTGGGCGGCGCTTTTCGCCAAGGCCACGGTCTTCTGGCTTGTTTCCTGCTCGATGTTCCTCGTGGTCACGAAATAGGTGATGAGCCCCAAGGTGAGAATGGGGAGGACCGAAATAGCAACCCCTCCGAACATCAACTTCGCCTTCAACCCTTTTCCTTTCATGTCAACACCTCCATTGGTATTGGATCCGCATCGGGTTTTGATTGCGGTACCCTGACCAGGAAATTATATCGGCAGAAAGGGGAAAAACTTTAAGCCTATTTTTGCGCGGTGGGTTTTTATCCTTTACACGGGAAGGTTTATCGATTATTTTTCTTTCCAAACGGGGTTTTCTATGACTGAGAAACTATTACAACGCCTGAAAGAGGAAATCTTAAAGGCCCCACTTCCCGGGAAGGAGAGAAAACGGTCAGGAATTTGGATTGCCGTTCTCGTCGGGGAAAATACCCCTACCAAAAAGATCCTTTTAGGACAGGAGATGATTATTCGTTTTTTCCCCTTTCATGTGGGACGCCGCCCCGATCTACCGCAGTTCGGTTGGGGGGACATCGATCTTGCATTGGAGGATAGGCCCCCATACAGAATCTCCCGCCGCCAGCTAACCTTCTACCGGGAAAAAGAAGGCATCTCCGTCGTGGATGAAAGGAGTACTTCGGGCACTCTGGTGGACGGCGTACTGTTGGGTGGTAAAAACGGGGGTATCCATCGCTTGCTTCTTTCTCCTGGGTGCCACGAGCTCATTCTCGGAGGTAAGAGGTCTCCCTATGTCTTTAGCCTCTTTATCGAAGAGGAAGAGGTCGAGAAAAGGGGAACGGAAGTGAAGGTTAGTTTGGCCGAGAAAACCATACCCGTGGAGATAATTTATAACCGTCTCTACCAGTTTACAAAGATGATTCTCCAAGCCTTCCCCCGGGATCCAACGGGGAGTATGGAGGAGGCAGCCAGTCTGGTCAGGTTTATGATGGAAAACAGTCAGATCTGTGAGCCCCTTTGCTACTATTCGGCCATCCCCACCCTGGGAGATGATGTCATAGCAAACCATTCCCTGAACGTGGCCCTTTACACCTGGCGCCTTTCCATCAGTCTGGGCCTTTCGCCGGCGGATAGCTTTGCCCTTACCTTGGCAGCCCTTTTCCATGACATCGGTATGTACGATGTCCCTGGGGAAATCGTGGAAAAGGTGGATCCCATATCCAATCAGGAGTTCGCCGCGATAAAAAAACACGTCCTGACAGGGGAAGAAAAGATGAGGCCTTTTTCGAACCAGAACGAATTGCTTCATCTCGTGGCCTGGCAGCATCACGAAAGAGTGGATGGTTCCGGGTATCCTGGGGGAGTCAAGGACTTTTCACCTTACGTGGAGCTCGTAGGGATGGTTGATTTTTTCGAAGCCATAACCCATTATCGTCCCCAGCGAGGTCCCGTTACCCCGCACGAAGGTATCCGAATGCTCGTGGAAATGAAAGACATGGTATTCCGTCCAGAGAATTTGAAATCATTTCTCAAGGTTTTTTCTCTTTATCCCATCTACAGCATCGTGCGCTTGAATACCGGGGAGATTGGCCAGGTGATAAAAACCTACCTCGAAGTACCGCTTCGCCCCGTGGTAAAAATTTTACTCAATATGTTTGGGGAACGGATCCGTGAAGAAAGGGTAGTTGACCTCACGAAAAATAGCAATCTTTACATTCAGCAGGACATATCCGACCGGGTTTTTATCGACCATTACTTTCCCCTCGACTTCTCATAAGCCTTGCTTTTGTGTATGGACGATGATAACGAGGCATAAAAACTGAAGGGAGGGATGATCGTGTCCGTCGCAATTAACGAAACTGAATGGCGAAAGCTTAAGGCCTCCCAGAAAGAAGGCCCCGTGGTGATGCTGAACCTGCTCAAATTCAAAGGGAAAGAGGGGATGGCTTCCTACCTAAAGTACATGAGAGAAACGGGGCGCTTCATCGCTGCCATCGGGGCGGAAGTCCTCTTTTTAGGCCAACCCAGGGAACTTCTAACGGGAAACGAGGAGTGGGACCTCGTTATGCTCGTTAAATATCCTTCCCGGGCGGCTTTTCTTAGAATGACAGAAGATCCCGAGTACTTGAAGACACATAAATTCAGGGAAGAAGCCCTGGAGCGGGCGGTCCTTTACGCTATGGACGAGGTAACCGTTCGGGAGATGATCAAGGGAGGAGAAGGTTAAGATGGTGGATTTGAGGGAGGAATTCGTAGAGACCAATGGGGTCAGGTTGCACGTTGTCCAGGCAGGGCCAGCGGAAGGGCCAACGATTTTTTTCCTCCACGGCTTTCCCGAGTTTTGGTTCGCCTGGCGAAAACAGATGGATTATTTCTCCGCCCGGGGATATCGGGTGATAGCGCCGGACCAAAGGGGTTACAATTTAAGCGATAAGCCCCCCGGCGTCGCCCCTTATCGGGTGGATGAACTGGCCCGGGATATTGTGGGCCTCATGGACTACTACGGGGAAAAGGAAACTTTCCTCGTCGGCCACGATTGGGGCGGCGCGGTTTCCTGGTGGATCGCCCTCAAGTATCCGGAGCGGTTGAAACGACTGGTTATTATGAACTGTTCCCATCCCCTGGTGTATCGCAAACACCTGCTCGGTAACCAGAGGCAAATGGAGAAAAGCTGGTATGTCTTTTACTTTCAAATGCCCGGTTTAGTCGAAAAATTTGCCTCGGCGGACGATTATGCCTGGCCGATTAGGTTACTGATAGAGACGAGCCGCCCCGGCACCTTCAGTTCGGAGGAGTTGGAAAGGTATCGGGAAGCCTTCAAACAACCAGGGGCCTTTAACGCCATGGTCAATTGGTATCGGGCCGCCTTTCAGGCAAAATCCGAGCCGCCGGCGGATTTTCTCGTCCGGGTACCCACCTTGATTCTCTGGGGTATGAACGATGTGGCCTTCGTGCCGGAACAGGCAGACGAATCCCTTGCTTATTGCGTGAGTGGCCGGCTTGAAAAACTCCCCGACTGCTCCCACTGGATCGAGCATGAGGAGGCCGAGAGGATCAATCCCATGATCCAGGAGTTTTTCGAGGAGGCTGGGCGATGAAGGCGGCTGTTTTACGCGGCGCAAGGGAAATTAGGACGGAAGAGGTTCCATATCCTGCCTTGGAGCCTCATGGAATCATTCTGAAGGTGAAGGCCTGCGGTATCTGCGGGTCCGATCTCCACATTTACAAGAGACCCGACCGGGCGGGTACCATCTTCGGCCATGAGTTTAGCGGCGAGGTGGTGGAGGTAGGAAAAGATGTAAAGGGCATCGAACCGGGGATGAGGGTTACGGCCGTTGGTTTCCGGCCTTGTGGAAACTGTTTCTGGTGCCAGCAGGGCAAGAGCTACCGCTGTTCCCATATGGAACTTATCGGCTACGAGTTTCCCGGTGCCATGGCCGAGTATGTTCACGTTCCCTTCGCCGTTTTGGGACGGACCGTCTTTCCCCTCCCCGATGAGCTCTCTTACAAAGAGGGGGCCTCGGTGGAGCCCCTTTCCATTTCTTATTTTTCCGTGAACCGGGCGCAGCCAAAACCGGAAGACACGGTGCTCGTCATAGGCCTCGGCGTGATAGGTCTTCATGCCATTCAGGTATTAAAGGCCTTAGGGGTGAGAAGGGTTATAGCCAGCGGGCGTAGGGCTTCCAGATTGGAGGCGGCCCGTGTGCTCGGGGCGGATCACGTGATTGACGCTGCCCGGGAAGATACGGAAAAGGCCGTCATGGAACTTACCGGCCACATCGGAGTCGATATAGTAATCGAATGTGCCGGTCAGCAGGTAACGTTCGATCAATCCATGGCCCTGGTGAAGGGGGGTGGAAAGGTCATGCTGGTCGGGGTCTATGAAAAGCCCCTCACGTGGGACCCTCTTTCCGCCATTGCCAAGAACGTGTCCTTGATCGGTTGCCTCGGGGGGAATTTCCCCGCCTGCATCAATCTCCTCCAGTCGGGGCAGGTGAAGGTCAGACCCCTCATAACCCACACCTTTTCTCTTGATCAGGCGGCAGAGGCCTTCACGACCCAGCTTACCGACCCCGGGGCGATCAAGGTTATGTTCGTGATGTAGCAAGAGAGGATTTAAAAAGCCGGGCTTTTGGCCCGGCTTTTCTTTCACTTCTTCTCCACGTTGGAAAACAGGCGATAAGATGTATCGATGGGGGGCATCAGGGGTTCGATTTCCTTATCCGGCTCAAAGAGGTTCCCGTATATGGGGTCATCCTGCCAGCCATCGATCCCACAGGCCCGCTTGGCGGCGGCTACGTAGCGCTTCCAGTCTGCGCTTAGGTAAAGGAAGATCTGCTGCGCCGCCCGGGATCCTTCCCCGTGAATATGGTCGATCTGGTAGTAGTTGTGGGTCATATCTTTGATTAGCCGGATGAGTTTCAACCGGTCGGCGGTGGGGACGCCGGCCTTGGCGGCGAGGTACTTTTCGATATAGTCGTGTGTTTCCGGGTTGATCCAGTCGCGATACGTAGGTACCGTCGTCGCGATGCCGCCGCAGATGTCCTGGGCAATTTTACACATCTCGTGGAAGTTATCGGCAAAGGTGAATTTGGCCGAATTGGTGAGCATGAGATCGGGCACCATGATGCCCGACGCCGGTTCCCTCGTTCCTTTGAGGCAGGACATCTCCCCGAGGGAGGCCACCGTCTGGGTAATCATAGCCATCCAGGCCAGCTTGTTCCTTATGTGTTCGTATTTTTCCAGGCCGTTATATTCGGCAATGAGCCGCACGGCCCCGGTCAATCTCTCCAGTTCCCCTACCATTTTGCACGTGCCGAAGAGGCGATGGAAGCTCGCAAAGCCATACGTGAGGTCGCGGGAAAACTGCCACTCCCCGCACATGAAGACCCGCTCCCAGGGAATGAATACATCGTCGAACACGATGAGACATTCCGTCGGTTGTAGATGCCAGGCATGGGGATAGTCCCAAGCGGCCTCTTCTCCATAAGTACGGGTGAGGGGTTCGACGGCAATCAGCTTCACGCCCGGTGTGCCGAGGGGTACGGCAAAGGAGAGGGCATAGTCTTGGTCCTCTTCTCCGTGGGTGCGGCAGGGAAGAACGATGGCTTCGTTCGCACAGGGGGTGGCACTGATGTGGATCTTGGCTCCCCGCACGACAATGCCGTCTTTCTGTTTGTCTATCACCCGGAGGTAAAAATCCGGGTGCTGGACTTGCTTAGAAGGCCTGAGGCTCCGATCGCCTTTGACATCCGTCATGGCTCCCGTAAGGCCGATATCGTTTTTCTGCAGGTAGCGCCGATAATTCTCCACCCTCTCCACGTAGTTGGTACCCAGGGCCTTATCCATTTTGCTGGCTGCCAGGGTAATGGCCGCCAGGGCGTCAACACCCATGCAATGGACGAGGAATCCACCTCCCGAGCGGATGCCCGTAACAAAACATTCCCTTCGGCGCAGGAGGTCTTCGACGGTGCGGGGAGCGGTGAGTAAGAAGTTTACGTCTTCCCCGTCTTCATCTTGGGTAACGAAGAGGTCACGGAATCGTGGATCATGGGGCATGGCAAAATCCATGGCGGCCGAGCGGATGATGGTGCGCAGCATGGGATGGGTGCGGACATCTTTGACGCGCTCCCCTAAGCAGTAGACTACCCGGCCGTCATTCAAACTCTCTAAGTACTGTTCAACGGTCCTTATCATGCTCTTCCTCCTTTTTTGAAAATCTTTCCCTTTATTTGGGTAGACGGGTAAGGAGCTGAGAAAGCCCCTTGAAATGGCTTCTTTCCTCTTCGATGATTTTATCGATTGTGGGATGGTCTTTTTCAGGAACGAAACCTTTGATCTCCTGATAGTAGAGGATGGAATCGAGTTCGCGCCGGATGGCAAAGTCCACGGCTTCTTTGGCGTTTTTAATCTTGAGGAGCTCCTTTTCCAGTAAATCACGCTTAAAGATGATATGGCCGTCCACGTAGTTGTGCAAATAAGCGGCGTATTCTCCGTCGTACGTCTCCGGGAGCCTTTCCTTCTCCAGATCGGCAAAAATGCGCGCGAACAGCTGGCGATGGTTGGCTTCGGCCTGGGCCAGGTCCTGGAAAATCTTTTTTATTCCCTCGTCCCCGGTAAGCTGGATGGCAAAGCGGTAAAAGTTCTCCCCATTTTCCTCAATTCTCATGGCAAATTCCATAATGTCCGATGCTTTGAAGGTACTCATCTTCTTCCTCCTCGTGTGTTATGGTGCTTATATAGGGTAAAAAGCCCTCCGTCTCAACAGAATTTTTGGCCATCTTTTGCGACTTAACGGGACGTGAAAATTAGGGTATGATATCAAGGTGCGGTTTTCCAAAAGATTTTCCATTTTTTTCATCGCCTTATTCTCTCTGGCGTGGGGATTTTCTTTCCCCTCCGAAGGGCTAGTCCAGGAGGGAAGGCAGCCTAACTATTTCGATGCCGCTTTGCCCAAGGCGCCGGAGAGCTTTATCTCGGCGCGGCATTTCTACGAAATTATGCCCCAAACATTCTTCCCCGAGATAAGCCGTTGGGAAGAAATCACCCGGCTCCATGAGGGGGGAGTCAAGTTTCCCTTCGATGAAAACCTCGTTTTTAGGTTGAACGTGAGGGGCTTAAATCTACCGGGCAAGGCGGGGGATGCGAGCGTTTTGTTCGGTATCAGCTACCGTTTCGATAAAGGCAGGGTAGTTTCCGAACTCGGGCCCACTCCCCCTGCCTCGAACCTTTCTCCCCGGGAGCAGGAGGGTAATAAGCGCCTGTTTTCCTATCTCCTTCCCCTTTCCCGAGAAGAGAAAGGGCCCCTTTTCCGTCTGATCCTTAAGTTCAAACCTGATGAGGAGTCTCTCAGTCGCCGAAACCAGGAAGTTCTCCAAAGCCTCTTTGATTACTTAAAGGGGAAAGAGGGGACAATAGTCTTGCTTACGGGAAAGGGAGGGGCCTCTTTTGAGAGGCGAAAAAGCATGCTTCTACGCTATTTGATGCAAAAGGGAAAATTAGACAAAAATTCCATCAAAACAGAGAAAGGCAGCCTCGATGGTCTCTCCTGGGTCGAAGTGAGCATCGAAGAGACCGACGCTTCCCGTTAACTATCAAAAAACTGGATATATTTTTGGCGGAATGTTAATAAGCTACCATGGCGATGTACATCAAGTGAGGGGGATTTCACGATGGTGGAGCTAAGAAGACGCAATCAACGCGATGTAAAAGAAAGACAGATGCATATCGTAAAGAAGGCAGCCCGTTTGTTTTTCAAGAAGGGCTATGCCCAGACGACCATGCGGGACATAGCCCGCGCGACAAAGATAAACTTGGGAAACCTTTACAATTATATCGAAAGCAAGGAAGACATCCTCTGCCGCATCTTCTATATGTATCACGAACCCTTTTCCCAATGGATCGAGAAGGAAAAGATCCTCGAAATCGAAGACCCGTTGGTGCAGATGGAACGCTCTGTGCGTAAGGTGGTGGAGATGATCTATACGTACCGGAAGGAAATCCTTCTCATGTATCGTGAAACGCGGGTGCTTCCCCCTCGCTTTATGAAGAAGGTCCTGGCGACGGAGGGGGCCCTCGTGAATTTTTTTGAAGGCATCTTGAAAAAAGGGGTGGAAAAGGGGCTTTTTAAGGTGACAGATCCCTTTTTCTCCGCCAATATGATGGTTTTTCAGATGTCCCTCTATGCACTTCGGAGCTGGAATTTGAAGCGGTACTCGGAAGAAGAGATCAAGAAACTCATGGTTGAATCGGTGATGGCACCCATCCTGCCGCCGAATTGAAGAAAATTATTGACAAAAATGCTTTATCCTATTAGTAAAACCCGCCTTTTGGTAAAAGGTTGACCGATGGAAGGTGATGATAAGTAACAGGCGCGCCATAGAAATCATCGATCGGTTCCCCTTCGCCCATGTGCTCGTCGTGGGAGACATCATGGTGGATCACTTCATCTGGGGGAAGGTAGCCCGCATTTCCCCCGAAGCCCCAGTACCGGTCGTGGAAGTCCAGGAAGATAGTGTCATGTTGGGCGGAGCGGCCAACGTCATGAACAACATCAGGTCCTTAGATGGCCAGGTCTATGGAGTGGGCATTGTCGGGGCCGATGAGATGGGGGAGAGGCTTTTAGGGGAATTAGGGAGAAGGAATATCGATACGGAAGGCATCGTCGTTGAGCTCGGAAGGCCGACCACGATAAAAACGCGCATCGTAGCCCATGGCCAGCAAGTGGTGAGGTTTGATCGGGAGAGCAAGAAAGAAGTAAGCCGGCGTGCGACGGAAAAGATGCTGGCCCGAATAGAGTCGCTGTTGCCGGCTCTCAATGTCATTGTCGTCTCCGATTACAATAAAGGGGTGGTGACAAGGGAACTCCTTACGGGCCTAAAAAAATTGATTTCAGGCACGCAAGTGATGCTGTGTGTAGACCCCAAAAAGACAGATTTTTCTTTCTATCAGGGGGCCCATGTGATAACGCCCAACCACCATGAGGCGGAAAGGGCAACGGGGATGGAGATAGCCAATCGTCGCTCTCTCATGAAGGTCGGGGAGGAATTACTGAAGCGCTTTGCCTTTCAGGCCGCCCTGATCACCCGGGGTGAACAGGGCATGAGCCTCTTCGAACAGGGGGCTTCTACTGTTCATACCGAGTTTCCCGCCGATGCCAGAGAGGTCTTCGATGTGACAGGGGCCGGTGATACGGCAATCGGCACCTTTGCCCTGGCCGTGGCCTCGGGGGCAAATTTGCGGGAGGCGGCCTATCTCGCCAATAAAGCGGCCGGGGTGGTGGTGGGAAAGACGGGGACGGCAACCGTGACCCGGAAAGAGCTCAAGCGGGTGCTTAAGATTTCGGGATCCACCAGAAACGACAGGTAACTATGAGCAAGCTCAAGCGGCCGGCACCGGTAAAACTCGTCATGAGCCTTCTTTCTTCCGATCTAACGATGATGGCGAAGGTCATGGAAGCGCTGGCCCACCGTTTCGGCGAGCCGGATATAATTAGTCGCTGTTACCCTTTCCATTACACGAACTACTATGAAAGGGAGATGGGTGCCGGACTGGCAAGAAGGATGGTATCTTTTGCCCCCCTCGTTCCCCCGGATAATTTGCCGGGCATTAAAGTGACGACCACGGAGCTGGAGGAGGAATGGGCAAAGGAAGGGAAAAGGACGGTCAATATTGATCCCGGCTACATGGCTCTTGCCCACTTCATCCTGGCTACCGGCAAGGGCTATGCCCATAGACCTTACCTGGGGCGGGGTGTATATGCCGATCTCACCCTCATCTACCAAGGGGGGGATTTCTCTTTTTTACCTTGGACGTACCCCGACTACCGGTCACCGGAGATCTTGGATTTTTTGAGGAAGGTTCGGTCCAAATATGTAGAGCAACTTCGAAGGGAGAGGGAAGGGGAATGATACTCAGCATGACGGGATTCGGGCGATCGGAGACCCTGTGGGAAGGGAAGAAGGTCGTCGTGGAGATGAAATCCCTCAATCACCGTTACCTGGATGTAACCGTGAGGACCCCGCCGTCCCTCTCGGCCTACGAAATCGACGTAAAGAAAAAAATCGGGGAACGGTTTTCCCGCGGGAAGGTGGATGTTACCGTAAGGATTGAAAGCGAAACGAACTCCGATCGAGCAATCGGCCTCAATTTAAAGAAGGCAAGGGAGTACCTCCAGCTGTTTTCCCAGCTGAAAGATGAGCTTGCCCTGCCGGGGGAGATAAATTTATCCTTCTTCAAGGACTTGAGGGATATCTTCGAAGTGGAGGATTTAAATCAGGTGCCCGTGCCCTGGGCCGTCTTAGATGAGGTGCTGGAAAAGGCTATCTTCAACCTTACGGCAATGAGGGTTTCGGAAGGGGAGGCCCTGGCCAAGGACATCCGCACCCGGATGGCTTTGATTCGAGGTCTTCTCGATGACATTTCGGTTCGGGCACCGAACGTCATTCAGGAGTACCGTCTGCGGTTACTAAACCGGATCAAGGAGCTTTTAGGGAGCCAGCCTTGCGATGAAGCTCGCGTCTATCAGGAAGTGGCGATTATGGCAGAAAAAAGTGATATCACGGAGGAACTGGTGCGGCTGGCCAGCCATTTGGATCAGCTATCCTCCCTCATTGCCGAGGGCCAGACGGTAGGGAGAAAACTCGATTTCCTTATTCAAGAAATGATGCGAGAAATAAACACCTTAGGCGCAAAAAGTAACGATGGGGAAATCGGCAGGCTGGTAATTGAGGTGAAGAGTGAACTGGCCAAATTGAGGGAACAGGTGCAGAACGTTGAGTGAGCGGGGATTGCTTCTTATCGTCTCGGCCCCTTCGGGCACGGGGAAGACCACCATCTGCCGTCAGGTATTGAAAGCCTTTCCGCACCTCGATTTCTCCGTCTCTTACACGACGAGGCCGCGCCGTCCCGGTGAGGAGGATGGAAGGGACTATCATTTCATTTCGGAGGAGGAATTTAAGACCCGGATAGAGAGGGGAGAATTCATCGAGTGGGTCATAAATTACGATCATTACTACGGTACATCCGGGAAAGACCTGGAGGAGAAGCTGAGTCGCGGTCGGGATGTAATGCTGGATGTAGAATTTCGGGGGGCACAGGCCATCAAAGAGCACTATCCCGATGGGGTCTTCGTCTTTATCCTTCCTCCCGATCTTAGGGAGCTGAGGAGTCGGTTGGGTAAAAGGGGATTTGAAAGTCCCGAGGTGATCGAAAGGAGGTTTAACCAGGCCCTGGATGAAATTAAATCCATTTTTTGGTATGATTATGTGATTTTTAACGATAGGCTGGATGAAGCGGTAGAAACACTCAAAGCTATCTATCGAGCGGAGAAAAGCCGTCGCTCACGTTTAGAAGCACGCATAAAAGATTTTCTGACAAGGCAAGGAGGATAAGAAATGGCAAGAATTACCGTCGAGGATGCCCTAAAGGAGGCGAAAAATAGATTTGCCCTGGTGCTTCTCGCTTCCAACAGGGCCAAACAACTTCTCAAGGGGGCCAAACCCCTGGTACAGTCCAATAACAGGGAAATAGTCACCGCTTTAAGGGAGATTGCAGCGGGGAAGGTGACTTATGCCCATCCTGAGTATCTGATAAACACAAAGGACAATTTCAAGCCCATCGAAGACCACACGGAATTCATCGATGACGAAGATGATACAGAGTGATGACCCCCGCTTAAGGCTTATCTTTGCCCTCGATGTAAGCGAGGATTTCGCCGGGGTCATGGCCTGGGTGAGGCGGTTGAAAGGGCAGGTGGGGGTATTCAAGATCGGAAAGGAGCTCTTCACCCGCTTTGGGCCGCCGATCGTGGAAGCCGTGAGGAAGGAAGGGGCGGAAGTATTCCTGGACCTTAAGTTCCACGACATACCTTCGACCGTAGCCCGGGCTTGCGAAGGGGCCGTAGGTTTAGGCGTTCATATGTTCAATATCCACGCCTTAGGCGGGGAAGAAATGATAAAAGAGGCCGTGGTCGCCACTTCTCGTCAAGCGGAAGCCTTACACGTGAAGGCGCCCTTGGTACTGGCCGTGACGGTTCTTACGAGCCTCACGGATAAAGACCTCACCCAGGTGGGATTTAACCTTTCGGTTCCAGAGTTGGTAACGAAATTGGTGACCATCGCGAAAAAAGCAGGGGTTCATGGAGTGGTTTGCTCTCCTCGGGAGATAGAGGTCGTAAGGAAGGTGACAGGTGAAAACTTTGTCCTCGTCACGCCCGGGGTGAGAGGGCAAGGCGAAATCCGGGGAGACGATCAGAAAAGAACCCTCTCGGCCAGGGAGGCCATCGCCGCAGGGGCAGATTACATCGTGGTTGGCCGGCCTATCCGGATGGCCGCGGACCCTGTAGCCATGGCGGAGGCGTTGGTCGAAGAGATTGCCCGAGGCTGGGAAGAACGAAAGCCATGCCAACCATCTACGGCGTAAATCCCGTAAGGGAGTTTCTCAAAGCCCATTCGGGAAGTTTAACGGGTATTGTCATCGCCCGTGGCCGGGGGGGAAAAGAAATAGAGGAAATTCATCGCCTGGCGGAAGAAGCCGGGGTGCAGGTCACCGTAAGGGAACGTGCCTATCTGGAGAAACTGGTGGGGCGGGTGGCCCATCAGGGGATCGTGGGGCTTGTGGCGGGCTACGGTTATGCTTCCCTTGACGAAGTGATGGCTAACCGCCGTCCAGGGATGGCAGGAAACCTCGTTGTCGTAGCGGATCACGTGACGGACCCTCACAATTTGGGGGCCATTATCAGAACTGCCTACTGCCTGGGGGCAAATGGCCTCGTTATTCCTGACCGGCGGGCGGCAGAAGTGACAGCGACGGTGGTCAAGGCCTCCGCCGGGGCCGCCTACTATCTCCCCGTGGCCAAGGAAACGAACTTGGCAAGGGCCCTTGAGATTTTAAAGGCCAACGGTTTCTGGGTATATGCTGCCGAGGCGGAAGCAAAAAAAGAGTTGGAAGAAATGGATTTCCCAGGTAATGTGGTACTTATCGTCGGTGGGGAGGGTCAGGGCATAAGGAGGCTTTTGAAGGAAAAAGCGGATTTCCTTTTTTCCATTCCTATGATAGGTGAAATCAACTCCCTCAACGTATCGGTGGCGACGGGTATCGTTCTTTACAAAATATTTTCTCACTTAAGACGGATGGGTTGAGATGCCGACCTTTGTATGGGAAGCGACGACGAGGAAGGGTGAAACCCGGAAAGGGGAGATGGAAGGCCCCGATGAGGCCACGGTCAGGGGGATCCTTCGTCGTCAGGGGTACAGAACCTTAAATGTCAAGGAAAAGCCCAAGGATATCTCCGAATATCTAACCTTTCTCCAACCGAAGGTTAAGGAAAAGGACGTCGTGGTGTTTGCGCGGATCTTTGCCACCATGATCAATGCGGGCCTTCCCTTGATCCAGTGTCTCGAACTCTTGGGACAGGAGGAGCAGAACAAGACTTTCAAAAAGGTGATCAAGGCCATCAAGGAAGATATCGAAGGCGGCTCTACCTTGACGGATGCCCTAAAGAAATACCCCAAGATATTTGATGAACTCTTCGTCAATCTTGTCGCCGCGGGGGAAAGCGGCGGCATTCTGGACGTGATCTTGCAGAGACTCTCCAATTACATGGAAAAGGCCATGAAGTTGAAGTCGAAGGTGAAAGGGGCCATGACTTATCCGGCCAGCGTGCTCGTGATCTCCCTCGGCGTCGTTACCCTCCTTCTGCTCAAGGTAATTCCCGTATTCCAGAAGATGTTCGAGGGTATGGGAGGTGAACTGCCCGCCCCGACCCAGTTTCTCGTGAATGCCAGTGCTTTCGTCCAGAGTTACATCTTATATATGGTGGGGATCGTGGTGGCGATAGGTATCGCCTTCAATCGGTTTAAGAATACAGAAAAGGGGCGATTCATGCTCGACGGCTTGGTCCTGAAATCCCCTGTCTTCGGCCCCCTGTTGAAGAAGGTGGCCGTGGCCAAGTTCACCCGGACCATGTCTACCATGATGTCGAGCGGCGTCCCCATCTTGGAGGGGCTGGCCATTGTGAGCAAGACGGCGGGGAATGTGATCATCGAACAGGCCTTGATGAATGTACGAAAGAGCATTTCTGAAGGGAAGCCTATTGCCGAACCCTTAGCGGAGACGGGCATCTTCCCTCCCATGGTGGTGCAGATGATAGCCGTGGGGGAGGCAACCGGTGCTCTCGATCAGATGCTCGCGAAGATAGCCGATTTCTACGATGACGAAGTGGACGCCGCCGTAGAAGCCATGACTTCTCTCTTGGAGCCTTTCATGATGGTCTTTCTCGGGGGTGTCGTGGGGGGGATGATTATCGCCATGTACCTCCCCATCTTCAAGATGGCATCCGTGGTCGGCGGATAAAAATGGTCGGGATGGCGCGATTTGAACGCGCGACCCCTGCGTCCCGAACGCAGTGCCCTACCCAGCTGGGCCACATCCCGACTCTTTTTTTATTATAAAAAAAAGAAAATCGTGTCTATATTTTTTTGTGACAACGAAACAAGGACGGGTGATAGATGATTATCTTCGATTTGGAATGTGAACGGGGCCATAAATTCGAGGGTTGGTTCAAGGATCTGGCCGCCTTTGAGGAACAGGAAAAAAGTAACCTTATCTCCTGCCCCATCTGTGGTAGTGTGAATACCAGGCGTCTGCCTTCGGCGGTATCTATCATGAAGGAGAAATCTCGGCCGAAAAACGAGATTTCTCCCCTCAAGTATCTCGCCTTGATACACGATTACATAGACCGCCATTTCGAAGACGTCGGGGAGAGGTTTGCCGAGGTGGCCTTGAAGATTCATTATGGGGAGGAGGAGAAGCGCAATATCAAGGGAACGACCACTCCCGAAGAAGAAGAAACCCTGAAAGAAGAAGGGGTGGAGTTTATAAAAATACCCCATGTCCGGTTCGACAGTTAAAGGGCCATGGAGCAATCTTTTTATCAAAGCATTTTAGAAGCCATCGGCCATACCCCACTGGTTGAGATCCGGCGCCTAAACCCCAATAAGAGGGTAAAAATCCTCGCCAAAATGGAGAGCTTCAATCCGGGAGGATCCATCAAGGACCGGACTGCCCTTTATATGATTGAAGGGGCGGAAAGGCGGGGAGAGTTGAAGCCGGGGATGACGATCCTCGAAGCAACGAGCGGCAATACGGGCATCGGCCTTGCCCTGGTGGCGGCGGCCAAAGGTTATCGCCTCTGCCTTACCATGTCTGAAGGGGTGAGTGAGGAGCGGAAAAAGATCCTTCGGGCCTTGGGAGCCGAGCTCGTTTTGACCCCCGCCCATTTGGGGACGGATGGGGCCATCGAGGTGGCTTATCGCTTGCTCAGGGAAAACCCCGGCAAGTACTTTTGCACCGATCAGTTCAACAATTTAGACAACGTACGGGCCCATTACGAAGGCACGGCGGAGGAAATTTGGCAGCAGACGGGGGGACAAATAGATGCCGTGGTGGTGGCCTTGGGTACGACGGGAACGGCCATGGGGCTTTCTCGTCGCCTCAAGGAATTAAACCCCGCCATCAAGATTATTGGCGTGGAGCCCTACCTGAAGCACCGCATCCAGGGCCTGAAGAATATGAAAGAGTCTTATCGGCCGGGGATATACGACCGTAGACGCCTGGATGAAAAGGTCAACATCCTCGATGAAGAAGCCTTTGCCATGGCGAGAAGGTTGGTAAGAGAGGAGGGACTCTTTGTAGGCATGAGTTCCGGGGCGGCTATGCATGTGGCGGCCCAAAAGGCAAAGGAAATGGAAGAAGGAGTGATCGTGGTCATCTTCCCCGATGGGGGAGAAAGATACTTGAGCACCGATCTCTTCGTGCAGGAAGAGGTGTGCCCCGTTTCTCTCTATAATGCCCTGACCCGTACTAAAGAGAGGTTGAAACCCGGTCTGCAAGGTGAAATCTTGATGCACACGTGCGGCCCTACCGTGCACGATGTGCCCCATCTCGGGAGTTACCGTCGTTTTGTTGTCTCCGATCTTCTGCGTCGCTACCTTGTTTATCGCGGCTACAAGGTGAAGAATCTGACCAACATCATCGATCTTGCCGACCGGACGATCCAAGGCGCTATTAAAGAGGGGGTGGAGATAAAGAGCTATGCCGAAAGGTACATGGAGATCTTTTTCTCCGATTTGAAAAAACTGAGGGTCGTGGCGGACGCCGTTTATCCTCGCGCCAGCGAACATGTGGATGAGATGCTGAAGATGGTAGAGAAACTCGAGGACAAGGGATTTGCTTACGAGAAGCTTCATTCCGTTTATTTCGATATCTCCAAGCTGGATTCTTACGGCAGCCTATCCAACATCGACTTACGGCAAGTACGATCGGGGAAAACGGTGGATTTCGATGATTATGAGAAGGATAGCCCCGTGGATTTCACCCTTCTGAAGAGGGCGACCTTAAATGAACTAAAACAGGGCGTTTACTACTCTACCAAGTGGGGGGCCGTAAGGCCGAGCTGGCATGTGGAATGTGCCGCCATGGCCATTAAGTATTTGGGAGATCACTTCCATGTCCACGTGGGGGGAGAAGATATCCTCTTTCCCCACTGCGAAAACGTCCTGGCCATTGGCCAGGCCTTAACGGGCCGACCCCTGGCCGATCATTGGGTAAATGCTGCCCTGGTCATGGTGGAGGGAAAGAAAATGTCTCGCTCCCTTGCCAATTGCGTGACCCTGTCCGAATTGGAAGAGAGGGGATTTTCTGGACGAGAGGTGAGGTTATTCCTCCTTATGACCCACTACCGAAAGCCTTTAAATTACTCGCCTGCCACACTGATCATGGCCCGGAACACCTTGAGGAGGATCGACCATTTTGTAAACAGAATTTGTTCGCTCTCCCCGGGAAAAGGGGAAGGGGAGGCCGAACAATGGCTCTACGACTTGCGCCAGGGGTTCCATGAAGCGATGGATGATGACCTGAACGTGGCTGGGGCTATGGCGAGCTTTTTTACCTTTGTGAAGAAGGTAAACAAAACCATCGAAAGGAATACCCTGTCCGCCCAGGAGAAGGCCCGGATCCTGGAATTTCTGAGGGTCATGGATAGTGTGCTCGGGATTTTCGATTTTCCGGAGGAACATAAGCGGGCCGATATAGAAAAGTTATTGGCCCAGAGAGAGGCATTGAGAAGGGAAAAGAAGTGGCGAGAGGCCGACGAGATTAGGGCCCGTTTGAAACAGATGGGGGTGGAGGTCATCGATACCCCCCAGGGTACTTGGTGGCGAAGGGAGAAAAATTCTTGACAAAGGGAGATTAAAAAATTAGTATTCACAATTCGCATCTTGTATGGCAGGTGCTTTTATTTTTGATATTTTTTAAGTTCTTTGAATTATTCATGAATATGCTGGCGTAGCTCAACGGGTAGAGCAGCTGATTTGTAATCAGCAGGTTGCGGGTTCGAGTCCCATCGCCAGCTTTCAGTGTATACCGGTTTTATGGAGGGGTTCCCGAGCGGTCAAAGGGAGCAGACTGTAAATCTGCCGGCTCAGCCTTCGGAGGTTCGAATCCTCCCCCCTCCACCACTGATACATGCCCGAGGGTAGGGCTTTTGTGAGGGGAGAGTTAAAGCGGGAGTAGCTCAGTGGCTAGAGCATCAGCCTTCCAAGCTGAGGGTCGCGGGTTCGAATCCCGTTTCCCGCTCCATAACCCTCCGAATGGCTGGCTGGGAGGGCAGCCCACGTAGCTCAGTAGGCAGAGCACATCCTTGGTAAGGATGAGGTCACCAGTTCAATCCTGGTCGTGGGCTCCAGATAATGAAGAAAGGCGTGATGTATGAGAACGATAATTACGTTGGCTTGCACGGAGTGTAAGCAGAAGAACTATACGACGACGAAGAACAAGAAAACGATTCAGGGGCGGTTGGAGCTCAAGAAGTACTGTAAGTTTTGTCGGACTCACACCGTTCACCGGGAAACGAAATAGGTGGTGGCACAGGCCAGTAGCTCTAATGGCTAGAGCGCCGGACTCCAAATCCGGAAGCTGGGGGTTCGAGTCCCTCCTGGCCTGCCATTTTTTAAGAGAGTGAACATGGGACCTTTTTGGGATAAAGTAAGAGATTGGGTAGGGAGGATAAAGGCCTTTCTGCTCGACGCCAAGGCGGAGTTAAAGAAGGTGACGTGGCCGACGAGAAAACAGGCCCTGGCCTCGACCATGGTGGTTATCGTCGTGGTCTTTGTCGTTTCCATTTTTCTCGGGCTTGTGGATTTCGGCCTTGTGAAACTGATGAAGCTTATTTTGGGATGAGGTGATGGCCCACCGCTGGTACGTTGTCCATACTTATTCCGGTTTCGAGAACAGGGTGAAACTATCCCTCATGGAACGGGTGCAGGCAGCCGGAAAGCAGGAGTTCTTCTCCGATATCCTCATCCCGGAGGAAAATATCGAGGAGCTCGTGGCGGGGGAGAAGAAGACCTCGAAGAGGAAGTTTTTCCCGGGCTATATTCTCGTGCGGATGGAACTGAATGATGAGACGTGGCATCTGGTGAAAAACACGCCCAAGGTCACGGGTTTTATCGGGAGCAAGGATCGACCGGTACCCATCCCGGATGAAGATGTGGAGGTATTGAGAAGGAGAATCGATGAGGGCACCCTGAAGCCCAAGCCGAAGTTCAAGTTCGAGGTGGGTGACCATGTTAAGATTATCGATGGCCCCTTCACGAATTTTGACGGCGTGATCGACGAAGTGAAGCCGGAAAAGGGCAAGTTGAGGGTAAACGTGAGTATCTTCGGGCGGTCCACGCCGGTAGAGTTGGATTTCATTCAGGTGACCCCGATATAAAATAACCAAGGTGGGTGTGATATATGGCCAAGAAAGTGATAGCGAATATTAAACTCCAGTTGAAAGCGGGGAAGGCGACCCCTTCGCCTCCGGTAGGGCCGGCATTAGGGCAACATGGCGTAAATATCATGGAGTTCTGTAAGGCATACAACGCCATGACGCAGAGCCAGGAGGGTACGGTAATTCCGGTGGTTATTACCGTATATGCGGATAGGTCTTTTACTTTCGTGACCAAAACGCCTCCCGCCTCCGTGCTTCTGAAGCAGGCGGCGAAGATCGCCAAGGGCTCCAGTGACCCCAAGAAGGAAAAGGTGGGTAAGGTAACGGCAAAGCAGATCGAGGAAATTGCCCGCCTCAAGTTTAAGGATTTGAATGCCGTAGATATGGAGGCGGCCATTCGCATCATCGAAGGAACGGCCAAATCCATGGGCATCGTTATAGAAGGGTAAGGTGGTTGTCATGTCGAAGAGAGGAAAGAAATGGATCGAGGCTAAGAAGCTTATCGTACCGGGTAAGAAGTATAGCTTGAACGAGGCGATTGACCTTGTGGTAAAGACGGCCTATGCCAAATTCGACGAAACCGTGGAGGCGGCCATTCGCCTCGGCGTTAATCCCCAGCACGCCGATCAAATGGTAAGGGGTAGCGTGGTACTTCCCCATGGGCTGGGAAAGCCGGTGCGGGTCCTGGTCTTTGCCAAGGGCGAGAAGGAGAAGGAGGCACTGGACGCGGGGGCCGACTATGCGGGGGGCGATGAGTATATAGAAAAGATCAAGGGTGGTTGGCTTGAATTCGATCGGGTGGTGGCGACCCCTGACATGATGGGTAGTGTGGGAAAATTGGGAAAGATTTTGGGGCCCCGAGGGCTGATGCCCAACCCCAAGGTCGGTACCGTTACATTTGACGTGGGCCGGGCGGTCAAGGAATTGAAGGCCGGTAAAGTAGAATTCCGCGTGGAGAGGGCAGGAATCGTCCACTCACCGGTGGGCAAGGTCTCCTTCGGTCCGGATAAATTGCGCGAAAACATTTTGGCCCTCTTGGAGACGATTATAAAATTGAAGCCGGCGTCGAGTAAAGGTACGTATTTGAAGAGTATTGCCCTGTCCTCCACGATGGGGCCAGGGGTCAAGGTCGATCCCCTGGAGGTAAGGAATATATAAACGGAACCAGGCCGATCGTCTGAGACAGCGGGTACGGAAGTTTAAACGGCGAAGGCCGGCCTGCCGAGACGACGTGTGATGCGAGATACCTTTCCCATGGAAATGCTGATCATCTCTTCTGAAACCTGCTCATCTCGGACTTTCGATGCCGACGCCGTAATTTCGTAGAAAGGAGGTTGGAGGTTGGATCGAAAGGAGAAGGCGCAAGTAGTACAAGAGCTCCACGAAAGGTTAAAAGATTTCAACCTGGCCGTACTGGCCGAGTACAGCGGCCTTGATGTGGAGCGCATGACGGCTCTTAGACGCGGTCTCAGGAATGCCTCGGCGGAAATGCGGGTAGTGAAAAACACCCTCCTGAGGATTGCCTCGGAAGGCACTCAGATGAGCGTCCTTCGCGATTACCTTAAGGGTCCCCTCGCGTTGGTCTTGACGAGCGGAGATCCGGTGGAGGCCGCCAAGGTGCTTTCGGATTTCGCCAAGAAGAACGCAGAGCTTAACGTAAAGATAGGCGTTCTCGGCGGCAGACTCCTCACGAAGGATGAGCTGGAGGCCCTGGCGCAGCTTCCAAGCAGGGAAGTGCTCCTGGGGAAATTGTTGTCCGTTATGGTAGCCGCTCAGGGATCCCTGGTCCATGTGCTGAGCGCCGTACCGAGGAGCTTTGTGCAGGTTTTGCATGCTTATCGAGAAAAGAAAGAAAAACTAAACTAATCTTTTGGAAAGGGATAGGAGAAAATGGCCATTACGAAAGAAGATGTGATAAAATTCATAGAGAATATGACGGTATTGGAGCTCTCCGAGCTCGTTAAAGAATTGGAACAAAGATTTGGGGTCTCGGCCGCCGCACCGGTGGCCGTGGCGGCGGCGGCTGCTCCGGGAGCGGCACCGGCAGAACAGGCCGAGGAGAAGACCGAGTTTGACGTGATCCTTACCGGCTTTGGGGCGGAGAAAATCCAGGTCATCAAGGTGGTAAGGGCGATTACGGGACTCGGGTTGAAGGAAGCGAAAGACCTCGTAGAAGGGGTGCCCAAGCCGATTAAAGAGGGTGTCTCCAAAGACGAGGCGGCGGAGATAAAGAAAAAGATAGAAGAAGTCGGCGGAACGGTCGAGATTAAATAGCGACGACGACAGATGAAAAAAATAAAAACGTGCACAAGTTGCCCACCGGCAGAAGTGGGCAACTTGTATGCTTTTTATAGAAAATAAAAAATTGCGAAATGAAAGGTAATTATGATTGAACTGAAAAAGGTATTCGGTCGTATTAGGAAGGTTATCGATATACCCAATCTCATCGATATCCAGGTCAAGTCCTATGAAAAGTTTCTTCAGAAGGACGTGGAACCGGATAAACGGGGAAATTTCGGCCTGCAGGGGGCCTTCAAAAGTGTTTTCCCCATCTCGGATTACAGTAAAAAATGCTCCCTGGAGTTCGTAAGTTATAAGATCGGGGAGGCCCGATACGACGAGAAGGAATGTATGCAAAAGGGGATGACCTATGCCGCTCCCTTAAGGATCGTCGTGCGCCTTCTCGTGTTCGATGTGGATCCTGTAACCCAACAGAGACAGATCAGCAACATAAAGGAACAGGAGATATATTTCGGTGAGATTCCGTTGATGACGGAGAAGGGGACTTTTATTGTCAACGGGACGGAAAGGGTTATCGTAAGCCAGCTTCATCGTTCGCCGGGTATTTTTTTCGACCACGATAAGGGCAAGACTTTAACGAGTGGTAAGGTTATCTATTCGGCTCGCGTGATCCCCATCAGGGGCTCGTGGCTTGATTTTGAGTTTGATTCGAAAGACATTCTCCACGTCCGTATCGATCGGAGGCGTAAAATGCCCGTAACGGTCTTACTTAAGGCCCTGGGCAACGATACGGAGTTCATCCTCAACTACTTCTATGAAATAGAACACGTCGTCAAGGAAGACGATCAATTCATGATGATGGTAGGAGAGGCCCTCCTCGGTGAGAAGGCCCCGCTCGACATAGAAGACCCCAAAACAAAAGAGGTCATCGTCAAGAAGGGAAGAAAGATCAATAAATTGTCCTTGCGCCGGATGACCGAGGCGGGCGTGAAATTCGTCCCCATCGAGGAAGAGGCCTTGATCGGAAAGATCCTCTCCCGTGACGTCAAGGATCCACAAACGGGCGAAGTGGTGCGTCGGTGCAACGAGGAAATCACGGCCCAGGACGTGGAAGAGATTAAAAAGAGGGATATTAAGGAACTCTATTTTATCCACCTGGACGAGGATAAGTCCAATGCCTCCATCCGGGAGACGTTGCTCGTCGATAAACTGGAAAGCAAGGAAGACGCCATAATCGAAATTTACCGACGCTTGAGGCCGAGCAATCCCCCCACGCCGGAGACGGCCACGGCGTTCTTCCATAGCCTCTTTTTTGACCCAGATACCTACGACCTGTCCAACGTGGGCAGGGCGAAGATGAACTACAAACTCCGCCTCGATGTACCCACAGATGTGACAGTGCTAAGGAACGAGGATATCCTGGCCGCGGTCAAATACCTCCTCGATTTGAAAAACGGCGCCAGCGACTGCTCGGTGGACGATATTGATCACCTGGGCAACCGGCGGGTCCGTTCCGTGGGCGAGCTGGTGGAAAATCAGTTCCGGATCGGACTGGTGCGCATGGAGAGGGCCATCAAGGAGAAGATGACGCTTCACGACATAGAGACCCTCATGCCCCACGATCTGGTGAACGCCAAGCCCGTTACCGCCGTCGTCAATGAATTTTTTGGTAGTTCCCAGTTGTCTCAATTCATGGACCAAACGAATCCTCTTTCGGAGATCACCCACAAGAGGCGTCTTTCTGCCCTGGGCCCGGGCGGGTTGACCAGGGAACGGGCCGGATTCGAGGTCCGGGACGTGCATCCCAGCCATTATGGTCGCATATGCCCCGTAGAAACGCCGGAAGGACCCAATATAGGTCTCATCGTTTCTTTGAGCACCTATGCCCGGGTAAACGAATTTGGTTTCATCGAAACCCCCTATCGGGTCGTGGAAAATGGGAAACTTACGGATAAGATCCGCTTCCTTACAGCTATGGAGGAGGAAGACTACTACATTGCCCCGGCTGATTGGCCCGTGGATAAAGAGGGCAGGCTGGTCGGGGAGTTGATTACGGTGCGCAAGGGAGGAGACTTCCCCCTGGTGGAGCCCGAGGAAGTGGGCCTCATGGACGTATCGCCCAACCAGCTCGTGTCGGTGGCGGCCACCCTGATTCCCTTCCTGGAACACGACGACGCCAACCGTGCCCTCATGGGGTCCAACATGCAGAGGCAGGCGGTACCCCTCATGCGCCCTGCCATTCCTCTCATCGGCACGGGTATGGAACCCATCGTAGCCAGGGATTCCGGCGCGGTGGTGGTGGCCCGCAGAGACGGGGTGGTGGAAAGCGTGGATGCGTCCCGCATCGTCATCAAGTGCGACGGGGTGGAAGAAGACGGGCTGGATGTGGGCGTAGACATCTACAACCTCGTGAAGTACCAGAGATCGAATCAGGATACGTGTTTCAACCAGCGGAGTCTCGTCAATAAGGGTGATCGGGTAAAGAAGGGGGATATAATCGCCGACGGTCCCGCGACGGATCAAGGGGCCCTGGCCTTAGGGCGCAATGTCCTCGTGGCCTTCATGTCTTGGGGCGGCTATAACTACGAGGATTCCATTCTGGTGAGCGAAAGGATCGTTAAAGAAGATATCTACACCTCCATCCACATCGAAGAGTTCGAGGTGATGGCCAGGGATACGAAACAGGGGAAAGAGGAGATTACCCGAGACATCCCCAATGTAGGCGAGGAGGCATTGAGAAATCTCGACGACAGCGGCATCGTCCGGATGGGGGTTTACGTAAAACCGGGAGACATCCTCGTGGGAAAGGTAACCCCGAAGGGGGAAGTACAGCTCTCGTCGGAAGAGAAGCTACTTCGGGCCATCTTCGGGGAAAAAGCGAGCGATGTTCGGGATACATCCTTGCGGGTGCCGCCGGGAGTAGAAGGCACCGTCATCGACGCCAAGATCTTCACCCGCAAAGGGATCGAAAAGGATTACCGCACCCAGAAGATCGAGGAAGAGGCCATTGAAGATTTGAAAAAGGACCGGGATGACGAGATACGCATCATCGAAGAATCCGTAAAGAGGCGTGTAAAGGAAATGATTATCGGGAAGGAAGTGAGCGCCAAGTTTACGGATCCGAAAAAGAAAAAGATTGTCCTGAAAAAAGGGGATGTCCTGACGGAAGAGGTCCTGGCGACCATCCCCTTCGACTACTGGAAAGATATATCTCTTGCCGATGAAGAAACGGAAGCGAAGGTTACCGCCCTGTTCGACGGCCTGAAGAGGAGGAAGGAGTTTATTCAGGCCTACTTCGAGCAAAAGGTAGAAAAGCTACAGGCGGGAGACGAGCTGCCCCCCGGGGTGATAAAGATGGTCAAGGTTTATGTGGCCGTCAAGAGGAAGCTCTCGGTGGGAGACAAGATGGCGGGAAGACACGGGAATAAAGGCGTCCTTTCTCGCATCCTGCCGGAAGAAGATATGCCCTATTTTGCAGATGGGACACCGGTGGATATCGTGCTCAACCCCCTGGGCGTACCTTCCCGCATGAACGTGGGGCAGATATTGGAGACCCACTTAGGGTGGGTATCCCGCCGCTTGGGGGAGAAGATCGGCGAGCTCCTCAGTCGATCAGGAGATATAGACCAGCTGAAAAAAGAGCTAAAAGCGATCTACTCTTCGCCGGAGACGGATAGGTTCATAGACGAGGCCTCGGACGAGGAGATAAAGGCCTTTGCCCGTAGGCTCCGCCACGGCATCCCGATGGTAACCCCTGTTTTTGACGGGGCCAATGAGAACGAAATCGTCGATATGCTTAAGCTGGCCGGTTTGCCCAAAAGTGGCCAGACCATCCTTTTCGATGGACGCACGGGGGAACCTTTTGAGCAGGAAATTACCGTGGGCATGATTTACATGTTGAAACTCCACCACCTCGTGGATAATAAGATACATGCCCGTTCTATCGGTCCTTACTCGCTGGTCACGCAACAGCCTTTGGGTGGCAAGGCCCAGTTCGGTGGTCAGCGCCTCGGGGAAATGGAGGTATGGGCGATGGAAGCCTATGGTGCCGCCTATTCCCTCCAGGAATTCTTGACGGTGAAGTCCGATGACGTGGCCGGCAGGACGAGGATATACGAGGCCATCGTCAAAGGGGAACACACATTAGAGCCGGGGCTTCCGGAGTCTTTCAACGTTCTGGTCAAAGAGCTCCAGAGCCTCTGCCTGGATGTGGAATTAATCGAAGAAGATTAACGTTTAAGGAGAAAAACTGTGGAAGACGTTTTCACATATTTCGAAAAACCAAAAGATCCTATTAGGTTCAATGCCATTAGGATTTCCATTGCCTCGCCGGAAAAGATATTGGAGTGGTCGGCCCGCCCCAACAGTAGCGGTGAGGTGAAGAAACCGGAAACGATTAACTACCGCACCTTCAAGCCGGAAAAGGACGGTCTCTTCTGTGCGAAGATCTTCGGTCCCATTAAGGACTATGAATGTCATTGCGGACGGTACAAGCGGATGAAGCACCGCGGGGTGATCTGCGAAAAGTGCGGGGTGGAAGTTATTCAATCTAAGGTGCGGCGTGAGCGGATGGGGCATATCAAGCTGGCGGCACCGGTTGCCCATATTTGGTTTCTCAAGAGCCTGCCCAGTAGGATCGGGAGCGTCCTCGACCTCACGTTGAAGGAGTTGGAGAAGGTCCTCTACTTTGAATCGTGGATCGTCATGGATCCGGGCAAAACGCCCTTGAGAAAGATGGAGCTCCTCACGGAGGAGGAGGTAAACGAGCTCAAGGAACAGTACGGGCCAGATGCCTTTAAGGTGGGGATCGGAGCAGAGGCCATCCGGACTCTTTTAGAAGAAGTTGACCTCGATAAGGTGGATAAGGAGCTTCGGGAGGAAATAAAGTCATCCGTTTCCGATGCGAAAAAAAAGAAGCTTATCAAGCGCCTGAAGGTCATCGAGGCACTGAAGAAGTCGGGGAACCGCCCCGAATGGATGATTCTGACCGTGCTGCCTGTTATTCCCCCTGATTTGAGGCCGCTGGTACCTCTCGATGGGGGGCGATTCGCCACCTCGGATCTGAACGACCTGTATCGGCGGGTGATAAATCGCAACAACCGACTAAAGAGATTGATCGAGCTGAATGCGCCGGAGATCATTATCCGGAACGAGAAGCGCATGCTTCAAGAAGCCGTGGATGTTCTCTTCGATAACGGCAGGCGTGGTCGGGCTATTACGGGCACCAACAAGCGGCCCCTCAGGTCCCTTTCCGACATGCTGAAGGGTAAGCAGGGGCGATTCCGCCAGAATCTCCTGGGGAAAAGGGTAGATTATTCCGGCCGGTCGGTAATCACGGTGGGACCTGATTTGAGATTGCATCAGTGCGGCTTGCCGAAGATTATGGCCCTCGAGCTCTTCAAGCCCTTCGTTTACAATCGCCTCATGGAAAAGGGCATCGTCACCACGGTGAAAAGCGCCAAAAAAAGGGTAGAGCAAGAAACGGCGGACGTGTGGGATGCCCTGGACGAGGTCGTAAAGGAATACCCTGTCCTTTTGAACCGGGCGCCGACCTTGCATCGGTTAGGCATTCAGGCTTTTGAACCGGTCCTCATCGAGGGGAAGGCAATTCAGCTTCATCCCCTCGTGTGCCCCGCTTTCAATGCGGACTTTGACGGTGATCAGATGGCGGTGCATGTGCCCCTCTCCGTGGAGGCCCGCACGGAAGCCCGGGTTCTCATGATGTCCACGAATAACATCCTGTCCCCGGCGCATGGGAAGCCCATTATCAATCCCAACCAGGACATCGTTCTCGGCATCTACTATCTCACGCGGGCCCGGGCCAAGGTAAAGGGAGAGGGAATCGTCTTTTCCGGGCCGGAAGAGGTCATAAGCGCTTTGGATAACGGTGAGGTGGATCTCCATGCCCGCATCAAGGTGCGGATTAACGGAGAAAGAAAGGACACAACGGCGGGGCGCATCCTGCTGTGGGAAATAGTGCCCAAGGAACTACCCTTCGATCTCATTAACCGCGTCATGAAGAAAAAGGAGCTCGCCAATCTCATCGACCAGTGTTACCGCACCTGTGGGGCGAAGAAAACGGTGATTCTTGCCGACCGCTTGAAGGATTTGGGGTTCAAGTATGCCACCATCTCCGGCGCTTCCATTGCCATTCGGAACATGGTGATCCCGGAAAGCAAGAGGGAGATTGTAGAAAAAGCGGATCGCGAGGTTCAAAAGATTCAAAAACAGTACATGGACGGTCTCATAACCGATGGCGAAAGGTATAACAAGGTCATAGATATTTGGGCACAAGCGACGGAAAGGATTGCCGCGGAAATGATGGGTGGCATTGCCGCTTCGGAGGCCAGCATCGAAAACGGCGAGAAGGGGAGAACGGAAGGATTCAATCCCATCTATATGATGGCAGATTCCGGTGCCCGTGGTTCGGCGCTCCAGATAAGGCAGCTGGCCGGCATGAGGGGGCTGATGGCGAAACCCTCCGGTGAGATCATAGAAACACCCATTACCTCTAACTTCCGCGAGGGGCTGACGGTACTTCAGTACTTCATTTCCACTCACGGAGCGAGGAAGGGATTGGCCGATACGGCTTTGAAGACGGCCAACTCCGGTTACCTCACGAGGCGCCTCGTGGATGTAGCCCAGGATTGTATAGTAACGGAACTTGATTGCGGAACCATCGATGGGATTTATGTTTCGGCCCTGATGGAGGGTGGAGAGATTATAGAAACGGCCGGCGAACGTGTCCTGGGCCGCGTGGCGCTGGAGGATATAAGGGATCCGTACACGGGTGAGATTATAGTCCATGCCAACCAAGAGATAGACGAAACCTTGGCCGATAAAATAGATAAGGCAGGGATCGAGAGGGTGGCCATACGCTCGGTCCTTACCTGCAAGTCCAAGTTCGGCGTCTGCGCCATGTGTTATGGCCGTGATCTGGCCCACGGGAGACTGGTTAACATCGGGGAAGCCGTAGGCATTATTGCTGCCCAGTCCATTGGTGAACCCGGTACCCAGCTTACCATGAGGACGTTCCATATTGGAGGGACGGCAAGGTTCGAAGAACACTCTACCTTGCAGTCACGGCATGATGGGAAGGTAAAGTTCGTGAATCTCCATACCGTCGTGAGTAAAACGGGCGACCTCGTTGTCATGAACAGAAACGGAGAGGTGCACATTGTCGATGAAGAGGGTCGGAGTCGCGGACGCTACCCGGTGCCTTACGGGGCCCATTTGAAGGTGAAGGAAGGTGATTATGTGCAGGGTTCGGGTCGCGATGAAAAAACCGGACAGGAAAAGGCCGGTACCCTCATCGCGGAGTGGGACCCCTTTGCCATTCCCATTCTTGCCGAGGTGAGCGGAACGGTCAAGTTCGGGGATATTATAGAAGGCAAGACCATGCAGGAACTCGTCGATGAGGTCACAGGGCTTTCCCGGAAGGTGATTGTTGAATTCAAGGGCACAGATTTGCGCCCGCGTATCTCCATCAAGGACAGCAAGGGAAAGACAGCCAAAATCCCCGGTACGAATATGATGGCCCGCCATCTTCTGTCGGTGGGGGCCAATATTGTCGTCTCGGAAGGGGATCACGTAGAACCGGGGGATATCCTGGCAAAGATCCCAAGGGAAACAACGAAGACTAAGGATATCACGGGAGGTTTGCCCCGGGTTGCGGAATTGTTCGAGGCCCGAAAGCCTAAGGAATATGCCGTGATCAGTGAAATTAGAGGTATCGTTTCTTACGGCAAGGACGCCAAGGGCAAGAGAAAGATCATCATTACCCCGGAAGGTGGGGGTGAGGAGAAGGAGTATCTCCTCCCCAAAGGGAAGCATGTTACGGTTCAGGAAGGAGAAAGGGTGACCGAAGGTGAACCCCTGATGGAAGGCGTCCTCAACCCACACGACCTGCTCGCCATTAAGGGGGAAAAGGAACTGGCCCGTTATCTCCTCGATGAGATCCAGGATGTGTACCGCCTGCAAGGAGTCAAGATCAACGACAAGAATATAGAGATTATCATCCGTCAGATGTTGAGAAGGGTGAAAATCGTGGACCCGGGAGATACGATGTTCATCGCCGACGAACAGGTGGAAAGGTACAGGTTCCAGGAGGAAAACGAACGGGTTATTGCTCAAGGTGGACGACCGGCGGTGGGTAAGCCGATCCTCCTTGGTATTACGAAGGCTTCCCTTTCCACCCAGAGCTTCATTTCCGCTGCCTCTTTCCAGGAGACTACCCGTGTTCTGACCGAAGCCAGCCTGGCCGGTAAGGTCGACTATCTCAGGGGATTAAAGGAAAATGTAATTATGGGGCGACTGATCCCGGCGGGAACGGGTCTTCCCATGTATAGAAAATTGGGCATCAAGGTGTTGGGAGAAGGGGAGCAAGGGGAAATTGAAACTTCCACCTCAGAAAATCCTTGACAAATGAACATGAAATTGATAGCAAGCCAAATTCACTGTACCTGAGAATTTAGGGAGGTTAAATTGCCCACGATTAATCAGTTAGTACGTAACGGTAGGTGCAAAGTAGTCCGGAAGACCTCGGCTCCGGCCCTCGCCGGGTCGCCACAGAGGCGCGGGGTGTGTGTGAGGGTTTATACTACTACTCCGAAGAAGCCCAACTCCGCTTTGCGAAAGGTGGCGAGAGTGAGACTTACGAGTGGCTATGAGGTTACGGCTTACATTCCGGGCGTGGGGCACAATATCCAGGAACACTCCGTCGTTCTCGTGCGTGGGGGCAGAGTGAAAGACCTCCCCGGGGTAAGGTACCACATTGTGCGTGGGACACTGGATGCCATGGGTGTTCAGGGAAGGAAACAGGGGCGTTCAAAGTACGGAGCCAAAAAATCCAGCTGATAAGAGACAGAGATGCCGAGAAGAAGAGTTGTACAGAAGAGAGATATTTTACCGGACCCGAAGTATCAGAGTAAGTTGGTCGCCCGTTTCATCAATAACTTGATGAAAAAGGGAAAAAAGAGTATAGCAGAATCGATTATGTATGGGGCGCTGGACCTCGTGGAAAAGAGAACGAAAGAACCGGCGCTCGAGTTGTTTGAAAAGGCCATCTCCAACGTGAAGCCCTTAATCGAGGTGAAGTCCCGGCGGGTGGGAGGAGCTACCTACCAGGTACCCACCGAGGTTTTGCCTCACAGGCAGGTGGCGCTCGCTATTCGTTGGCTTATTCAAAATGCAAGGGAAAGAGCGGAAAAAACCATGATGGATAAGCTGGCAGCAGAGCTCATCGATGCCGCAAACAACCGGGGTGGAGCCATTAAGAAGAGGGAATCGGTACATAAGATGGCGGAGGCCAACCGGGCATTTGCTCATTACCGATTCTGATGGATAGTTGATGGTAACGGGGAGGAAACAGAAGAGGTCAGTTATCGTTATACAGACGAAGGAGGTAAAAAAAGATGGGTAAGAAAAAGTTTGAACGGACGAAGCCGCATTTGAATATTGGTACCATTGGCCACGTGGATCATGGGAAGACGACTCTGACTTCGGCCATAACGAAGCACCTTTCAAAGAAGGGTCTGGCTGAATACCGATCGTTTGATTCCATCGATAATGCCCCGGAAGAGGAGGAACGCGGGGTTACCATCAATATATGCCACGTTGAATACGAAACGCCGAAACGCCATTATGCCCATGTGGATTGCCCGGGTCACGCGGACTACATCAAGAACATGATCTCCGGTGCGGCCCATATGGATGGGGCTATTCTCGTCGTGGCCGCCTCCGATGGACCTATGCCCCAGACGAGGGAGCACATCCTTCTTGCCCGTCAGGTGCAGGTGCCTTACATCGTTGTATTCCTTAACAAGGTGGATCTCGTTGATGATCCGGAGTTGTTGGATCTCGTGGAATTGGAGTTGAGAGAACTGCTCACGACTTATGAATTCCCCGGTGATGAGATCCCCATTATTCGCGGTTCGGCCCTGAAGGCCCTGGAAGCGGACGACCCGGATTCTCCCGATGCGAAGTGCATCTGGGAACTCATGGAAGCCGTGGACAACTACATTCCGGAACCCGTGAGATTGTTGGATAAACCATTCCTTATGCCCATCGGTGATGTGTTCAGTATCTCCGGGCGTGGGACGGTGGTCACGGGAAGGATCGACCGCGGTATCATCCGCTTGGGTGATGAAGTAGAGGTAGTCGGTATCAGACCCACTTTTAAAACCGTCTGCACGGGTATTGAAATGTTCCGTAAGGCGCTGGATGAAGGCCAGGCGGGCGATGATGTGGGACTGCTTTTGCGCGGTACGAAGAGGGAGGAAGTAGAAAGAGGGCAGGTCGTAGTAAAGCCGGGTTCCATTACCCCTCACACGAAATTTAAAGCCCAGGTTTACGTTCTCACGAAGGAAGAAGGTGGACGTCACACCCCGTTCTTTACGGGTTATAGGCCCCAGTTTTACTTCCGGACCACAGATGTGACCGGCGTCGTTCATCTGCCGGAAGGGGTGGAGATGGTGATGCCTGGCGACAACGTGGAGTTAACGATTGAGCTTATTACCCCCATCGCGATGGAGGAATCTTTGAGATTTGCCATCCGTGAAGGGGGGAGAACTGTGGGATCTGGCGTGGTAACGAAGATCTTAGAATAAGTGATTTATGAAAGACCAGAGGATTAGAATACGCCTCCGGGCGTATGATTACAGATTGTTGGATCGCTCCGTCGAGGATATTGTAGAGACGGCCAAAAGGACAGGCGCCCGGGTGGCCGGTCCTGTCCCACTGCCTACAGAGATAAACCGGTTCTGCGTGAACCGATCCCCGCATGTGGACAAGAAGTCGCGAGAGCAATTTGAAATCAGAACCCACAAGAGGCTTATCGACATAATAGAGCCCACCCAGGCCACGGTGGATGCATTGATGAAGCTCGATCTGTCTGCCGGGGTGGACGTCGAGATAAAACTTTAAAATACCCAGTTTGTGGCAAGAGATGGTGGCCCAGCTTACTTGACACCGTCTTTTGTTTTTCTGAACTGGTGATAAAAGGTACTTAGAGAAAGGCCATGATAAAGGGACTTATTGGCAGGAAATTGGGTATGACGCAGGTATTTACCGAGGACGGTGTGGCCGTTCCGGTTACCGTCATTGAGGTGGAGCCGTCCGTTGTCATTCAGAAGAAGACCACCGAAACGGATGGATACGACGCGGTTCAGCTGGGTTATTTGCGGATTAAACAAAAAGCCGTCAACAAACCACTTCAGGGCCATTTCCGAAAGGCGGATCGGGGATTCTTTCGGGTCATAAAAGAATTCCGCGGGGCCGTGGAAGATATGCAGGTAGGGGAAGAAGTAACGGTGGGTATTTTTAGCCCTGGAGAATACGTGGATATTACGGGTATCTCCAAAGGTCGTGGATTTCAGGGGGGTGTCAAGCGGCATGGATTCCGGGGTGGGCGTGCCACCCACGGCTCTATGTTCCATCGGGCACCCGGGTCCATCGGTGCAAGTTCTTTCCCGTCCCGCGTGTTTAAAGGGAAGAGGTTGCCGGGACATATGGGAAACGCACGAGTGACCGTTCAAAATCTGAAGATTATTTCCGTCCGGCCGGATGTGAATGCCTTGCTCGTGAAAGGTTCCGTGCCGGGTCCGAAGAATGGGATATTGCTCATCAGGGAAGCGGTGAAAAAACGTAAAGCTGGGGTGTAAAAGATGCCGACGGTGGCAGTATACGATATCGAAGGAAATAGGGTGGGAGAAATCGAACTGAGTGAAGCGGTGTTTGGCGTGGAGGTGAACGAAAACGCCATCTACGAAGTGGTGAAGATGCAGCTCGCCAACCGCCGTTCCGGAACGGCGTCCACCAAGGAAAGGAGCTATGTAAAGGGTGGCGGGAAAAAACCGTGGCGTCAGAAGGGCACCGGCAGGGCCAGGGCAGGATCTATCCGTTCTCCCATCTGGCGAGGTGGCGGCATCGTTTTTGGCCCCCGGCCTCGTGATTACTCCTACCAGGTGCCCAAGAAGGTGAGGCGCCTTGCTTTAAAATCGGCCTTAACGCTGAAAGTGAAAAACGATCGGGTGGTTGTTTTGCGCGATTTTCCCTTGGCGGAAATAAAAACCAAGCGCGTAAAGGAAGTGCTCGACCGCTTTGCGTTGGATAAAGTGCTTATCGTCATCGATCGGCCGAATCCGGTGTTAGAACTTTCGGCCAGAAACATAAAAAATGTGAAAACCATCAGGGCCGAGGGGCTCAACGTTTTTGACCTGCTCAACTTCGAGCATGTCATATTCCTCGAACCCAGCATCAAGACCATAGAGGGGGCAGCTTCGTAATGGAACCCTACGATGTAATAAAAAAGGTGCTGCTGACGGAAAAAAGCACAATGGCCAAAGATGCCATGAACAAATACACCTTTGCTGTAGATCGACGGGCAAACAAGATCGATATCGCCCGGGCCGTGGAATTGCTTTTCAAGGTGAAGGTCATGGATGTTCATACCATGAACTTCGAGGGTAAGAAAAAGCGGGTGGGGCGTATTATCGGTCAGCGCTCGAACTGGAAGAAAGCGGTGGTAACTCTGGCGGAGGGAAGCCGAATTGAGCTCTACGAAGGCGTATAAGAATGGGGAGGAATGTTAATGGGGATTAAGGCTTACAAGCCCACCTCACCAGGGCGAAGATTTCAGACGGGTTACGATTTCGAGGAAATAACGGCCACCGAGCCGGAAGCTCGCTTGGTCGTTCCTCTGAAAAGGTCAGGTGGACGTAATAATTACGGTCGGATGACGAGTCGGCACATCGGAGGCGGGCATAAGAGGAAGTACCGCATCATCGATTTTCGCCGTGACAAAATTGACATACCGGCAAAGGTCGCGACCATCGAGTACGACCCCAATCGTTCGGCACGAATTGCCTTGCTCCATTATGCCGATGGAGAAAAGAGGTATATCATTGCACCCGATAAATTGGCGGTAGGGGATGTGGTCATCAGCTCGGAAAAGGCCGATATCAAGCCGGGCAATGCCCTGCCCCTCAAGAACATACCCTTGGGTACGCTGATCCATAACGTGGAACTGAAGCCTGGCCGGGGGGCTCAGCTCATAAGGAGTGCCGGGGGCTACGGGCAGCTTTTGGCTAAGGAAGAGGGCTATGCCCAGATCAGGCTCCCGTCGGGTGAGGTGAGGAAGGTACGTCTGGAATGCCGCGCTACTATTGGCCAAGTGGGGAATCTGGATCATGAAAACGTCAGTATAGGTAAGGCAGGGCGTTCGCGGTGGTTAGGCAGGAGACCGAGGGTGCGGGGAGTGGCCATGAATCCCATCGACCATCCCATGGGGGGTGGGGAAGGAAAGACTTCCGGTGGCCGTCACCCCTGTACGCCGTGGGGTGTACCTACCAAGGGCCATAAGACGAGAAGGAACAAGAGCACGGATAAATACATTGTGAAGAGAAGAGGTAAGTAAGGTGGCACGTTCGATAAAAAAAGGCCCCTATATCAACGAAAGGCTGTTGGAGAAGGTCAGGAAGATCGAGGCGTCGGGTAGCAAGGTGGTGATAAAGACCTGGTCGAGGAGATCCACCATCACCCCGGAACTTATCGGCCATACCTTCGCCGTCCACAACGGCAAGAAATTCATTCCCGTCTTCGTGACGGAGAATATGGTGGGTCACAAACTGGGCGAATTTGCCCCGACAAGGACGTTTTACAGCCATTCAGGGGACAGGAAATCGAAGGTACAAAAGTAGGAGTTGAGGCGACATGGAAGCGAGGGCAGTGGCCAGATATTTAAGGGTTTCCCCACAGAAGGCAAGATTGGTTGCCGATTTGGTACGCGGGAAATCCGTCTCGGAGGCGGAGAAGATCCTCACCTTCACGAGGAAATACAGCGCCGGGATGATTATGAAAGTGCTGAAATCGGCGGTAGCAAACGCCAAGCAGAATCCCAATATCGACGCGCGGGTGCTTTACGTAAAGGCCATCTACGTGGATCAGGGACCTTCCCTCAAAAGGTGGAGAGCCCGGGCCCAGGGACGGGTAGCAGGTATAAAGAAGAGAATGAGTCATATAACGGTTATTTTGGACGAAGCATGAATTTCGTGAGGAGGTGACGGTTTGGGGCAGAAGGTAAACCCCATTGGGTTAAGGCTGGGGATTATAAAGAGTTGGCGATCTATCTGGTATGCGGATAAGGATTACAGCGAGCTGTTACATGAAGATATCAAGATCCGCAATTATCTGAAGAAAAAGCTATATAGCGCAGGGATTTCGCGCATCGAGATACATCGGGCGGCAAACAAGGCAAAGGTAAACATATACGCGGCGCGTCCCGGTATCATCATCGGGAAGAAGGGCGCCGAGATAGAGAAGTTGAAGAAGGAACTGGAGCAGCTTAGCAAGAGCGAAATCATAATAAACATCATTGAAGTGAGAAAGCCCGAACTGGATGCCCAGCTCGTCGCAGAGAGTGTGGCGTCCCAGCTGGAACGGCGCATATCGTTCAGAAGGGCCATGAAAAAGAGCGTCACGGCGGCCATGAAATTTGGGGCCAAGGGCATTAAGATCACCTGCGCGGGACGTCTTGGCGGGGCAGAGATGTCCAGGACGGAATGGTATCGGGAAGGTAGGGTTCCCCTTCATACCCTTAGGGCGGACATAGATTGGGGTTTTGCCGAAGCCCGAACCACGTATGGCGTTATCGGGGTGAAGGTACTCATATTCCACGGGGAGGTTAACCCGAAGCAGAGGGAAATAGCCTCTCGTGAAGCGGTGATGTAAAGGCTTACGTCGAGGTGATGGAGATATGTTAGCACCCAAGAGAGTGAAATATAGAAAGCCACAGCGCGGGCGGATGTCGGGCAAACCGGAACGGGGTTGTCATGTGTCGTTTGGAGACTTTGGTCTCCAGGCTACCGAGTGCGGATGGGTTACTTCTCGGCAGATAGAGGCGGCAAGAATCGCCATCACCCGTTATGTTCGCCGGGGCGGGAAAATATGGATCCGGATCTTTCCCCATAAGGCGGTAACCAAGAAGCCGGCGGAAACGAGAATGGGTAAGGGAAAAGGAACGCCGGAAGAATGGGTCGCCGTTGTGAAACCGGGCATGGTCCTTTACGAAATGAAGGGCGTATCGGAAGAAGTGGCCCGGGAGGCTTTTCGATTGGCGGGGCATAAGCTACCGGTGAAGACGAAATTTTTAGCGCGGGAGATCTCCTATGAAGGTTAGGGAGTTAAGAGATATGAGCATAAACGAGCTCCTCCAGAAGGAGAAGGAGTTGAGGGAGGAACTCTTCCGCTTGAGGATTAGAAAGGGCTCCGGACCCCTGGAGTCTCCGGCGATGTTGAGGAATTTGAGGAGGGATATTGCCCGGATCAAGACGATTCTGAAGGAGAGAGGGAACGAAGGAGCATGAAAGAGCGGGGCATTAAAAAGACGATCAAGGGTGTGGTGATAAGCAACGCCATGGATAAGACGGTTGTGGTTCGGGTAGAAAATGTGGTCCCTCATCCAAAGTTTAAAAAGTATGTGAAACGCCATGTAAAATATAAGGCCCATGATGAAAAGAACGAGTGCCAAGTTGGGGATACGGTGCTAATCGTTGAATCCCGGCCCTTGAGTAGAGAGAAGAGATGGCGGGTAAGGGAAATCTTGGAACGAGCAAAGTAGAGGTGATGACCCATGATTCAGGTGCAAACTCAGCTTACTGTGGCGGATAACTCGGGTGCCAAGCGCGTGGCCTGCATAAAGGTGCTGGGTGGTTCCAGGAGAAGGTATGCCCGGGTGGGGGATGTCATTGTTGTTTCCGTCAAAGAGGCTTTGCCCAACTCCAAGGTGAAGAAGGGCGATGTCATGAAGGCGGTCGTCGTAAGGACGGTGAAGGAAATACGTCGCAGCGACGGTACCTACCTCAAATTTGACGATAATTCCGCCGTCCTCATAAACGATCAGATGGAGCCGGTGGGAACGAGAATATTCGGCCCGGTAGCCAGAGAGCTCAGGGCCAAGCAGTTTATGAAAATCATTTCCTTGGCGCCCGAAGTAATATAGCGGTGAGGATAACAGGGTTAAGGACATGGATGAGATAAAACTGAAAAAGGGTGACACGGTCCAGGTTATTGCCGGCAAGGAAAAGGGCAAGACGGGTAAGATCGTGAAGATTCTACGCGAGGAAGGGCGGGTAGTCGTGGAAAAGCTCAATTTCGTGAAGCGCCACAAGAGGCCCGACACCCGCGGAAAGGGTGGCATTATGGAGAAAGAAGCCCCTCTGGATATATCCAACGTGGCTTATTTCTGCAGTCGTTGCAACCAGGCCGTGAGGATCGGGTACACGTGGAATGAAGAGAAGAAGAAGGTGCGTATTTGCAGGAAATGTAAGGAACAACTGGACTGATAGGTTGGCAAGATGGCAAGGTTAAAAGAGGTTTATAAGTCGGAAATCGTCCCGGAGATGATTAAGAAGTTCGGGTATAAGAATCCCATGGAAGTGCCACGGCTGGAGAAGATTGTGGTCAATATGGGTTTGGGGGAGGCGATTCAGAACCCGAAGGTTTTGGATAATGCCATGGAGGAGCTTTCCCTCATCGTCGGACAGAAACCGGTTATAACCAAGGCGAAGAAATCCATCGCTTCCTTCAAGTTGAGAAAAGGCATGTCTATCGGGTGCTGCGTTACGTTGCGGAGGGAGCGGATGTACGAGTTCTTCGATCGGCTGGTGAACGTAAGTCTGCCTCGGATCCGTGATTTTCGAGGGGTGTCCCCCCGTTCATTTGACGGGAGGGGTAATTTTGCCATCGGGATAAAGGAACAGATCATTTTCCCGGAGATAAATTACGACAAAGTCGATAAACTGAGGGGAATGAACATAGTCATCGTGACGACGGCGAAGACGGATGATGAAGCGAGGGAGTTGCTGAGACTTTTGGGCATGCCGTTTAGAGCCTAAGGAGGAGAAGACTTAAAGTGGCAAAGAAAGCATTGATCGTAAAGGCAAATTCGAAGATGAAGTTCGCGGTTCGTAAGTACAATCGTTGCCCTCTTTGCGGCCGGCCGAGGGCTTTCTACAGGAAGTTCAAAATGTGCCGTATTTGCCTGAGAACTCTTGCATCTCGGGGTGAGTTGCCCGGGGTCATAAAATCGAGCTGGTAGTAGTGGAGAGGTTTTACCTATGGGAATGACGGATACCATTGCTGATATGCTGACGCGGGTTAGGAACGCTACGCGGGCCAACCTGAAATCGGTGGATGTGATGCCCTCGAAGATGAACTTGAACATCGCGCGTATTTTAAAGCGAGAGGGCTTCATCGAGAATTATGAGATAAAGAAGGACTTAAAGAGAAGGCACGATGTCTTGAGGATAAACTTAAGAGCCGATATGGCGAAGAAAAGGGTGCTCTCCGGGCTGGAAAGGGTGAGCCGTCCCGGTTGTCGTATTTACATGAAGTGTGAAGAGATTCCTCTCGTTATGGGTGGTTTGGGGATTGCGATTTTATCGACCTCCAAGGGTATCATGACGGATCATGAGGCCCGAAAGTTGAAAGTGGGCGGAGAGGTAATCTGTAAAGTCTGGTAAATAGAGGAGTCAACTGTCTATGTCGAGAATTGGGAGAAAACCCATTATATTACCCCCGCAGGTAAAGGTAGAGCGAGACGGGGATTGGATAAAGGTCATCGGGCCCAAAGGGGAGTTGAAAAAGAAGCTCCCTCCACTCGTAGAGGTAGAGCAGTCGGGCAATGTGCTTACCGTTAAGCGCTTGGTAGAGGATAGATTCGGGCGTTCCTATCATGGTTTGGCGAGGACGCTCATAAACAATATGGTGGAAGGTGTAACGAAGGGGTATGAAAAGGCCCTGGAAATTTCGGGGGTAGGATATCGGGCAGAAGTCATAGGGGATAAGGAGTTGAAACTCGTTTTGGGATTTTCTACGCCGGTGTCTTATCGAATCCCGGCGGGTATCTCCATCAAGGTGGATCGGCAGGTGAATATTGCGGTAAGTGGCATAGATAAGGAGCTTGTAGGCCGGGTGGCAGCGGAGATCAGGGCGTTTAAGAAACCGGAGCCCTACAAAGGCAAAGGCATTCGCTATACCGGAGAAGTGGTGAGAAGAAAGGCGGGTAAGTCCGTCGGTTCTAAATAACCCAGTTAAGAATGATCGGTTGAGGTAGAAAATTGGCGACGAAGAAGGTTGAACGCATAAGAGAAAAGAGAAAGTTACGCGTCCGAAGTAAGATTAGGGGGACCGAAACGAGGCCCCGGCTCTCGATATTTCGCAGTGCGAAGCATATATATGTTCAGGCCATTAACGATGATCTGGGACGAACTATCGCCGCCGCTTCTTCTCTGAGTGCCGAGCTCAAGGATCGGGCTTCAGGGATGAAGAAAACAGAGGTGGCAAAAGAGGTGGGGAAGCTCATTTCGCAGAAATTGTTGGCCTGTGGTGTCACCGAGTGTGTCTTTGACCGTGGACGTTATCTGTACCACGGCCGCGTCAGGGCGCTGGCTGATGGGGCGAGGGAAGGTGGACTCAAATTTTAGATTGCGGTGGGATCGTATATGATGAGGGATGAGAGGATAGAAGGCGAGCTCATAGATCGCGTTGTTGCCATCAAGAGAACGGCGAAAGTCGTAAAGGGTGGTCGCAGGTTTCGCTTTAGTGCCATCGTCGTCGTGGGCGACGGAAACGGTTCAGTGGGTACTGGATTAGGCAAAGCCCATGAGGTGCCGGAGGCCATTCGAAAAGGAATGGAGCAGGCCAAGAAAAATATGCAGAAGGTACCGATCATAAACGGTACCCTACCCCATGAAGTAATAGGCAAGTTTGGTGCGGGATCCGTACTTCTGAAGCCGGCTTCAGAAGGAACGGGACTTATTGCCGGGGGCGCCGTGCGGGCCGTGCTGGAGGCGGCGGGGGTGCGTAACGTGCTCACTAAATGCCTGGGTTCTCATAATCCGCACAATTTGGTCAAAGCAACCATGAAAGGACTGTTAAGCCTGAAGGATCCGGAAGAATTCTCGGCTCTGCGAGGGGTGCCGTTAGAGGTAAAACATTTTAAGTAAGGGGGCCGGAAGGAAGTGGAGCGGAAACTAAAGATAACTCTCGTAAAAAGCTATATCGGCAGGCCAGAGAAACACAGGAGAATCTTGCGCGGCATGGGCCTTACGAGGTTGAATAGGACGGTAATTCTAAAGGATACGCCCCAGATCAGGGGAATGGTAAATAAGGTTTGTCACCTGGTAAAAATGGAAGAGGTGAAAGATTAGTTTATGGATCTTGCCCATTTAAAAGCACCTCAAGGTGCCAATAAGAAGAAAAAGCGGGTCGGTCGGGGGGATGGTTCCGGGCACGGTGGCACTTCCTGCCGCGGACATAAGGGTCAGAGGGCCCGCGCGGGTGGAAAGGTGCCCCCCCATTTCGAGGGAGGGCAGATGCCGATGGTGCGTCGCCTGCCGAAAAGGGGGTTCAGAAACATCTTTCGTGAGGAGATGGCCATCGTCAACTTGGATCAGTTGAAGGACTTCCCCGCGGGTAGTGTCATAGATAAAGCCTCTCTCTTGGCCAAGGGGACGGTGAAAAAGGTCGGTCGTGGGATCAAGCTCTTGGGCAGAGGAGAGATCGACCGTCCCCTCACGGTGAAACTTGCGGCCGTAAGTTCCGGTGCCCGAAAGAAAATTGAGGCGGCGGGTGGCACGGTGCTTTTGGATAGTTGATGGAGAATTGAGTTGTTAGAAGGCTTTTCGAATATACCCAAAGTACCGGAACTGCAGAAGCGGATTCTTTATTCTCTTGCCCTGCTGGTCGTTTATCGAATTGGGGCCCATGTGCCCACACCGGGCATCGATGCCGCCGCTTTGGCAGCCTATTTTGACCAGGCGAAGGGGTCGATTCTCGGGCTCTTTGACATGTTTGCCGGTGGCGCTTTCAGCAATCTGTCCGTTTTTGCTCTGGGTATTATGCCATACATCAGCGCTTCCATTATCCTTCAGCTTCTCACCATTGCCATACCTCATTTGGAGAGGCTCTCGAAGGAAGGGGAAGCGGGAAGAAAGAAGATCACCCAGTATACGCGATACGGTACGGTTATCTTGAGTATGATCCAGGGCTTTGGCATTGCCATCGGGCTGGAAAACATGGCCGGTCCCACGGGGGCCCCCATTGTCATAGAACCGGGGTGGTCTTTCCGGCTCATGACGATGATAACCTTGACGGCCGGTACGGCCTTTATCATGTGGCTGGGCGAACAGATGACGGAAAGGGGCATAGGAAACGGCATTTCCCTCATCATTTTTGCCGGCATCGTCTGTCGGGCGCCCCAGGCCATTCTGCGGACGTTTCGGCTCCTGTCCACAGGAGAAATGGGGATATTCTTCATCGTGATCCTCATTGTCCTTATGTTGGTCGTGGTGGGGGTGATTGTGTACGTGGAGAGCGCTCAGAGAAGGATACCCGTCCAGTATGCCAAACGCGTGGTGGGCAGGCGTGTGTATGGGGGACAATCGACTCATCTTCCCTTAAAGATAAATACGGCGGGCGTAATTCCCCCTATTTTTGCCTCCTCCATTTTGATGTTTCCCGCGACCATTGCCAATTTCGTTCCCCATCCGTGGATGAACAAAGTGTCGCATATGCTTCTCCCGGGGCAGTTTCTCTATGAAGTACTATACGTGGCGTTGATTTTCTTTTTCTGCTACTTTTATACGGCCGTGACATTTAACCCCGTCGATGTAGCCGATAATATGAAAAAATACGGTGGTTACGTGCCGGGCATTCGCCCGGGAAAAAGAACGGCCGAATATATCGATGACATTCTCACGAAGATTACGTTTAGCGGCGCCATTTACGTTTCCATTGTCTGTGTTCTGCCCAGCATCCTCATTAGTTATTTTAACGTGCCCTTCTATTTCGGCGGCACGGCCCTTCTCATCGTGGTAGGTGTGGCCCTGGATACGGCCGGGCAGATAGAAACGCATCTACTGGCCCGCCAGTACGAGGGTTTTATGAAGAAAGGTCGTCTTGCCCGACGTCGATAGGGTAAGCTTTAGGTAATGGTTATTATCAGAAGGCAAGAAGAGATTGAGAGGATAAGGGAAAGCAACCTGATCGTAGCGGAAGTTCTGGATGCCTTAAAGAAGGAAGTAAAAGCGGGGGTAACGACGAAAGAGTTAAACGAATACTGTGAAGAACTCGTCCGAAAGTGGGGCGCCAAACCGGCATTTAAGGGCTATCGCGGTTACCCTTATGCCCTTTGCACCTCTGTTAACGAGGAAGTAGTTCATGGGATGCCCTCCGATCGTCGCCTGAAGGAGGGGGATATTTTGAGCTTGGATTTTGGTGTATACTACAAAGGTTACTACGGAGATGCCGCCATCACGGTTCCCGTGGGAGAGGTGAGTGAGGAGGCGAGGAAGTTGATTAAGGTGACAGAAGCGGCCCTGTACAAGGGAATTGAAGAGGCTCAGGCGGGAAATCGGTTGGGTGATATATCGGCGGCGGTGCAAAGCCACGTGGAAGGTGCAGGTTTTTCCGTGGTGCGTGATTTCGTGGGGCATGGTATAGGGAGTGAATTGCACGAAGACCCTCAGATACCCAATTTCGGGGTCCGAGGGCGGGGGGTTTTATTAAAAGAAGGCATGGTTCTGGCAATTGAACCGATGGTAAATGCCGGAACGTATAAGGTTAAAGTACTCGATGACGGATGGACGGTAGTGACGGAGGATGGGAGCCTATCCGCCCATTTCGAACATTCTATCGCCATTACCGCGAATGGTCCGGACATTTTGAGTATGAAGAGGATGTAAAGGGGATTTATGCAGAAGGAAGAACCAATTGAAGTGGAAGGAAAGGTAATCGAGCCGTTACCGAATGCCATGTTCCGGGTAGAACTGGACAACGGGCACCGGGTGCTGGCCCATATCTCGGGAAAGATGAGGATGCACTATATCCGCATTTTGCCCGGTGACCGGGTAACGGTCGAACTATCCCCCTACGATTTAACCAGAGGCAGGATAGTTTACCGCGCCAAGTGATAGGAAAGGGTGAGGAACATGAAGGTGAGATCTTCCGTAAAGAAGATGTGTGACAAGTGCAAGATTGTAAAGCGCAAGGGTGTCGTGCGCGTGATTTGCGAGAATCCAAAGCACAAACAGCGCCAAGGTTGATAGAGCGGGAGGAAGAGACAAGTGGCCAGAATTGCAGGTGTTGATTTACCGAAGAATAAACGCATGGAGGTAGCCCTCACGTATATTTACGGGATAGGCCGGTCCAAGGCGAGAGATATCTTGCAGAAGGCAGGAGTTGATTTCGATAAAAAGACGGATGCCCTCAGCGATGCGGAAATTACGGCTATCAGGAACATCATCGACAAGGAGCATAAGGTGGAAGGTGACCTGCGCCGAGAAGTGGCCATGTCGATCAAGAGATTGATGGACTTAGGAACGTATCGGGGGCTGAGACATAAAAAGGGCTTGCCCGTTAGGGGCCAGCGAACCCGTACCAATGCCCGAACGAGAAAAGGCCCTCGCCGGGCCATAGGCGGCAGGAAAAAATAATTGGTGATCTGGAGGTAAGATGGCAAGACCAGCCAGAAGAACAGGGAAGAAGAAAGAGAAGAAAAACGTTCCGGAAGGGATTATTCATATTCAGTCGACCTTCAACAACACCATCGTTACCATTACGGATTTAAGCGGTAACGTCATTGCGTGGTCTTCGGCGGGTGTTCAGGGATTTAAGGGATCGCGTAAAAGTACTCCCTTTGCGGCCCAGTTGGCCATGGAAGATGCGGTTAAGAAGGCAAAGGAACACGGTTTGCGAAGCGTCCAGGTTTTTGTAAAGGGGCCCGGCGCCGGGCGAGAATCGGCCCTGAGATCCCTGCAGGGCATGGGTTTGAATGTTACCCTCATTCGTGACGTCACCCCCATACCTCACAATGGGTGTCGTCCTCCGAAGAGGAGACGGGTATAAAATCATTGGTGGTTAAGAAGGAGGCAATTTGGCTAGGTATAGAGAATCCGTTTGCAAGTTGTGTCGCCGGGAGGGGATAAAGCTCTTTCTCAAGGGAGATCGCTGCTACAGTGATAAGTGTGCTTTTGAAAGAAGGGATTATGCACCGGGAGAGCACGGTCATCGGAGACAGAAGTTTACAGACTACGGTGTACAGCTCCGGGAAAAACAGAAGCTAAGAAGGATTTACGGCCTTCTGGAAAGGCAGTTCCGCGGGTACTTTGCCCGCGCCGACAGGCAGAAAGGCATTACCGGCACCAATCTGCTTCTCCTTTTGGAGAGGAGGTTGGACAACATGGTTTTCCGGTTGGGCTTTGCGTCCTCCCGTAATGAGGCCAGACAGTTAGTGCTGCACAACCATTTTACGGTAAACGGGAAGAAGGTAAATATCCCTTCCTACCTCGTAGAAGTAGGCGATATCATCGAGGTGCGCGAGAAGAGTAGGAATATAGCGAGGATCAGAGAGGCGATGGAGACGGTGGTTCGACGTGGTATCCCTGCGTGGTTGGAATTGGATAAAGAGAACTTCCGGGGTGTGGTGAAAGCCTTGCCTGCCCGCGAAGATTTAACCATGCCAGTTCAGGAGCATTTGGTGGTAGAACTTTATTCAAAATGATTAAACTGGAAGGATGAACATGATACAGAAAAACTGGCAAACCCTGATAAAGCCCAAAAGGGTAGAAATCGACGAATCCACCCACACACCTTTCTACGGGGAATTTATCTGTCAGCCTTTGGAGAGAGGTGCGGGCATAACGCTGGGTAATGCATTGAGGCGCACCTTGCTTTCATCCATCGCCGGTGCCGCCATCGTGTCGGTGAGATTTGATGGGGTGTTGCACGAATTCTCCACCATCCCCGGGGTTAAGGAAGACGTGACCGATATCATCCTAAACTTGAAAGGGGTGCGCTTAAAGCTTTATCAGGGTGGTCCGCGTTTACTGCGACTCAATGTCTCGAGGGAAGGAGTGGTTACGGCGGGGGACCTGGAGCATGACGGCACGGTAGAGGTTATGAATCCGGATCATCATCTGGCGACCCTTTCCGGGAACGCGGTTTTGAAGGCGGAGCTCGTGGCAGATATCGGGCGCGGATACAGGCCGGCCAAAAAGGAAAGGGACCCGGATCAGCCGGAGGGAACGATAAACATCGATGCCATATTCTCACCTATCAAGAAGGTGAATTACACGGTATCTTACGCCCGTGTCGGCCAGGTGGCAGACTATGACCGTCTGGACCTCGAGGTGTGGACGGATGGGAGTATCAGACCCGAAGATGCCGTGGCCTATGCGGCGCGGATCCTTCAGGAACAGCTCTCCGTCTTTTTATCCTTTGGCCCGGCGGTAGAAGAGGAGGAGAAGCCGGAGGAGGAAAAGGAGGAAATCGATCGTTCTATCTTTTTAAGGCATGTGGATGAGCTCGAGCTCTCCGTACGGTCGGCCAACTGCCTGAAGAACGCGGGTATAAATCTGATCGGTGAATTGGTCCAAAAAACAGAGGCGGAAATGTTAAAGACAAAGAACTTTGGCCGCAAATCCTTGAATGAAATCAAGGATATTCTTGCCGAACACGGTCTCAGTTTCGGTATGAAACTCGATTTCCCGCCTTGGAATCAGAAAGACGAGAAGGAAGGTTAAAGATATGCGTCACGCAAAAGCAGGATTCAAACTCGGTAGAACTTCCAGCCATCGCAAGGCCATGTTCCGCAATATGATTACGTCTTTGCTCGTCCATGAGAAGATCAAGACGACAGACGTCAAGGCAAAGGAATTAAAGCGCCTGGCCGATAAGATGGTTACCCTCGGCAAGAGGGGGGATCTCCATGCGAGGAGACGTGCCCTAACTTACGTGCGTAGCAAAGCCGCGGTAAAAAAGCTCTTTGAAGAAATATCCCCCCGCTTTCTGAACCGCTCCGGCGGTTATACGAGGGTGGTTAAATTAGGCTACCGGCACGGCGATAACGCCCCCCTGGCTTTAGTCGAGTTCGTGGTGGAAGGGGAAAAGAAAGAAAAGAAAAAGAAAAAGGTGGAAAAGAAAGCCGAAGGTTGATGGAAACGGACAAAAGGGTATGAGTTAAAAGGCAGGTGTCGTCACCTGCCTTTTTATTTTTCCCTTGAGTTTTGTCGGAAAAGGGTTTACGAAAAGGCCAAAGAAGGGAAAGGAAGAGGGGTTTGATTGACGTAATCCATCGATTTCATTGACAGGAGGTTATCCCATGGCGGAAGAAAAAATAGGAGAAGTGGTCAAGTTTTTTGCCAAACCGTCGGTAGCTGCGGTGAAAGTCGTGGCGGGGGAAATCAAGGTAGGGGATAAAATCAAGATCGTAGGCCATACCACGGATTTGACCGAGACGATTGATTCTATGGAGATCAACAACCAGAAGATTCAAAAGGCGCAAGCGGGGGATCTCATTGGGATTAAGGTGTCCGACCGGGTACGGCCGGGGGATGAAGTCTTCAAGGTTACGGATTAAAACCGTTTTCATTTTTTCCTTACGGGCCATGGAAAGCGATTCCATGGCTTTTTTGTACCAGAGAAATGGCAATGGATATTGAAGCGCGCCTTGAGGTGTTTGCCGGAAAGGGTATCCATCTCGACCTCGCCCCCATTAGGGACTTGCTCGAGAGGCGGGGAAATCCGCAGCGTACTTACCCCAGTGTTATCGTGGGGGGCACCAACGGGAAAGGCTCCGTCTGTTCGGCCCTCGCTTGCATTCTCCGGCAGGCTGGCTATAAAGTAGGCCTCTATACTTCCCCCCATCTCGTAGATGTAAGGGAGCGGATCAGGGTTAACGAAAACCTCATTTCTTCGGCAGAATTCATGCGTATCCTGGATGAGCTCATCGAGGCGGGCGGCGATAAACTCACATACTTCGAAATTTTAACGGCCCTTGCCTTTCAGTATTTTAAGGACAGCAAGGTGGACGTTGCCGTGCTGGAAGTAGGTATGGGGGGGCGATTGGATGCGACCAATGTGGCAGACCCTCTCGTTTCGGTCATAACCAACATCTCTCGCGACCACTGTGAATTTTTGGGAAATCGCCTGATCGAGATTGCCCGAGAAAAGGCGGGTATTATAAGGGAGGATGGCATCTGCCTTACGGGGGTAAGGCATAAAACGGTGCGGGATGAGATAGAACGGATCGCGAAGGCTAGGGGGGCTCGATTGTACATGCTGGGACGGGATTTTCGTGTACGTCGTCGAGATCGCGAGGTGGGCTTCGATTACTATGGGTTATACGGTAATTTCCGTTTTCTCTCTTTCGGCCTTTCGGGGCCCCACCAGATAAAAAATGCGGCCTTGGCGGTGGGGGCCGGAGAAATCTTGTCCCGGCTCGGATTTACCATCACGGAGGAGCACCTCCGTCGGGGGTTGGAACATGTTAAATGGGAAGGGAGACTGGAAAGGGTGGCCGATCGGCCAGTGACGCTCCTGGACGGTGCCCACAATACGGCAGGGATCGGCGCCCTGTGCCGAGCGTTGAAAGAAAATTACCCGGGCAAAAGATTCATCTTTGTCTTTGGCTGCCTAGCCGACAAGGATTATAAATCCATGCTTGCCCGTTTGAGAAGTCTGGCCGATTTGATAATCCTCACCCATCCCCCGACGGCCCGTGGGCGCCCTACATCGGATTTGATTCCAGCCGTCCATGGCGATTTCGAAGTCGTGGAAGACCCCGTATCGGCATACGAGAAAGCTCGTACCCTGGCACAAAAAGATGATATCGTCTGTGTGACGGGTTCTCTTTATCTGGTAGGGGCGATAAAGGCCTATTTACGTAAATTTGGGATGGAATAATGGTGCGCAGGGTCGCTTTTGCCTTTCTCTTTACCCTTCTTTTGGGATTTATCCCGCCGCCGAGCCTCGGGTCGAACGGGATGGAGAAAGCTCTTACGGGCTACATAGTGGACGAGAAGGGTGAACCTGTCGGGGGGGTTTTGGTTGCGCTGATCGTTCCCCCCTATCTCCATGCGCTCACCGATGACCGAGGGGTTTTTGTCCTAAAAACCGAAGAGCCCTTACCTTCCTGGGAACTCCTAATCATGGACATTAACTATCCGGCACAATACTTATCGCTCCCCATTACCCAGAGGGAGATGACCTTGAAGCTTTCCCCTGCTGCCCCGGTAGCAAAGGAGAAGGAAACGCTCTCACCCGTGCTCATCGAGGCGGATGAGTTCTCCTACGAGGCAGAACCGGAGATTTATCGAGCTACGGGTAAGGTGGAGATAGATTACCAGGGTGATTGGATGACGGCCCAAGAGGTGGAGCTAAGAAAGAAGGCCGATAAAATAGTGGCCGTCGGTCAGGTAAAGGTGAAAAGTGCGGCGGGCGATATCATGGAGGGCAAAAAACTGGAAATGAAGCTCTCCGATAAGACCGGTTACCTTGAGCAGGGAGAGATCTTTGTTCGTCAGACGCATTTTTACCTTCGAGGTCCCCGTCTGGAAAAGAGAGGAGAGGCTACTTACTATGGTCGTTGGGTAGAGGCCACGACCTGTGATGGGGAAAATCCTGATTGGAGAATAAAGGGAGAAGATCTCCATATTACCATCGACGGATACGGGACCTTGAAGCACGGCTGCTTTTACGCGAAAAATGCCCCCCTTCTTTATGCACCTTATATGATCTTCCCCGTTAAGACGAAGAGGCAGACGGGCTTTCTCTTGCCTCATCGATTGGCCTATTCAGATCAACTCGGACTGGATTTGGGCATCCCTTTTTTCTGGGCTATTTCGGAGGATAAGGATGCTACTTTCTATCAACGTTTTATGAGTCAGAGAGGTTTTCAGGAAGGGGTGGAATTCAGGTATGCTGCCCTCAAGAGCCACGGTACCGTATACGCTGAATATCTTCAGGACCGAAAGAACCTAAGCGAGACGGTGGGTAATATGTCCCGGGACTGGAAGGAGGAAAAGACAAGGTGGGCCCTGTATGTAAACCAGGAGACGTATTTCCGAGAGGATTTGTCACTTCGGGTAGACATCGCCCGCGTTTCGGATAGTTTCTACTTTAAGGACTTTACGTCGTACAACTACTTTCTTGCCAATTTCAAACAAGATCGCGCTCACACTTTTCAAAAAATCGATTTTTACGGTAATGAAAGCCTCTCCTACCTCGAGTCGACCGTTCGCTTAGGGAAGACCTGGGAAAAATACAATCTAACGATGCTCGTGAAAAACATCCAGGACCTTTCGTCGACGACGGACAGAAATACCCTGCAGAAATATCCGGAAGTCGCCTTGATGGGAATAAAGCAGCCGCTGGGAAAGACCCCTTTATGGTTTGATGCTTCCGGTGTCTACGATTATTATTATCGGGTCCAGGGTGAAAAAGGCCATCTCGCCGATGTTAGTTCTGCCGTTTATCTGCCCCTCAATTTATGGCGCCACTTAAAGTTCAATCCGTTTGTCGGGGTAAGGGGCCTTTTATGGTCCAGGGATGATAGTCTTTCGGCCGGGGAAAGGAGGACCGACCATCGGGAAATTTACCTGACCGGGGCCACGCTCACCACAGAACTTAGCCGGTCCTATCGTTTAAGCGAGAAGGAAGACAGCACTCTTAAGCATACGATTATTCCGGAAGCCTTTTATCTTTACAGCCCCGCTCCCACGGGCGGGGAGGTGCCCAATTTTGCACCGGCCATATCGGCCGGCAGTGCCATGAACAACATATACAGCCAGATGTTCTTATACACGTCACCCTTGGGGTCTTCTTCTCCCCTCACGGGGGATTTTAACCTGATTTCCTATTCCCTCACCAATTTTCTTAGCCTGAGACAGATAAAAAAAGGCAAGGTGGAGCAATCGGATTTTTTGAGATGGAAGCTCGCCCAGTACTACGATCTCCGGGAAGCGAGAAGGGAAGGGGGGAAACCGTGGAGCGATATCATTTTCGAACTCGACGTGTACCCGGCCAAGTATGTTTCCGTAAGTGCCAGGAATCGCTATGATGTCTATGAAACAAGGTGGCGGGAAGAAAACTATGGCGTCTCTCTTAGCGACAAGCGTGGTGATACGGCGAGTCTCGCTTATCGTTATACGAAAGACAGCGTCAAAGAAGTAAACATGAATTTGAAGGCGGTCTTGGAGAAGTCCCTCGACATGCGCCTCAACTATCGTCGGGACCTCATCAACGATCGGGACTTAGAGAAGGGGGTGGGCATCGACTACCGAAGACAGTGCTGGTCTATCGGGTTTGATTTCGGAGAGAGCATGAACGACCGCGTCTTCACCATTCGCTATTCCCTCTTAGGGCTGTAAGGAGAGGGGCCGCAAGGCAGGCCTTGCGGCCCCAATCGCTACCGTTACGGGTAGAGCTGCCTGGCTTCTTTTTCCATCCCCAGGGCGAGGAGTTTTTCCTTTTTCGGTTTTCCCGTCTCCCAATCCCAATCCCGGTAAGCGTAGTATTCTTTGAGCATAAGCGTAAGGTCGGGAGATTTCCCGGCGGAGCTCCCTTCTTCGAGGGCTTTTAGACAGATCTTCGGCAGTTTGTCCTCGGCCCGGGTGAGGCCGCGCCGGTTGTTGATGACCCTTTTGATGGTGATGGAACGCTCACCGGCGGTAAGAAGTTCCTGGGGGTCGTAATTCCAACCGGTGATGGCGTTTAAGGCCTGGCAGATAAGGGTGGGGGTGTAGGGGGCGAATTTGCAAAGGGTTAAAGAGTCGAACAGGTCTTTGAAGTTCTGGTACTTCGCCACCATCTCGGCCTTACCCTCGGAGGCGAAGCGGTCTCCCGGCAGGATGTTGTACTCCAAGATAAAACTCCCCAGCTCGATGTTGTAGTAATCGCCTTTGAGGTGGCAAGCCCCTCTCGGACCGGTGGCATAGGACAGGGCCATGCCGGAGAAGGCGCGCGGATCATGCATGGCCACTTCCATGCCCTTCACCTGCGCTGCCTCTTCGGGGTCCCGTCCGAAATGCTCGGCCATCTTCAAGGTGCCCTGAGAGATGAGTTTCCCAATACCTTCCTGCCGGATGCTCATCTCTACGAGTTTTACGATTGTAGGCCCGTCACCCCACTTGATTTCCATCCCCGCCTCTTCTTTCGTGAGGACACCCAACTCATAGAGGTACATGGCATAGGCAATGGAAACTCCGAGGGAGATGGTGTCAATTCCGTGGGCATTGCAGAGGTAATTGGCCTCGATGATGGAATCGAAATCGAAGTTCATGCACAGCGGTCCAAAAGCAACGGTAGTTTCGTATTCCGGGCCATCTACGGAATCTATACCGGGACGGAAATTCTTGACCTCCCTTCCGCAGCCGATGGGGCAACCCACGCAGGCGTAATTCTCCACCACATATTTTTGACGCAGGGCCTGGCCCGTTAATTTGGTCGCCGGGAAGACGCTCTTCTGGAAGTACTTCACGGGGACATCGCTCATCGACATTCCCAAGTCCGTGTACATGAGGGTTCCGTATTCCCGAAAGGCAGGGGCCACAATGTTCTGCTTGATGGCCGTCATAGCCTCCTTGGTCAGCTCCTTCAATTTTTCGGGATCGGCCGCCTCTGCCCTCATTTTACCAGAGACCACCACGGCCTTGAGCTGCTTGGATCCCATGAGGGCGCCCAATCCGCAGCGTCCGGCGGTGCGCCCCGCATCGTTCATTATCCCTGCCGTTTTCGCCAGATTCTCGCCCGCCGGTCCGATGACGGCCATGCCAAGGCCGGGCTGATTTATGGCGCTCCGGAGGCGGTCTTGGGCCTCGTATATGTTTCTTCCCCAGATATCGGAGGCGTCGCGAAGTTCCGCCTTACCGTTGTCCAGATAGAGGTAGACGGGCTGATCCGATTTGCCAATGATGAAGATGCCGTCGTAACCTGCCTGCTTGAGGCGGAAGGGGAATGCACCACCACTCGTGGCTTCTCCCCAGTATCCCGTTAGGGGAGAAAGGCCGCCTACGGCGTATCGGCTCACCATGGGGATGGAACTGCCCGTCAGGGGGCCTGTCGCGAATATGAGAGGACTCTCCGGGGCCAGGGGGGCCATTTCCGGGGTGATGTGATCGTTTATGAGTTTCGCCGCGAGGGTAGAACCCCCTACGTACTGTTTAAAAAGCTCCTCCGCAATGGGCATGTCTTCCAACTTTTTGGCCGTTAGATCTACGCGAAGAAAACGTCCATGGATTCCTTTCATCTCTCCTGCCCTCCTTTAAAAATCGATGTCCTTGCCTTCATAGGCATACCAAAGGATCTTTTCACACTGGGCTTCCGTGATGGGGCGCGGAGAAAAGACCGTATCGATATCCTCCACGCTGTAAGTAACCAAGGTAGGTATCTCACGTGCAAATTCGTCTCGAGGGATGCCCAGGTCTTTCAAGCTCAAGGGGACATCCAGGGATGTGAACAGGTCTCTGACCGCTTTTATGAGATTGTTGAAGCTCTCATCCTCCGTTACCCCTTCAATGCGTAGGGCATGACATATTTCGAGGTACTTGTCGCAGACAGGGCGATAGAACTGGAAGGAGTAAGGGATAAATATGCCCACGGCGAGACCGTGATGTACCTTGAATATGGAGCCTATAGAATGGCCCAGGCTGTGAGTGAGGGCACACCCGCTTTGCCCGAACCCTACGCCGGCGGCGCTGGCTGCCATCATCATGCGGTATCTCGCTTCCCGGTCCTTCCCATTTCGGTAAGCCCGGGGGAGGTACTTGAAGACCATCTTGATGGCCGTAATGCTCATCGCCTGGGTGAATTCGTTTCCCGCCGGTGTCACGGCGGCATCCATGGCATGGGCCAGGACATCGAGCCCTGTGCCGACCGTGAGCTTGGGCGGCATGGAGACGGTGAACTCCGGATAAAGGATGGCGACGTCGGGCAACAAATCGGCATTTGCAATGGGCACCTTTCGATGAGCAGCCGTGTCGTGGAGGACGGATACGGCCGTGCATTCAGAACCGGTTCCACTGGTGGTAGGAACGGCAACGAAGAAAGCCTTTTTTCGCAAGCCGAGGAGAACGAGGGGACTCACTTGGGAACCCAGGTCCGTTATTTCCGGGTGTTCATAGAGAATCCAGGCGGCCTTGGCACCGTCGATTACCGAGCCACCACCGACGGCAAATATGACGTCCGGTTCAAATGCCGTCATGGTGGTGGCACACTCTTTCACGTTGTCGAGAGGTACCTCCGGCAAGGCTTTGGGCCATATTTCCGTGGTGAATCCATTAGCGGCAAAATAGCTGGCCGTTCGCTGGGCATATTTTTCGCTCACCTCATCGGCGACGAAAAAGGCCCGCTTCTTTGGTGCATGGGCGCCGATGAAGTCGGCAGTGGAAGGGCCAATAACCATCCCTTCGGGAAAGACGTTGAAACCCATGATGAAGGCAGGTGTTTTGAAGAGGGTCATCATGCCCTTGATAGAGTCGGCCAGGGCCAGAGGCAAAATAGCTTTGATGCCTGGGTCTTGAAACCAGTAGGTCATTCCTCGTTCCTCCTTTCCAATTTTTTGTGTGGATTACTTATAACACTTTTTTTTGAGTTAAAGAAAAAAATTTGGGGGTGCCAGAAGGGTGATTTCCAGCACCCCCTTTTTAATTAATAATCGGCGGCTTTGAGCCAGTGACGTGGTGTGGAGCCTCTAAATTTTGACGTTTTATTGACGTAATCAAATTCTTTCTGGGTCTTCGCCCACCATATATACAAGCTGGGCGGTTTTTCTACGCCATTTTCGATTGTCTGAACGGAGCATGCCATCTGCTGACGCCCATCTTCCGTGAGGCCGAATACTTCGGCGGGCACGCGATCGCCCAAAAGAGGATAAGCTTTGGCAAAGGCTTTCCTTATGGCCCATATATCCGAAGTCGTGTTGGCGGCGGCGATGGCCCGCGCCACGGCTACCACCGCGCCATAGTGAAGAACGGCGTCCCATGTTATCATCCTCTTGTACTGGGCCTTATAAGCTTCGTTGAATCTCGGCGTGCAGGAGGCGGGCAGACTTGAAACGGAAGCGACGGCGGCCAGGTTGCCCATCACCTTTGGATCTTTCAGGAGGTTCAGAATCCAATCATATTTTGCCTGGTCTATGAGGACAAATCCCCCCTTGTATCCAAGGGTGCGGGCCTGCTCGATGACAAGAGCCGTGGTGGCGGAAGGACCTCCAATGAGCATGACATCCGGCTTGGTGGCGAGAACGGCCGTGATGTGGGGGGAAAAATCCGTTTCCGTATAGTAGTTGGCGGGCTTAACGGAAGTAATGGTTCCCCCCTTCTTTTCCCAGTTCTTTTTAAACCAGGCGGTCCATTCGTCTCCGTAGACTTCGTTCGTGAGAATGACGCCGCCTTTCCGATACCCTCGTGACCAGGCCCAATCGCTAAAAATCTGGGCATAGATGCTGAAGGTAGGAGGGATGACAATCGTAAGTTTGTTGTTCATTTTGGAGCAGCTGGGGGAGCTCGTGTAGGCCATCACAAGGAATTCGCGGCCCTTTTCCTGATTGATGTTCATAATGGCATAGGTCATGGCCGTTATGGGAGAAAAGACGGCAACGGCCTGGTGCACTTCCTTTAATCTTCTCGCGTTGTTAACCGCCTGCGTTGGATCTATGCGATCGTCCAATTTCTCCAGCCTGAGGTGGTACTTTTCCCCCTTTATGGAAATACCTCCGGCAGCATTAATCTCTTTAACTGCCAGCTCCATACCGCTTACGCAGTCCTGGCCGTATTCTGCTGCCGGTCCGCTCAAGGGGCCAGAGAATCCGATCACTACTTCTTTGGCATGAATACCTGGCGGTACAATCAGGACGACCATCACAAAGATAAGACACAGGTACTTGGGCAGGGAAAATTTCATGACTGAGCCTCCTTTTGATAATTTTAGTGCATTATCCATTTGATTTGCGTCGTTGTCAACAAAATAAACTTGTTTTAGTGAAAAAATTGTTTTAAGGTGAAACAAAAATTTTTTGCAGGAGAAAGTTGGTCATGAAAAAGTTTCCCCAAGCCTTGAGGGCCTTAATGGCTGTGTTTCCAACCTACGAATCCTGGCTTCTGTTCAGAGAAGCGGAAGAAAATGCCCATGTTATAGAAACGTTGATTAATTTTGGAAAAACACAAGGTATTTTATCTTCCGGGACAAAAAACGAACTGGAATCCCTAATCCATCAGTTCCCGGGATTAAAAAAAGCTGAATCTCAGCACCTGCCTGTAGACTTCGGTGATTTGTTGGAGAGACGGAAAGAATTTCTTGATTTGACCTTCTCTCTTCGTTCCTGGGTCAAGCGGATAAATGGTCTGTTAGATGAGTACCAGATTGCCCTGCCCCGGATCAGCAACACGATGCTCACCCGCTTGAAGAAGGAAGCGGCGGATACGGTCTATAAGCAGAATGTGCTGAGGAGTATTGCTTTTTGGATTGGACACGATCGTCCCCAGTTGATGCCGACTTGGAATTATGATGTCTTGAAAAGATTGTGTGAGACGGGATTGACGGCCGGCAGTCGCGTGTTTACCCATGGAATACGGATCGGGTTTTCTCTCACCGGTCGGGGGGATGTGGTGGACCATGAAGTGATAGGCTGGCTGAGAAAGACCCTAAAGGATTACCTGGAGAGTTCCAAAGACCCCTATCTGCACGGGAGAAGGGTGCGTGGTCACGATATTACCACCCTATACGTGGATTTTCCCAAAGATGAAGGGTTGGATAACCCTTCTGCCTATCGATACTGTTTGCGTGCTGCCATGTCTTTAGCTCATCAAGTGGCGGTGCGTTGGGCGCTTTCCCCCTTTTACTCGGAGAGAAGATTCCTTTCCATTGGGCTCGCGGGGGGTGACTTTGCTACCGTCGATAGCCAGCTTGTCCCTATCATGAATGTGCGCATTCCCGGTGACCCGGTAATCAGGATTACGGATTTTGTCCGGCAATGTCTCCTTATCAACGATGTGCGGGTCATCCTTTGTGAACGCCCTTACGAGGTCGCCCTGTTCAACGGGGAGGTGCTCTTCGTCTGGTGGGTCTATGCTTTCTGGAATACCATCTACTTCGATTTCATACCGGAACTCCTTTCTGATCCCATTTGTGCCACCGGGGATGAGGCAAAATTCCGGCTTAATCGCCTGCTCTTCTATCCGGAAGATGCGCAGGTGACGAAGCCCAATGCGTTGAGTACCTTCCTGCGTTTTCCTTCCAATTCCCTGCTGGGGCAGGAAATAGCAAAAACGCTTTATTTCCGGCGCCGTTTCTGGGAGGCCCTGGAGGTGATGAGGGTGGTCGTAGGTTTGAATCCCGACGATCCTACGGCGAGAACGTTTCGCCTTGTCCTCTATCGACATCTGGCCCTGTCTGCCCCCTCTTGGAAGGCCTCTATGGCCATGTTGAGGTTCGCCTTGCACGAGGCGCGTTACGTAGAAGAACACTGTTCGTATTTGGGGGAGGATTTTTACTGCGAGTACGCCGGCACTTATCTGGAGAAGGCCATGCTGGCCTTAAGGTATTGTCGTGCAGAAGGGGGTAGGAATGTATCGACGTGGCGGGAAATTGTTTTCGATTCCCTGCATGAGGCAGCAGTGCTTTTCAATAAGGGTTTGGCCATTTCTCCCTCCGGCGTACGGTCCACTTTCCTCCTTCATATGACTTTGATTTTGCGCACCGTTTTGAACGATAACCCCGCTGTATTTACCGACGCCCAATGTCCCGTCATGGGAAGGAGGTCGGTCATAAGAAAGGTAACGGAAGAAGTAATGAAACAAGGGGGCTTTGTCCGCGACGATATCCCCGGCTTCGATCCGAACAGATTTGCCGAGGACAGGATGATCGTCAATTTCGAGGTGCACGATGCCGCGGTGGCGCTTGATGCCTATCGGCCCACTACGTACTTTTGCCATGCCGTATCCCTGTGGGATTTCACCGTCGTAAGAAGGGTGGCCACGGCCCGCCGGGCACACCAGATCCTGGTAGAAGCGAAAAAAAGGGCGGAAGCCATGTGGAAAAAAGATGTCTGTATTCGTTCGTACACCCGCACCTATGAAGAGATCATCCCCGTCCCGGAATTCGTATCCCATATAGATCGGGCCCTTAACTTGATCGAGACTCGTCTGGGTGCGGCTCTAACTGAAGGGGATGATGAAGACATAATCCCAGAAAATGAGGGCTTGGAGCCACTTTTAATGACCCTTAACTTTTAGCCGCGTTTCGTGATATGGGTAAAAATAAAAAAAGGAGGCGAGATGAAAGAACGAATCGATGCCCTTGAGACGGCCCTGGAGAACGAGCGCCAGGAAAAGGAATTCTATAGGATTAACGCGGCAAGGACTCAAAATCCCCTGGGGAAGGTCATGTTTGCCCGGATTGCCGAAGAGGAAGGGGAACACGAAAAAATGATTATAGAACTCCATGCCGTTTGGTCGAAGGGTGGAAAGTGGCCGGAGACGGTTCCGCTTGCCGTGGGTAAGACGAAGGTGCCGGATATCTTAAAAGATTTTGTTAAACAGGCAAAACAGGCCCCGGCGGCGGACGCCGACGACCTTGCAGCGTTAAAAAAGGCCATAGAATTCGAAGGGAAAGGCGCTTCATTTTATGCCCGTCTGCGCGATGCCGTCTCAGATCCGAGTGAAAAGGCCTTCTTCGATCTCCTGGCTACCATTGAGCATGAGCACTACCTTTCCCTCAAGGAGACGGAAGAGTATTTCACCAACCCGGCTGCTTGGTTTCGCCAGAAGGAGAAAGGTGGCCTCGACGGAGCCTGAAAATAGGGAAAGATCCTATTTTGACGGGCCGAAGGTGCAATGGAGGTGAATCCATGGGAGAAAGTAAACCACCTATATCAGAGAATACGTGGAAATGCAGTAATTGCGGCAACACCGTAACGCAGGCCCTACCGCCGGAAGAATGCCCCGTCTGCAATAAGAAGTGCGCCTTTCTGAATGTTACCTGTTATCAGCCGGATTGCGGCTTCACCGGTATGGACGAGAGACTGGGAGGAAAAGGGTGAGGGTATTTTGTGTTTTCCCCCAACGAAAGGGACAGTGCGGTTTATTTATTTAGGCGCTTCAAGAGACGTTCTATGCGATGATCAATCTCTGGCGAATGGGGAGAGTGCTCTTTGGCCGAAAAGGCGTATTTCAGTGCCAGGGCCGGGTTTTGGGCCCGATGTTCATAGTATTTCGCAAGTTCTATGTATGCGAAAGTGTCGGTGGGATCTTTATTTACCATTTGCTTCCAGATGGAGACGGCCTTCGGCCAGTGACCCAGGCGGCGGTAGATGAGAGATAGCTCCCGCGAGGCCGTCTGCCAGAGGTAGTTGTCCTCGCTGGCGCTTCTTAAGGATTCGAACAGCCGGATGGCAGGGGTGAAGACACCTCTTGCGGCCCAGATGCGGCCGGCGGCCAGTTTGTCGATCGGCTCACAGGACGGGGACGTTACCGCCGGATTTACCAGCTCCGTTAATTTGGCCGTGAGCGTAACGAGGGAGAGAATGTCGAGTCGGTTATGCTCGAACACACGCACCATTGTCCGCGCGTCGCGCCTCCTCAGCCAATCGAAATAGAGGGCCGGTATCTCGTAGCCCTGTACATCCCCTTCTCTTGAGAGGCCGAGGACGGACGCCTCCAGGGCGGTAAGGCTGCGGTCGCTTAGGCGGTGTTTCAAGAGGCGACGCGCCGGGTGTAATAGATCCGCGTGGGGCATTTCTTCTAAGAGTGGGGGCAAGCGGTTTAAGATGAGGCGGGCATTGAGCAGATTGACATCGAAGGCCTTGCCGTTGAACGTAACGAGGAATCTCTTCTTTTTAATATGCTCCGTCACATACAGAAGGGCAGCCTTTTCTTCATCGTAGTCCCGGATGAAAACCTGCTTTATCACGAAGCCCTCTTTTTCGAACCAACCCAGACCGATGAGAAACGGCAGGGTACCCGTCCCCCCGGAAAGCCCCGTCGTCTCCGTGTCGAGAAAGAGGCCGTCGCTTATGTGGCATGCCCCGATTGAAGAATCACCCACCAAGATCGCGAGGAGGGCGGTGTCGAGGGGGGTAAAGTCTCTTAAGACGTAGTGGCCGTGACGCAGCGAACCGGGATGGAAATTATGTGTTAGATAGAAGCATCCCTTTTCGTTGGATACCTCTTCTCCCGGAATGAGCTCCTTGAGCGGGGGATGTATGCTCTCGTTGTGATGATGTTCTCGCCTGTCCGGGGTATACGTCGCCCTTCTATACCGGGCGAGCTGTGACAGACGGTCCCGAATGTTCATGCTGCCCCTTAGTTGGCGAGCTTTTCCTTAAGTAAATCGTTTACTAATTTCGGGTTGGCCTTGCCTTGCGTTTCCTTCATGACCTGGCCGACGAAGAAGCCGAAGACCTTTTCTTTCCCCGCCCGATACTGGGCAACCTGGTCAGGATACTGGGTGAGGACCTTGTCTACCACCTCGGCGATGGCCCGGGTATCGGTTATCTGGACAAGACCTTTTTTCTCTACGATGACCCGGGGGGCTTGACCTGTGCCGTAGACTTCCTCGAGGATTTCTTTCCCTATCTTTCCACTGATGGTGCCTTCATGGATGAGATTTATGATTTCGGCTAAGTACTCAGGAAAAACGAGGCAGTCCTTTATGGTGCCCTTGTCTTCGTTTATTAGCTTCAACAAGTCCCCCATGATCCAATTGGCTGCCGTTTTCGGCTGACCACATTTTCTTACACAGGCTTCGAAGTATTCGGCCAAGGCCTTCTCCGACGTGAGGACGCCTGCATCGTAGGAGGAAAGACCGTATTCGTCCATGAAACGCTGCTTTTTTGCCGCCGGAAGTTCCGGTAGGGATCGTCTTACTTCTTCTATCCAGTCATCTTCTATCAGCACCGAAACGAGATCGGGATCCGGGAAGTACCGATAGTCGTGCGCTTCTTCCTTTCCCCTCATAGCGTAGGTGACGCCCTGGCTTTCGTCCCACAGACGCGTTTCCTGCACCACCTCGCCCCCACTTTCTATGATGAACATTTGCCTTTTTATCTCGTATTCCAGTGCCCGTTGCACGTGACGGAAGGAGTTCATATTTTTTAGTTCCGTCCTCGTTCCGAATTCACTTCTGCCTCGGGGACGGAGAGAGATGTTGGCGTCACAGCGGAAGCTCCCCTCTTCCATATTGCCGTCACATATCTCCAAGTAGACGAGGATATCTCTCAGGGCCTTCAGGTACTGGACGGCTTCTTCCGCACTCCTGATATCCGGTTCGCTTACGATCTCGATTAAAGGAACGCCCGTCCGGTTGAAATCCACATAGCTTACGGGGTTTGCCTCATCATGGACGAGCTTGCCGGCGTCTTCCTCCATGTGGATACGGGTGATGCCGATTTTCTTTTTGCCGTTTTCCGTTTCTATCTCCACGTAGCCGTGTTCCGCCAGGGGCACGGCATATTGGGAAATCTGATAACCCTTGGGAAGATCGGGGTAGAAGTAGTTTTTCCGGGCAAAGTAATTCTTGCGATTGATCTCGCAGTTGGTTGCGAGGGCCATCTTGAGGGCATATTCCACGACCTGGCGGTTGAGAACAGGCAGTACCCCCGGCATCCCCAGACATATGGGGCAGGTATGGTGGTTGGGAGGGGCCCCGAATTGGGTGGAGCATCCACAGAAGATTTTCGAAGCCGTAAGGAGCTGGGCGTGGACTTCGAGGCCGATGACGGGTTCTAAATCCATTATAGAAGGGGCCTCCTTTTCTCTATCTTGGCCGTTTTCTCGAATACCGACGCTACTTTGAGGAGCTTTCCTTCTTGAAAATGGTTGCCCAAAAATTGGATGCCCACGGGCAGGCCTTCCTTCGTGTAACCCCCGGGCACGGAGATCCCCGGAATGCCGGCCAGGTTTGCCGAAATGGTAAATATGTCAGAGAGGTACATTTGGATGGGGTCTTCTCTCTTCTCTCCCAAGCGGAAGGCGGCCGTGGGCGTCGTGGGGGTGAGGATGACGTCGCACCTTTCAAAGGCGAGGTCGAAGTCTCGGCGGATGAGGGCCCGGACCTGGGAGGCCTTTTTGTAGTATGCCTCGTAGTATCCGGCGGATAGGACATAGGTGCCGATGATGATCCTCCTTTTCACCTCATCCCCGAATCCCTGAGACCTTGTTCTCTTGTACATTTCCATGAGGTCCCGCCCGTCCGGGGATCGGTAACCGTATTTTACCCCATCGTAGCGGGCAAGGTTAGAACTCGCCTCTGCCGGCGCGATGATGTAATACGTGGCCACACAGTATGGGGTATGGGGTAGTGAGATGTCTTCGATGTGGGCCCCCGCTTGCTCGAGGGTGGAGATGGCTTGCCTCACTACGTCTTCCACTTCTCGATCGATGCCTTCGATGAAGTACTCCCGCGGCACACCGATTCGCCAGCCCTTTATGCCGCCTTGAAGGAAGTCGCGATAATTCGGTACGGGTTCCGGGACGGAGGTGGATTCTCGCGGGTCGTAGCCCGCAATGTGATTCATTAAGATGGCACAATCCTCCACATCCTTCGTAATGGGGCCGATTTGATCGAGGGAGGAGGCGAAGGCAATGAGGCCGAAGCGGGATACCCGACCGTAAGTGGGCTTCATTCCTACAACGCCGCATAGGGCGGCCGGTTGCCGGATAGAGCCGCCCGTGTCGGAACCGATGGCGGCAATGCATTCGTGGGCGGCCACGGCGGCAGCCGATCCGCCACTGGATCCGCCGGGTGTTCTTTCCGTGTCCCAGGGATTGGTGGTGATGCCGAAGTACGACGTTTCCGTGGAAGACCCCATGGCAAATTCGTCCATGTTCGTTTTGCCCACGAAAACGGCACCGGCGGATTGAAGCTTTTCTACCACCGTGGCATCGTAGGGGGGAATGAAATTTTGCAGGATCCGCGAACCACAGGTGGTGGGGAAGCCTTTGGTGCAACAGATGTCTTTCAAGGCAATGGGGATTCCTGTAATATCCGTCGCTTCTCCCCGAGCAAGGCGTCGATCGGCCTCCTTTGCCTGCTCGTAGGCCGTTTCCTTCATGAGGGAGATATAGGCGTGGACCTTCCCCTCCACTTCTTCTATGCGATGGAAGACGGCATTGAGGATTTCCGTGGCGGATATTTCCCTGGCCTTCAGGTACTGGCTCAGCTCGTGGATGGTAAGTTCGAACAATTCCATGATCTTTGACCCTTTCAGTCTATTACCTTGGGCACGCGGAAGAATTCTCCATGTGAATCCGGTGCATTGGCCAGGGAAACCTCATTTGCAAGAGAAGGCTCGACCTTATCTGCCCGGAAGGCGTTGTGCAGGGAAATAGCGTGCGACATGGGCTCCACGTCTTTCGTATCCACGCTGTTCAGTTTCTCCATATAGAGGAGAATATCATTTAATTGCGAGGTGAACTTTTCCGCCTCTTCATCGGTCAATTCCAAGCGGGCGAGATGGGCGACGTACATAACCTCGCTTCTGGATATCTTCAAGGCGACCCTCCCTTGTCTTTTTTCGTTAGCTCCCTATAAAAATTTGCGCATAAAAGCAAGGCTTCTGTTAGCATACGGGCCACTTCTCTCCGATCTGCCCAATTACCTGGGGGATGATCCGGTCTCTTTGCTGTTCTGCCTCGAACTCCAGACGGTGGATGTCTTCTTCCGGTACGTGGGTTTCGTCGAGAAGCTCCTTCAATACGGCCCCCACCGAGGCACGCAGGCCTTCTGTATCGTACCCCCCTTCGAGGACAAGGAGGAGTCGGCCGCGGCAGCATTCATCGGCCATGTCCATGACCAGACGGGTGAGTGTGGCGAAGCCTAAGGGGGTAACCTGCATATCCCCGAGGGGATCGTGGCGTAAGATGTCGAACCCCGCGGAGACAAGGATAATATCCGGTCGATACGCACGGGCCACGGGTTGAAGGAGGCGACGGAATACCGCCACGTAGGTGGCATTATCGGCAAAGGCTTTCAAGGGCACATTGATGGTGTAAAATCTACCTTCCCCCTCTCCTATTTCTGTCAACCAGCCCGATCCGGGGTAGGCGGGATATTGATGGGTGGAAAAATAGAGGACGGAGCTTGTCCGGTAAAAGATCTCTTGGGTGCCGTCACCGTGATGCAGGTCCCAATCTACGATGAGGACGCGTTTGAGCCCCAGGCGTGAAAGCGCGTGGGCGGCGGTGATGGCGACGTTGTTGAATATACAAAATCCGGCGGAGTGGTCGCGGCCGGCATGGTGCCCGGGCGGTCGGATGAAGGCAAAGGCATTGTCTACCTTGCCTTCGATGATTGCTTCGAGGGCACAAAGACAGCCCCCTGCCGCCAGGCGGGCCGTCTCGTAACTTTTTTCCGTGGCATGGGTGTCGGGATCGAGGATGGTTAGCCTCTGGCCTTCGGTTGCGGCCACCATTTCTATGTAATTCGGGCTGTGGACTAAGGTGAGATCCTCGAAGCTCGCATAGCGGGGCGGGATAAGAACAAATTTGTTCCTGAAATCCGGCGTATCGAGCAACGAGTAAACCTCTTTCAGCCGGGCCGGCGTTTCGGGATTGAGATAGTAGGCGCCGTGTTGCAAGTATCTTTCGTCCCTTACGATACCCGTTTTTCTTGCCACCCGTTTAGTCTTTCCCCTTTCTTAATTGATAGTTTGAAACCGTTATCACAAATCGATGCAATGAGCAAAATATTTACCATTGACAAATATTTCCGGGCCACGTTATTAACCGCTTCAGGTATCGAGGCCATGTTCAATATTGGAGTACCGGAACTAATCGTGATATTTATCGTTGCCCTGCTCGTGGTAGGCCCGAAGAAGATCCCCGATCTTGCCAAATCTCTGGGAAAGGCGATCGGTGAGTTTCGTCGGGCGACGGAAGAGGTTACCGAATCCCTGAAAGAAACCCTCAAGGAGGATGAGCCGGCTCCTAAAGATAACGGCCTTAAAGATTCGCTGCTTTACGGGAAAAGGGAGGACGATTCTGCCCCTACTTCCGAACCTAAGCCCTGAGGAATAGCATGGAAGAAGAGAAGATGCCCTTAACCTCCCATCTGGAGGAATTAAGGAAAAGGTTGGTTCGCATCCTCATAGCGGTGGGTGTGGGTTTCGTCGTCTGTTATTATGTAAGGGATTATCTATATTACGTTATCACCCGCCCTCTCGTTTCCGTGCTGCCCAAAGGCAGCCATATGATTTTTACCGGCTTGCCGGAGGCGTTTTTCGTTTACATGAAGATATGTTTCTTTGCCTCTCTCTTTCTTACGAGCCCCTTCACCTTTTATCAGCTCTGGAAGTTTGTCTCACCGGGGCTTTATCCGCATGAGCGCCGGTATGTGGCCCCTTTCGTTATCTCCTCTACGTTTCTCTTTCTCCTCGGAATTGCCTTTGGCTATTTCATTGTTCTTCCTCCCGCCTTTGGTTTTTTCGTTTCCTTTTCCACCGATTTCCTCAAACCCATGATCTCCTTCAAAGAATACCTGTCTTTCTCCCTAAAGCTCCTTTTCGCCTTCGGCCTTTCGTTCGAATTACCCGTTTTGATCTATTTTCTTACCAAAATCGGCGTGGTAAGTTCCCGCCTTTTGAAAAAGCAGAGGAGATACGCGATTTTAATTATCTTTATCATTGCCGCCATTCTTACGCCGTCACCGGATGCCTTTACTCAGATCCTCATGGCTTTGCCCCTTTTGGTGTTATATGAATTAGGGATCATCCTCGCCAAATGGGCGGAGAAGAAAAAAGTGGTTAAACATGAAGAGGCGCAATAAAAAGAGGGGAATTTTTACGATTTTTTTCCTCTTCCTGATCCTGGTGGCTATTTTTGCCGTGGGTTTCGTGTACTACTTGTTTTTTGCGAATATTCCTTCCATCGCCACCTTGAAGGATTATCGACCCAACATTGCCACGCGGGTCTACAGCGATCAGAACGAACTCATAGATGAGTTTTTCCTGGAAAACAGAAGGGTCGTCAACATCAAGGATGTGCCGAAAGTGGTGATTTATGCCTTCGTGGCGGCCGAAGACAGCCGTTTCTTCGAACACCGGGGTGTCGATCTGGCCAGTATTATCCGTGCTTTAATTAAGAACTTAAGTGCCGGGCGCATTGTGCAGGGAGGAAGTACCATTACCCAGCAAGTGGCCAAATCCCTCTTCCTTACCCCGGAAAAGAGTTACATGAGAAAGATTAGGGAGGCCATCCTGGCTTACAAAATCGACCGCTACCTGACGAAGGAGGAGATTCTTAACCTCTACATCAACCAGATTTACCTCGGACACGGCACTTACGGCATCGAGGCGGCAGCGCAGGGATATTTCGGCAAGAGCGCCCACCAGCTGACCTTGCCGGAAGCGGCTATGCTGGCCGGTTTGCCCAAGGCCCCCAACTATTACTCGCCCTTCAACAATTTCGAACGCGCCCGGGCGAGACAGGCATATGTACTGGAGAGGATGTTCGAGGATGGATACATAACGAAGCAGGACCGTGACCGTGCCCTCATGACACCTATCGTCTTAAGGCCCGTCAAGCCCAAAGAAAAAATAGCCCCGTACTTTTCGGAGCAGGTACGAAGGTATATCCTGGAGAAATACGGAAGCGATGTTCTCTACAAGGAAGGGCTTGAGATCTATACGACCCTCAATGTACAAATGCAGAAGGCGGCAAATGCGGCCTTGGAGAGAGGCTTAAGGGAATTGGAAACGCGAGAGCGCTTCGAAAAAGGATTGGTTCAGGGTGCCATCGTCGTCATGGAAATGAGGACGGGCGCCATCAAAGCCATGGTGGGGGGAAGGGATTTTCAAAAAAGCGAGTTCAACCGGGCTGTGCAATCGAAAAGGTTACCGGGTTCGGCATTTAAACCTTTCATCTATACGGCGGCCTTTGATAAAGGGCTCACCCCAACGCATGTGATTGTGGATGAGCCGGTGGAATACCCAGACCCTTCAAGCCCGGACGGCTGGTGGAGGCCGAAGAATTTCGACGGTAAATTTAACGGTCCCACCACCTTGAGAACCGCCCTCGTTCAGTCCCGCAATATCGTGACGGTAAAGCTCTTGAACGAAATCGGGATCGACTACGCTGCCCAGTACGCCGCCAATTTAGGCATTACCTCTCCCCTCACACGTAACCTCTCCCTTGCCCTGGGTACTTCCGCCGTTTCCCTCCTGGAGATGGTGAGGGCCTACGCGACCATCGGGAATCTGGGACAGAGGGTGACGCCTTACTTTATAACCCGGATCGTTGACAGAACGGGACAGGTGTTGGAGGAGACCAAGCCAAAGGCGGAGCAGGTGATAGATCCCCGCATCGCCTTCATCACGACTCACGTCATGAGGGACGTGGTAGAAAGTGGTACAGGGCGCCGGGTCAGGGCGATCGGCAGGCCGGTGGCAGGGAAGACCGGTACGACGAATGACACAAAAGACGCGTGGTTCATCGGATTTACCCCCTCCCTCGTAGCCGGGGTGTGGGTAGGCTTCGATCAGGAGAGGAGCCTGGGGCGGCAGGAAGTGGGTGGCCGGGCGGCAGCACCCATCTGGCTATACTGCATGTCCGAGATTCTTTCTCAGAAGCCGGTGGAACAGTTTCCTATTCCCGATGGTATTGTGTTTGTCCGTGTCAATCCCCATACGGGTCAGCCTTCGTCCGATGCCAGAGCCATTTATGAATGCTTCCTCGAAGGGACGACACCGCCCGGAACAACCGTTTACTATCCTTCAGAGGGGAGTTTCGATGTGGTGCCTCGGGAGGAGCCAGGAGAGGATTGATGCTCCGTGATCTTGGCCCTGATTCGTTCTCTGTACTGCTGAATTTCCATCTTCAAGGTAGAGAGGTCTTTGATCCTTTCTTCCAGTCGGGAAAGGTGGCCATCGAGAAGTTCTAAGAGTCTTTTGAGCACCTTGTCATTGGACTTTTCGATGGACCAGATAGCCTCTAATTCTTGCATTTCGGCCAGGGTAAGCCCCAGGGTCTTGAGACGCTTGATGAGTTTGAGACGGCGGAGGTCGGCATCCGTGTAAATTCTCCGCCCACCCTCAATGCGTTTGATGGAATTAAGGAGGCCGATCTCTTCATAATATCTGATGGTTCGGGGGGATAGGTTTAGGCGCCGCGCTAGCTCCCCGATCTTTATCTCTGTTTCTTCTTTCATCACCTGCCTCCTTAAACGTTTCCATATTTTTTACCATAGATTTCCCGCAATTTATACTTCTGAACCTTCCCACTGGCCGTCATGGGATAGGAAGCGACGAATTCCCAGTATTTAGGGATCTTGTGGCGGGCAATGCGGCCACGGCAAAACTCCACCAGTTCCTCGGCGGTAGCCTTCTGGCCGGGTTTGAGTTGGATTACAGCCAGGACCTGTTCTCCGTACTTCTTGTCCGGTACGCCCACGACTTGGACATCGGCAATCTTCGGATGACGATAGAGAAATTCCTCTATCTCTTTCGGATAGATGTTTTCTCCCCCGCGAATAATCATATCTTTGATGCGGCCCGTAACTTTGAAGTAGCCCTTTTCGTCCACTTCGCCCAGGTCGCCGGTATGCAGCCACCCATCACGGTCGATGGCGGCTAATGTGGCTTCCGGCATGTTGTAGTAACCTTTCATGACGCAGGGGCTGCGGGTAACTATTTCTCCTTGCACGTTAGCGGGCAGATCTGCCCCCGTTTCCGGATCTACGATTTTCCCCTCCACTCCCGGAAGGAGGCGTCCCACGGTGGAAACACGCAGTTCCACCGGGTCCTCCCGACGGGTCATGGTGATGACCGGGGAGGCTTCCGTGAGCCCGTAGGCAATGACGATTTCTGGGCAATGCATGAGGGTACGAACCTGGTTCATGGTTTCTGTAGGACAGGGCGCACCGGCCATGATACCGGTGCGCAGGGTTGTTAAATCGAATTTTCCGAATTCCGAGTGATTGAGCATGGCGATGAACATGGTAGGTACCCCGTTTAAGGCCGTGCAACGTTCATCAGCGACGGTGGTCAGGGATTTGAGGGGATCGAATGACTCCAGGAGGACCATGGTAGATCCGTGGTAGACGCAGTTTAGGGTACTCATGACACAGCCGAAGCAATGGAAAAGGGGCACGTGAATAAGAAGACGGTCCTCTGGGGTCATCCCCATTACGTCTCCCACCATGCGGGCATTGTTGATGATGTTATGATGGGTAAGCATAACCCCCTTGGGGAAGCCTGTGGTGCCCGAAGTGTACTGCATATTGATAACATCGTGTTCTTCCAGGTTGCGCATCCGCTCGTCGAGCTCTTCGTCCGTTATTCTCCGGGCCATAGCCATTATATCTTCGAACTTGAACATGCCGGGGACATAAACCCGCTTGCCTATATAGACGACGTTTTTAAGCTTTGGTAGGCGATGGGAGGTGAGATTTCCCGGTTGACACGCATCCAATTCAGGTACGATTTCCCTGACCGTTTCGTAAAAGCTGGTATCCCGGAATCCCTCCATGAGAAAGAGGGTGGTGGCATCCGATTGATGGAGCAGGTATTCCAACTCGTGGGTTCGATAATTGGTGTTCACGGTAACGAAGATTCCTCCCACCATACCGAGGGCAAATTGCAGATAAACCCACTCTGGGAGATTCGTCGTCCAGACGGCGCAGGCATCTCCTCGCTTGATGCCCAGGGCCATCAGCCCCCGGGCGAGATTGCGGCATGTCTCGTACAACTGTTCGTAGGTTAAGCGGATACCAAATTCAGGTGCCACCAAGGCTTCTACCTGACCGTGCTCGTAAGCCGTTTTCTTGATGAGTTCCCCCATCGTCATATGGACAAAACCGGACATGGTCAATCCTCCCCTTTTGTATTCCACTTTACGTAAACTGGTACATAATTATCAGCAAAAAAGACCCTTGTCAAAGAAATTTACAATTTCCACTCGTGGCTTACTGCGGTCTCTTAGCTTTTTCGTAAGATTGAGATTCTATTCGTAGATTTTTTCCTCTTCTGCGAAGGCTTCTTCCGCGTCGGCTTCGAAATCCCTTTTCTTTGCCCGGACGCGCTCTGTTAGGCATTCCCGATACCATTCATGAGCGATAATCATGGACATAACCTCGCTCGTGCCTGTCCAGATGGTGGCCAAGCGTATATCGCGGTAGATGCGTTCCAGGGGAAATACGTTTGTGTATCCGATGCCCCCTACTACCTGCATGGCATTATGAACTACCTTCTGACACGCCTCGGTGATGAACTTCTTCGATTCGGAAACCATTCTCCTAATGAGGTTGGTATCTACCTTTGCATCTACCGCCCGGCAGGTGGCATAACCCATGGCCCGCGCCGCATCGAGGAGCATAGCTGCCTCCGCCACCTGGAAACTTACCCCTTGGAATTGGTTGATGGTTCTGCCGAAGGCCTTGCGGCGGCTTGTGTAGTAAGTGGCGATTTCGAGGGCCGTTCTGGCCGAGCCGATGGTCATGATGGCCGTACCCAGTCGCTCGGGTACCATCATGGTGTTAAACACTTCATAGGCGCCGTTTACCTCTCCTAAAACGTTTTCTTTGGGCACCTTGACGTCCCGAAAGATCAGGCGGGCCGTGCCCCCACCCCGGCAACCCATGAGATTGTAAAGATATTTAGTTTCTACCCCGGGTCCCCGGTCAACGATGAAGGCGGTTATGGATTCCTGGGGCTTGGCGTTCGGGGCGAAATTGGTGCGGGCGTAGACGAGGAAGTAGTCGGCCCCCTCACCTCCCACGATAAATCTCTTTTGGCCGTTCAGCAGGAAGTAATCTCCCTTGTCTTCTGCCCGGGTCGTGGCACCGAAAAAATCTGAGCCTCCCCGGGGTTCGGTGAGGCATTCGGCGGCGAATATCTCGCCTTTGAGTAGGGGCTTCACGTATTTTTCTTTTTGTTCGACCGTTCCGTGCTGAATGATGGCATCGCAGACGAGCTCTGCTCCTACACCGAAGACACAGGCCAGCTCATAGCCAATCGCGCCCACCTCTTCCATCACAATACCCGTGCTCACCCAGTCCATTCCCCGGCCACCCCACTCTTTTGGATAGCGGCACCCCATGAGATTCCTCCTCCCCGCTTCCTGGAGGAACTCCTTGGGGAACCGGATAAGATCCTTATCCATGTCCAGGACGAGTTTGCGGGGAACCGATTTGATGAAATCCCGTACTTCGTCCCTCAGTTTTTTCTGCTCTTCCGTCATGACAAATTCAAACATACAAACCTCCTCTTCGAAATAACTCACCGTTTGTTTACGCATTTGCCCGTTGATTACAAGAATTTTTTGTTCAGGCCGCGGAAGAAAGGGTGTTTTTGTGGATCCTTGAAGGCAGACAGGAGATGCACTTTATTAGCTCGAGGTTTATCTCCTCGCTTCTGTGGTGGTCGTATAGAGAAATACCGTCCGGCTCCCCGCAGATATCCAGGCCCACGATTTTTTTCGGGGGAAGGTGGGAGATGAGGGAAAGAAGATCGGTAAGGGAAAAAGCCCCCTGATCCCAGTTGGTAGTGAGGTAGGAGGGGGAAAGGATGTCTTTATCAAGGCTAATGTAGAGGGGAAGATGGCCCATGAGCTTGGTGATTTCTCCTATATCGGGACCGGCAGGATATATTTTTCCCCACTTTTTGCGGATTTGCCCGATAAAGATAATACGCTCTAAGTGGGGTAGCTTGGTGGCCTCCTTGAGCCAGGAACCGCAGCTTATGTATCCCTTGAAGGTTTCTTTCGCATCCAGGTGATTATCCATGAGAAGGAGCGCGAAGGGAAACTCAAGACGTCTGAGAAAAATGTAGGTCAGGTAATGGTAATCACCCCGGCCGAGGAAGGAGATGCATTTTTTTAGCCGGGGGATCCGGCTTGCGATTTTCTCTATGTCATTAAAGGCACATAGATAACGGGTGCCCTTTAAGTCTCTAAGATCGACTGCCCGTCCGAGTCGGAGGAGACGCCCCTGAAAAAAATACGTGTCGTCGAGATGGATGATGAGGACCTTCCAGGGTGCGCCCACAAGGAAAGACGGCCCCATCTTTTGACCCCACGCTCATTTTTTATCAAAAAAATATGCACCCCGGGGCGCCTGTCAAGTTGTTCATTCTCCTATGATTTTAACGAGAACCCTCTTGGGGCGACGGCCATCGAACTCCCCATAGAATATCTGCTCCCACGGGCCGAAATCAAGGTGCCCTTCCGTTATGGCCACCACCACCTCTCTCCCCATCACCGTTCTTTTCAAGTGCGCATCGGCATTTTCTTCTCCCGTCAGGTTGTGCCGGTACTGACTTATCGGTGAGTGAGGGGCAAGTTTTTCCAGCCAATGTTCGAAATCCTGATGGAGGCCCGATTCTTCATCGTTGATGAAGACAGAGGCGGTTATGTGCATGGCGTTGACCAAGACAAGGCCTTCCCGGATGCCGCTTTCACGCACGCAGGCCTCCACTTGAGGCGTGATATTGACGAAGGCCACGCGGGTGGGGGTGTGAAACCACAGTTCTTTGCGATAACTCTTCATCTGTCATACCTCCTTACAACTTCATGCGGGAAAAGAGAACACTTCCCGTAAGAACCATGATGATGGCAAAGGCCGAAAGAACGGCGAGATCTAATGTTAAGGGATGGGTATGAATACCCATGAGCGCTCCCCGGACACCATCTACGGCGTAGCTCAAAGGGTTCACACTTACGGCGACCTTAAGCCAGGAGGGTAAGTTTGTATCTACCGGAAAGAGGGCACCGGAGGAAAAGAAGAGGGGAAAGACGACGAGGGCGGATATGAGCTGAAATCCTTCCAGGCTTTTGAGCAAAGCACCGATGGCCAGACCAAGGGAAACAAGGGCTATGGCACCCAAGAAAAGGAAGAGAAAGGCGAAGGGGATGCCCCGGGGATTGACAGATGGAAAGAGAAAGGAAAACACAAAGAGCACACTCACCTGTAACAACACGTCTGTACAACCTCCCAGGACCTTGCCTATGAAGATGCTCGTCCGCGAGACGGGTGCCACGAGTACGGCCTTGAAGACGTCTATTTTTCTATCCCATACGATGTAGAGTCCGAAGAAGACGGAGCCGAAAATAACGGTCATAGATAGAATGCCGGGGTAGATGAAATCGCGGTAGGCCATGCCATCTACAGAATAACGGGCCCCCACGCCACTGCCGAAGAGAAAGAGCCACATAATGGGTGAAATGATGCTGGCTACAATGCGGCTTTTCTCCCTCCAGAAGACCTTGAATTCTCTCCACCAGACACCTTTTATGCCGGCAAGTTCTCGCGCCACCATCATCTTCCCCTTTGCTCGTGCCTGAAGGCCGCTTCCAGCCATCCGCCGGCATCTTCCATGGCGTCATCTCGAATGCGGCGGCCCGTCAATTTCAGAAAAACGTCGTTCAAGGAGGGGCGGCGAATCTCCAAGTGATTAATAGGCTTTACCTTTTCTATCACGTAAGGTAGGTTTTCGTAGGTATCTTTAAGCATGATTTCCCATCTACCGTTTCCGCCGTTTATGCTTTTTACGAAGGGCAGTTCCTTCAGCTCTGCTTCGGGGAGAGAGGGCGCCTCGATAACGAGGATAATACCCCCCAGAGCATCTATGAGCCTGGCCGGCGTATCCAGGGCCATGATCTTCCCCTCGTCCATGATGGCGATGCGGTCGCACATTTGCTGGGCTTCTTCCAGGTAATGAGTGGTGAGAAGTACCGTTGTTCCTTCCTTTTTGGCCATGAGTCTTATGTATTCCCATGTCCGTGCCCTCGTCTGGGGGTCCAGACCGAGGGTGGGTTCATCTAAGAAAAGAACGGCGGGCTGGTGCAGAAGGCCGCGGACGAGCTCGAGCCTTCTTCTCATGCCGCCGGAGTACGTTCTGACCAGGTCATCTGCCCGGTTATGGAGATTAACGAGTTCGAGGAGCTCTTCGATACGTTTGGTGTACTTTGGGCGTTTCATGCCGTAGAGGCGGGCGTGGAGTTCCAAGTTTTCCCTTCCCGTTAATACGGTATCCAGGGTGGGGTCTTGGAAAACTATACCCACACAGGACCTCACTTTTCGGGCATCACGTACGATATCGAAACCTGCGATGGATGCCCGGCCCGCCGTGGGGGGAAGGATGGTTATAAGCATGTTTATCGTGGTCGTTTTTCCCGCGCCGTTGGGACCCAAGAGGCCGAAGATCTCTTCTCTTTCAATGGTTACCGTAAAATCTTGGACGGCGCGAATCCGGCCAAACGACCGGGAAAGGCCCTGCGCTTCCACTACCTTCGTCATTGGTGAAGCCCTTTTTGGCTATCAATTTTTATGGTATCGTATCGTCATTCATGATAACCCTTTTGTCAAGCCACTTTGATACAGGAGAGAGGGATACTATTGGGTGACGGGGAGTTTTAGGGGGAAACAGGCAAGAAAAGGTCTTTTTGTTCAGGTTAGATAAGTGACGGGAGAACGGAATGGATGCCACATCTCTTGCGCGCCTACAGTTTGCTATTAGCATTGGGTTCCACATTATCTTCCCCATGATGACCCTGGGGACGACACTCATCGTGTTAGTTACCGAATCGCTTCATCTCTTTAAAAAAGATCCCACCTATGCCCGGATAACGGATTTTCTCGTTCGCTTTTTGGCCCTCGTTTTCGTCCTGGGTGCGGCAACGGGCATCGTCATGGAATTTGCCTTCGGCATGAACTGGTCTGCATACTCCCGGGCGGTGGGCGATGTGTTCGGCCCCGTGCTGCTCGCGGAGAGCATCTTTGCCTTTTTCCTCGAATCGGTATTTTTGGGCGTACTCGTTTTCGGAAGGAAGCGGGTCTCCCCCCGAGCTTACTGGTTTTGTGCCCTTCTTGTGTTCATCGGCGGTCATCTTTCTGCCTTTTGGATCCTCGTCGCCAACTCGTGGATGCAGACCCCAGCGGGCTTTATCGTTCAGGGAGGAAGGTTCGTACTTACGGATTTTTCCGCCGCTATCTTCAACCCTTCGACGGTGCCACGCTTTTTCCACACGGTCCTCGCCTCGTGGCTGGTAAGTTCCATAACCGTCGCGGCGATTGCCGGGTACTACGTGCGTAAGGGACTCCACGATAAATGGGCGGGGCAGATGTTGAAATTGGGGATCTTACTCTTTGCCGTCGTTCCCTGCCTGCAACTTGGGGCCGGTCACCTACATGCGGTGCAGGTGATAGATACGCAGCCTCTCAAGGCGGCGGCGATGGAAGGACTCTTCCGTACGACCCGGGGTGCCCCACTTTATATTTTGGGTCGGGTAAACGCGGAGCAAGGGGAGACGGTCGGTCTTTACCTACCGAAGCTCTTCAGTTTTCTCCACAGTTTTGATGCCAATTCCATCATTCGGGGGCTGGAGGATTTCCCAAAGGCGCTCTGGCCTCCTCTCAATCCGGTCTTCCAATCGTATCACGTGATGGTGGGCCTGGGAATGTGCTTTATCGCCGGTGGGCTTATTGGCCTTTACCTCCTGTGGCGGGGTAGGCTAATGAGTAGCAAGTGGTTTCTGTTTTTGTTGCCCTTTTTTGTTCCCCTTGCCCATGTGGCCCACGAAGCAGGCTGGATCACGGCCGAAGTGGGTCGTCAGCCGTGGATTATCTATGGAATCATGAAGACAAAAGACGGCATCTCGTTGGTGGTGGGTGCTCAGGAGATACTCTTCAGCCTGATGGTTTTCGTGATTCTATACACGGGTCTCATCATCTTTTTTCTCTTTTACGCCATGAGGCTCGTCCGAAAGGGGGTACCATAATGGAAGATATCGTTTTTTACCAGACGATGGGTTTTTCCCTGCTGGTTTTTCTCCTTACAGGTTATGCGATTCTGGACGGTTTCGATCTGGGCGTGGGGATGCTCCTTCCCCTTTTAGGAAAGCGCGAAAGTGAGAGAAATGAGCTTTTGGCCTCTCTCGCCCCGGTGTGGGACGGAAACGAGGTCTGGCTCATCGCAGCCGGTGCCGCCCTCTTTGCCACCTTTCCCCATGCCTATGCCACCATCTTTTCAGGATTCTACTTGGCTTTTCTTACCCTTCTTGCGGCCCTTATTCTGCGGGCTGCCTCCCTCGAGTTCTATGGGCACGATCAAGCCCGGGCCCACCTCTGGGGGGCGGTTTTTTTTGGCGGGAGCACGGCGGCCTCATTTATCTTTGCCCTGGCCGTGGGGAATGTAATCTACGGCGTTCCCCTTGATGGTCGCCTGGAGTATGCAGGTGATTTTACCACCCTTTTTCGCCCCTTCCCTCTTGCATTTGCCTTCGTCTGGATGATCTCCTTTTCTCTTCAAGGGATGGCCTGGTTGACGGGGAAGACTTCGGGCACCCTTGAGGAGAGGGTTTTCCGCTTCGGACGGGCGATCTTATGGGTAAATATCTTTGCCGCCATCGCCTATCTTCTTATGCTTACGTTCCTGTTTCCCCGTGTGGTGACGGGATACCTCTTTTATATGGCGCTAATTCTTATAGCTTCGGGATTGGTAGGCATGTTCACGCAGCTCCGAAGAAAGAGGAAAAAGGGCGGCTTTCTATGTGCCTCCCTTTTCATCATGGGCCTGGGTTTGTCGACGGCAGTTGCCCAATTTCCCTATCTCGTCCGCCCTACGGGAGGTGAATTATCCGGTCTTACCATCTACAATGCTTCTTCCAGCCTGGGGTCTTTGGAGGTAACAACGGCCCTAACCCTGTTAGGGTTACCCATCGTGATCGGCTACACCGTTTATGCCTATCGGGTTTTCCGCGGCAAGGCCTCCTCGTCCGATCACTACTGATAGATTTTCTTATGCTGAGGTTAATTTTCCATCGCAATCTTCTCCTCCCTTTGGCCATCGCGCTGGGATTTGTGTATCCCCGTTTCGCCGTTTATCTGGCCCCGTTGATTTTGCCCGTGCTCGCCCTGGCCATGGCGATTTCGGCCGTTCATATACCCAACGAAGTGTTAAAAGATATAAAGCGACTGATTTTACCTGCCCTGGCGGGATTGGGCATGACGTACGGTGTCCTGGGTTCAATACTTATCCTCTCTGCCTGCTGGGGTCCCTTCCCCGAGAAAATAAGCCTGGGACTCATACTAATCGGTGTGGCGCCTCCGGCTGTAGCCGTAATGCCATTTACGGCGGCCATGAAAGGGGACCTCCCTTTTACCCTGGCCGGGGTAGTGGTTGCCTATTTAGGAGCCCTTTTGATTATTCCCGGCGCATTATTCATCTTAATGGGCGATGCCTTCTACGATTTTGGCCGCCTGGTCGCCATTCTTGCCTGGGTTGTGCTGGCGCCCATTGGAGTCTCCCGCTTAATAATTTTTCTTAAGGGGGCGGATTACGTCAAAGCCGTTGACGGTCCATTAACTAACTTAAGTTTCTTTTTGGTTTTGTATGCCATCGTCGGGCTAAACCGGGATGCGTTTTTTACGGAAACCTCTGTGCTCATTCCTTTGGTAGTCGTGGCATTTTTTTCTACCTTTGTCTTAGGCGAAACGGTTAACCTCCTCGGGAAATGGTGGTGTATAAGGCCACCCCGAAGGATGAGCCTCCTGCTGATGGCTACCTTGAAGAATCAAGGTGTGGCAGGTGGAATTGCCCTTTCCCTGTTTGAGAGCGAAGCAGCCTTGCCATCGGCCATATATGCCGTTTTCATGATGCTTTCTTTTGTTTGGTTTTCGTTGCGCTTTAAGGTTGGAGAGAGTAAAACCCCCTGAAAGGGATGAAATCGAAAGGAGGTAAAGTATGTGGAGGGCAGAAAGGTGCGATCTGTGTGGTGATTGTTTGGTTAAGTGTCGCTACGCCAACTATGAGCGAGAAAAGGCGATCGTCGAAATGAGGTTGCTCAAAGAAGGAAAAGAAGCGGAAATCTTAGAGAAGTGCATTACCTGTCTCGCCTGCAACGATTACTGTCCTACCGGCGCAGAACCGGCCGATCTCATCACCCGCCTCCAGGAGAAATTCGGTACTTCTCCCGTCGTGAAAACGGGTATGTTTGCCTTAGACGAGATCATCAAGGGGCTGGAAGGGAAGGGAGATCCCCGAGAGGTGATTGAGGGAGAGCCGGATAAGCCCATCCTTTCCCTGGATTCGTTTCGCTTCCAGCAGTTTCCCCCGGGGACTTTCGAAAGTGAGCTCTTTCGGGGCCTGACGATAGTGAGAGGCGGGGAGTTTATGTCTCTCGCCGGGTGCGTACACATGGGTGGGGCGAGCCTGGTGGAGAAATACGGGCAAAAGGTGTTAGACCGGTGGGCAGCCTTCGGGAAGGAAATCGTCTATATGCACAACGAGGGATTTATCCTCGCCCACGTCAAGGCCAAAGAATTCGGTTTCCGGGTAAACTTTAAATACATGCATCTGTTTGAATATTTGAGCCGTTACCTTAAAGATCATCGGGACCGGGTGCAGAAATTAGGGAAGAAGGTAGCCTATCAGGCCAACTGTGCCACCCGGTGGATACCCGAATATGACCGGTTCTTGGGTGAGATATTCGAACTTATCGGGGTAGATAGACCGGGCAGGAGGTTTGAAGGCATCAATGCTCTTTGCTGCAGCGCCCCTGTCATATTTGCCAACAAGGAACTAGCCTTAGAGATACAGAGGGAAAACTTGGAAGACGCCATTGCGAGCGGGGCAGAGGCAATCATCACTTCCTGTCCGATCTGTAACTGGGTCTTAAGCCGGCCCAGCGCCAAATATGGGCTCCCCAAGATTTTCATCACCGATCTCGTACGTATGGCCTTAGGGGAAATTTCCTGGCCGGCACCAGAAAGGAGGGATGAGAAATGAGTTTGCAGGAGGAAATCGGAGAAATTTTTGCCCCTTTCCCCTGTGAGTTTAGGGAAAGGAAAGGAGTCGTGACGGTGGAGTGGGTTCTCGCGGAAAGGAAGACCTTTCTAGCGAGAAAGAGACTCGTTTACCTGGCGAAATACCGGGTGGACGAAGAAGCGAAAGAGGTGCGTTTCACGGAGATGCTAAAGGAGACGGGCGCGGGTTTTTCCGACAGTCTGGGCTTAAGTTTCAAGAAAGAAGTCTACCGCACGGGTAAAGAAGGGCGATCGGGGACAATTGAGGAACAATCCCGCTTACTTGGCTCGTCTTACAATTATAGCCACGATTTTAAGGCGATAAGGGAGAAAGTCGAGGAAAAGACAAAAGCCGCTGGATTTTCCTTCACTTATCAAGTCTTGCCCTTTTTCTCATAGATGAGGGAGACGATTTTCCTTATTTTTTCTCTGTCTTTCACCCCGGGCGAGGATTCCACGCCGCTGTTTACATCCACGGCATCCGGTGCTACTTCCCGGAGAGCGTCTAATATGTTCTCAATGTTAAGCCCGCCGGAGAGGATGAGCGGGCAATATCTTTTTACCTCTCGGGCCAGGTCCCAGGCGGCCTTTTTCCCCGTCCCCCCGAAGAGATGGGGGTGGTAGGCATCGACGAGGGCGGCATGAATACGATAATTCTCGAGAACATTCAGATCTCTCCGGGTGCGCAAAGGAAAATTCTTGATTACCATGTCGGGGGGAAACTCGGCCACATACGAGGGAGGTTCATGGCCGTGGAATTGGACGAAGTCGAGTCGGCAATGCTCGATGATGGATTTTACCTTTTTAATCTCCTCATTTACGAACACCCCGCAGATGGCGGGACGGCGGGAGCAGGAAAAGATGCCGCCGCTTGGGGGGAAAGAGAATCCCACCTTTTCCAGCTTGGAGATAATGGTTTGGGCCCTCTCCGGGGGAATGTAGCGGGGGCTGGGGGGATAGAAGATGAATCCGATGGCATCCACGCCCAGAGAGAGGCAATCTACGGCATCTTCCAGACGGGTGATGCCACAAACTTTAACGGCAACCATTCTCGCTTCCCTTTCCCATCAGGGCCCGGAGCGCTTTGCCCGGGTCGGCGGCCGTCACGAGGGTTTCCCCCACGAGAAAGGCATCTACCCCTGCCTTTAAGAGGACTTCTATATCCCGGTATGATTTTATCCCGCTTTCACTGACCACCGTTGTACCGGCGGGGAGGAGGGGAGAAAGTTTTAAGGTGGTCCTTATGTCAACGGAGAAAGTATTTAGGTCGCGGTTGTTGATGCCCACGAGTTTTGCTCCCACGTTTATTGCCTTGGAAAGAGAATCCCGGCTGTGCACTTCCACCAGGCATTCCATTCCCAAATAGGCGGCGCGGGCCAAAAAGCTCAAGAGGGTTTCCTTATCGAGGATGTCGGCGATAAGGAGTACACAATCGGCACCCATGAGGCGTGATTCGTAGATTTGATAAGGGTCAATGATGAAGTCCTTGCGCAGGATGGGGAGCTTGACGGCGCCGCGGGCGGCGGTAAGGTCATCGCCGCTTCCCCCAAAATACGCTCGGTCCGTAAGCACGGAGATGGCCTTCGCTCCGTTTTCCTCGTAGAGGCGGGCAAGGCCCGCCGGATCTATCCCGTCGGCCAGGAGGCCCCGGGAAGGGGAGCGGCGTTTTATTTCAGCAATGATGGCACCCTTCTTAGATGAAAGGGCATCCCGCATCGACCTGACGGGGGGGAGATTTTCCGCCTTCTTGACAATCTCACTCATGGAAAGACGCTCTTTGGCCTCTTCCACTTCTCTCTTCTTGGTTTCTAAAATTGCCTTAAGGTACATCGCCCCTCTCCTACCGGTTGGTAATTTCTATGAGACGATTGAGTTTCCTTAGGGCCTCGCCGTTATCGACACAGGCACGGGCGACGGCAATACCCTCTTCAATCTTTTCTGCCCTGCCCGCCGCCACGATGGCCAGGGCGGCGTTCAGTAGAACGATATCCTTCCTTGCCCCCTTCTCTTGGCCGGACAAAATCGACCGCGTAATTTCGGCATTTTTCTGGGCGTTACCTCCCGCTAACTCTTTTAGCGGATAGGTTTTCCCGAAGTAGGTCACCGGGTCGAGGTTAAAGGTGGTGATGAGACCGTTTTTTAATTCCGTGACCCGTGTTTCGCATGTTACGGTCGCTTCGTCCAATCCATCCAGGCCGTGGACGACAAAAGCCCGCCTGGTTCCTAATTCTCTGAGGACGAAGGCAAAAGTCTCCGTTAGTTTTCCATCATAAACGCCGATGAGCTGATTCGTGGCCCCGGCAGGATTGGTAAGGGGGCCCAGCATGTTGAAGATGGTGCGTATCCCGATTTCCCGGCGAGGCCCGATGGCATGTTTCATGGCTCCATGGAGCAGGGGGGCGAAGAGGAACCCGATGCCCTCTTCGGCAATGGCTTCCTCCACTATCTCCGGGCCCGCGCTTATATTCACCCCTAAGGCTTCGAGGAGGTCGGCGCTTCCACATCCACTGGAGACGGCACGATTTCCGTGCTTGGCCACCGTGATACCGGCTGCGGCCACCACGAAGGCAGCGGTGGTAGAGATGTTGAACGTACCGGCTCTATCACCGCCTGTGCCACAGGTATCGACTATAACGGAGGCGCGTGCGTCGATACGCGTGGCCTTTCTCCTCATGACCCTGACGGCGCCAGTGATTTCGGCAACCGTTTCCCCTTTCATTCTGAGAGCCGTGATGAAGGCACCAATCTGGGCGGGCGTGGCCTCACCGGCCATGATGATTTCCATCACCTCCATCATTTTCGATTCTGTGAGATCTTGCCCCTCAACAACCTTGGCGATTCCTTCCCGTATCATATCTAAACCTCCCTTCTTGTGCAGTAGTGCTCCAAGAAATTCTTGAGCAATCTCTTACCTGACGGCGTCAGGATGGATTCGGGATGAAACTGCACCCCTTCTACCGGGGCGCTCCGATGGCGGAGACCCATGATTTCTCCCTCCGGCGTTTCGGCGCTCACCTCGAGACAATCGGGTAGGGACTTTCTTTCCACCATGAGGGAGTGGTAGCGTCCGGCCGTAAAAGGATTTCCCAGTCCGCGGTAGATGGTGCGCCCATCGTGATTGATAGGCGAGGTTTTCCCATGCATGATGCGCTCTGCCCTAACCACCTTTCCCCCAAAGGCATACCCGATGGCCTGATGGCCCAGGCAGACGCCCAGGATGGGAAAACGGTCGTGAAGGCGGCGGATGACTTCCACACTAATACCGGCAAATTCTGGGGAGCGAGGGCCCGGAGAGATGACGATACCGGCCGGGTTCAGGGCCTCTATCTCTTTCCACGTAACGGCATCGTGGCGGAAAACCAAAGGCTCTGCCCCTAACTGCCCTAAGTACTGAACGAGATTGTACGTAAAAGAATCGTAATTATCGATGACCACGATCATATGAACCCCCTGTCAAATGTTGAAGCCCGTTTTGGCCAGACGCACGGCCTGCATCATGCCCCGGGCTTTGTTTAGCGTTTCTTCAAATTCGTAATCGGGGTCGGAATCGGCTACGATGCCCGCCCCCGCTTGAAGAAAAAGGCGCCCCTGCTGGTTAAGCAGGGTACGGATGGTAATGCAGAAATCCATGTTGCCCGAATAGCTGAAGTAACCCACGGCCCCCCCGTAGACATTTCTCCTCGTGGGCTCCAGTTCGTCTATGATTTCCATGGCCCTGATCTTCGGCGCCCCCGTGAGGGTGCCGGCAGGAAAACAGGCGGCAAAGACGTCGAAGCAGTCTTTATCGGGTGCCACCTGGGCGCAAACGAGGGAAACGAGATGCATAACGTGGGAATACCGCTCCACGGTCATGAGCTGACTTACCTGAACACTGCCCATGCATGCCACCCTTCCTAAATCGTTCCTGCCCAGATCAACGAGCATCACGTGTTCTGCCCTTTCCTTGGGATCCTGGAGGAGTTCGTCTGCCAGCCTCCTGTCCTCCTGCTCGGTTAAGCCCCTCTTCTTTGTCCCGGCGATGGGCTTCACCTCCGCGATGCCTTCCTCCATGCGCACGAGAACCTCGGGAGAAGAGCCTATTAGGTAGAGATCACCCAACTTGAGAAAGAAAAGGTAAGGGGAGGGGTTGATGAACCGGAGGGCGCGGTAAAGATCGATAGGAGGGACAGTTTCGTGGATTTCAAATCGCTGGGACAGGACAACCTGGATGATGTCACCGGCGAAAATGTACTCCTTGGCCTTGAGGACCCGCCTTTTGAACTCATCCGCGGTAAGGTTGGAGGTAAATGAAATCTCCGCTTCCTTTTTCTCTCTTTTCGAGGGAGACGGATGAGGGGAGTTGATGAGGAGATGGGCCGTCTCCTCGATGCGGGTGATGGTTTCTGTGTAAATGGCTTCCAGGTCTTTTCGGCCGTCCGTGTGGGCGCATACGACGACTTTTACCGTGTGGCGCACGTTGTCGAAGATGAGAAGGGTGTCGGTGAGAAGAAAAAAGGCTTCATCGGTGGGTAGATCGTTTTCCGTCCCATCGGGGAGAGACTCGAAGAAACGCACCATATCGTAGCTAAAGAAGCCAACGGCGCCGCCGAAGAAACGGGGAAGCCCCGGGACCTTTACCGGTTGGTAGGCAAGGATTTCCCGACGGAGAAAGTCGAGGGGTTTTCCGCCGTGAGAGAAAATGTGGACACCCTTTTCGTCTTCCACAACGCCGTTTCCCCCCCGGAGGCGGAGGATTTTCCTCGGTTTCATGCCGAGGAACGTGTAGCGGCCCCACTTTTCTCCTCCTTCCACGCTTTCGAGGAGAAAGACGTATCTCTCGGTGGCCATCTTCATGAGAATGGAGACAGGTGTTTCCGTATCGGCGATAAGCTCCTTGTATACGGGGATGAGGTCCCCCTGCCTGGCCAGTTCCTTGAAGGTCTTGAGATCTGGATGGTACATGCTACCTCCTTGGGTCGTTTTTTTGCCAATAAAAAAGGCCGTGAATTTCTCTCACGGCCTTAAAACAAAAAAGCCGTGAGGACCTTTGGGGAGGTCCCCACGGCTTAAATTACTTTTTATCTCAGGCGTGGTGGATAGACCTCCCCCTTATGCCCCAGGTCCACCACCAGCTTGTATTGACATTCAGGTTTGCCATCATCTAAGTCACCTTTAGTTAAACTTGTAGCCCAGTTTTCTCCGTTTGTCAACAGGGAATTAAGGCGTCATCAAAGGTCAAAATCGGTGTCATAAGGTCGGGCCCGTCACGGCAAATGATTTGAGATTTACGGGCTTATGGTTTCAAAAATTGCCCCCTCGACATTCATTATGCTCACCCCTCGTAAGCGAAGGCAGTCTCCGAGCAGGAGTTAAACTTCTTCAGGACGTTGTGCTAAGTCGGCCTCAAGCTCGGAACGGAGAAGAACTGCGAGGCGACAGGGATCTTCACAGCTGAGTCCAGAAGAAAGCATGATGGGGCATTCAAGGCCAGGGTTACCCTTGAGGTCATCCATGGTCAGGAGACAAGCTGCAGAGATAGCATCAGAAGAAGGGGTTCTTGAAAAGATGGGATGCCGAAGAAAGTATGGGGAGCTATTTTACCTTTTATAACAATGACAGACATCACAGTGCTTTAGACGATAAAACTCCGGAGGAAGTGTACTTTAATGGAAAAAGAAGCCTTAAGGGAGGCACGGACAAATAAGATGGGCGTGAGGGAACCAAACTTAAAAATGGCCAATTTTTGTCTAGACAATGGGGGAAGGTTCAACTTCAAACAAGCAATCTGAAAAGCTCCGAACATTTTTTGGGGTTCCGGATTGGGTGTTTGGATAAAAGGGTTAATCGGGATATACGGTCAAAGATAGTTACCCTTGGTGTTCCGGCAATTTTTTCAGCATGTTGATGAGGGCAGGGATGTCTCCCCTTTCGATCACGGCCTTAAGACATTCCCAGTTTCTTTCGTAGGCGCGAAGGACGGGGATAAGATAGGGATTCCCGCCGATTATTTCAGCACAGAGGGCAGGGTCTTGAGATGTAACCCGCTTGATGAGGTCGAGTTTCGTTCGGAAGACGGGGGTAGATACGGCATTGAGATCAGGGGGACTTACGCCCATCTCCTTCAAGGTCAAGCCCATAAGAATCGTATTTAGATGGTTCATGGCCTGAACCAGGGCCATGAGCTCATCGTGCCTCTCCGGCGTCATCTCGACGACCAAAGCACCTGCGTGGGTGAGGAGTTCTCTAAGCCACGAAATCCATTTCTCCCCCCGGGCCGGGCAGATAACCACATTTTGCCCCTTCATTTCCGGCACGTCGGGGCCAAAGAGGGGATGCAGACCGATAACCTCGGCAGTCGTATATTTTAGCATGGCTTCGACGGGGCGCGTCTTGAGAGAGGTGAGATCCATAAGGAGTTTATTGGGAGCCAAGAGGGGTCCTGCCTTTTTTATGACCTCGCCCGTGACACTGATGGGCACACTCACCACCACCACATCTGACCGGGCGGTTAGGTCATTAAGAGTAAGGGCCGTATCGAGGTCAGAAATGAGGACCTGGTAGCCACCTTGGGTGAAAAAGCGAGCAAACCAGCTTCCCATCGCCCCTTTTCCGCCGATGATGCCGATTAGCGGTTTAGATACCATTTCAGCGTCTCTTGGCGAAGTAAATGATCCGCCAGGATGATACTCACCATGGCTTCACACACGGGTATAATGCGTGGGATGACACATACATCGTGGCGCCCCTCCAGGGTGATGCGCTTAGAATGACCTTTTGCATCAACGGTCTCCTGGGGGAGGGAGATGGAAGGGATGGGCTTGCAGGCCACCCTTATCACAATCTCCTGCCCCGTGGAAATGCCTGCCAGGATGCCCCCGGCGTAGTTGGTAAGAAAGCCGGTGGGTGTTATGGGGTCGTTGTTTTCCGATCCCTTGAGCCTGGCCGCTTGGAAACCGACACCGATCTCTACACCCTTCACCGTCCCGATACCCATGAGGGCATGGGCGAGATCGGCATCGAGCTTGTCGAAAACCGGTTCTCCCAGGCCGGCAGGGCAGCCCATAACGCGTATTTCCACGATACCGCCCACCGAATCACCGCTTTTCCTGGCGGCATTTAGGCAGGTCATCATTTTCTTTTCCTCTTGGGCGTCGGGGCAAAAGAGGGGGCTTTCGCTCACCCGGAGTAAATCTATTTTCTTGGCCTCGATGCCCCCGATTTCCCGGGTGAAGGCAATTACTTTGATACCTCTCCGGGCGATGACCTTTGCAGCCACCACACCGGCGGCCACCCGGGCGACCGTCTCCCGGCCGGAGGCCCTTCCCCCACCCCGATAATCGCGGATACCGTATTTCTTATGGTAGGTGTAATCGCCGTGACCCGGGCGATAGACATCTTTGACCTCTTCATAATCTTTGCTTCTTACGTCCCGGTTCCAGACGAGGAGGGAAATGGGCGTGCCCAGGGTCTTCCCCTCGAAAACGCCCGAGAGGATTTCCACCTTGTCTGCCTCATTACGGGCAGAAGTGAAAGACTTTCCCGGTCGGCGACGGGCCAGTTCCCTGTCGATCTCCTCCTCCGTCAGCTCGATCGACGGGGGACAGCCGTCGATTACGGCACCGATGGCCCGTCCGTGCGACTCCCCCCAAGTTGTTACGCGAAAGAACTCTCCAATCGTGTTACCCGCCATGGTGCTTGCCTCCTAATCGCTTTAGGCCGTAAATAATGGAGGAAACGAGGGAAAGCCGGGTTTTTATTTCCGGTAGGCTCTCTTTGGCTGCCTTCTCCCCTTCGAGCCAACGCTCAATGCGGCTTACCATAACTCTTTTCCGGTTCATCCCCGTTTTGCACTTTCCATAGATTGATCTTCTGTGGCATTTTCCCCCTCACGTTGTTTCTACTACCTGAGACCGGTTAGTCTTTATGCGCCGCCTAACAGCCGAGTGCATTTGCCACTATGAAGCGCAGCGTAATAGTAGTCAGGCAGAGCAATTAGTTAGCCAAATTATTTTTCTATCGCTTCCATAAGGGCTTTGATGATCTTGGGATGCAATATTTTCCCTTTATGAAACGGAAGCACAAATCTTTCATGCCCCTTTTGATATATCTTATGACTGCCTTTGCTCCTTATATGCATGAAACCTGCTCTCAGAAGCATCTTCTCGGCTTCTTCGGGTGTCAGTCTTGGTAATTTAGGCAATGTTAACCTCTAAAGAGGTCGTCAGGATTTCTTGAGAAAGATAATATTCTCTTTCTTCTGGAGATAAAGTTTCAAGATACAGCTCGATCGCTTCTTTTATATTTTCCAGCACCTCTTCCAAGGTATCACCTTGAGAATGGCACCCTTTTAACTCGGGACAGTAGGCGAAATATCCATTTTTGTCCTTCTCAATTACTATGTTGACTTTCATTTCAAAAAGCTCCTTATAGTGTTGTTTTGAAACTATGGACGATGGTTGCTTCATGCTATGGGGCGCGATGGAACAGTGTTCAGGTGTACCTATTTATTAGTTTCAGTTGTTTTATCGCTTTAATGGCCACAAAAGAACCTTTCCCAAATCCGTTGAGAATAGTTTTGGGTGGCATCCCTGAAATGATAGTTTGCTTAACTTGCTCAAGCTTAAAGCCTGTTCCTTCAAGGAGTTTCAATACCTCTCGCGTAGAGAAGAAGGTTGCGTCCTTGTAAAACTTGCTATGTTCACGTTTTTCCATGTATCGTCGACCTAATTCGCTCTCCCTGTCTACAAATCCTAATATAATAATTCCGCCAGGCTTCAATACTCTAAATGCTTCCTTAAGTGCTCGAGTAATATCATCAACAAAACATATGGTAGTTACCATCAGTACGTAATCAAATCTATTGTCCGAGAAAGGCAAATCTTCCGCTATACCATGATAAACTTCAATGCCTAGTTGTCTAGCTTTGATTGCCATCTTTTTTGAGGGCTCAACACCAATCTTTATTCCAAGCGGCGCTGCAAATTTCCCTGAACCTACCCCCACTTCTATACCTTCCGCCCCAGAAGGAGGCATAAGCTGACGGATTGTTTCTAACTCAGATTCATACAAATCGGCGTTGTTTCGGAACCATTCGTCATATTCATCGCTGTATTTTTCAAATGGCTCTATTTTGGGCATGTGAAGCTCCAAAATGGTTCACTTGCTCCTCTGTACGCAAGTCTGATACCAATTGCCTGGCTACCCTGTTTATCAAAAACACATATCAAAATGTTTTTATAGCCAAAAGCACTATAAATCAACTCCTTTCCACCAATTGTGTTACCCGCCATGGTGCTTGCCTCCTAATCGCTTTAGGCCGTAAATAATGGAGGAAACGAGGGAAAGCCGGGTTTTTATTTCCGGTAGGCTCTCTTTGGCTGCCTTCTCCCCTTCTTTGATGAGATCCAGGGCCCGCGAGAAGTTCGACCAATGCAGGTCCTTTACGTTGGGGCGGATGATGATGTCGGCCTGCTCGAGCTCGTGTCGCTCCACGATTCGGCAGGTGATTTCCGAGGCCTGGTAGAAGATGTCTTTGGCTGTCTTGAACTCCTCCTGAGTGGGCAGAGAGCGGTCAACGGGGACGGCAATTACCACCTGGGCCCCTTCTTTCCTAGCGGTCTCCACGGGCACGGGGCTCACAATGCCCCCGTCAGAAAGGAGCTTTCCATCGTAATCGATGGGTTCTATTGCCCCGGGTACGGCGCTACTTGCGAGAATCGCCCTTCTTAAGGAACCGGAAGAAAAAACGAAGGGTTCCCCGGATTTGAGATCCGCCGCGACGGCCCGGAAGGGCAGGCGACAGTCCTCGATGTTCATCTCGGGGATGAAATAGTCGATGAGGGATTCCAATTGGCTGGCGGAAAGGATGGAGGGTCGAAGAAGCATCTGAATGAGAAAGAACTGGCTTTTCAAGAAGGATCGGACTTTCTTGAGGAAAGATTCCTCTTCGGCGGCGAAGGCGGCTTCCACGGATTTCAGGACGGAGGATTGAAATTCTCGGCTGGCGATAAAAGTTTCCACCTTTTCCGCCAATTCCGTAGGTGAGGTGCCGCTCGCATAGGCTCCACCCACGAGGGCGCCGATGCTCGTGCCGACAATGACGTCAATGGGGATCTGGGCATCTTCCAGTACCTGGAGGACCCCGATATGACTTACCCCTCTTGCCCCTCCTCCACCGAGGGCAAGGCCCACCTTCTTCCTCCAGATGCGGGCCATGGCCTTCACTCCCGTTTTTCCTTTTCTAATCTTCTTAATTCGTTGAGGATTTCTTCCGCCACTTCCTCGGGTCTCTTCCCCTCCGTATCTATGGTCAGATCGGCCAAATGTTCGTATCGGGGGTTCCTTTCCCTGAGGAGTTCTAACGTTTCCTCTGCCACATTCCGGCCCGTAAGGGAAGGGCGTCGTTTTTCGCTTTGCTCATCTGCGGCCAAGCGCTGCAAAATCGTTTCCGACCCTGCCTTAAGCCATACAAAGAGGCCTTTGGCCTTAAGTTGCCTTACGTTTCCTTCATCCAGGACCGCTCCCCCTCCCACGGCTAGGACGCAATCGTCCTGCCTGGCCACGAGGGCGACGGCTTTTTTTTCCCTCTGCCGGAAGTCCGACCACCCGCCTTCATCCACGATCTCCCGGATGGTTTTCCCCGCCTCTTCCTGAACGCACAGGTCCGTATCGTAGAAGGGTCGCTTAAGCTCCCGTGCAAGAATTTTTCCTACCGTGGTCTTACCCGTCGCGCGGAAACCCATGAGGATGATATTCATGCGCTTCCCTTTCTTAAGGCCTCGAACTTTTCCCAGAAATCGGGAAAGGATTTGGATACACATTCACTACCCCGGATGACGATCCCCGGGATACGCAGGCCGAGGCAAGCGAAGCTCATGGCAATCCGGTGATCGTTGTAGGTTTCTATCTCTCCCCCCCGGGCGGTTCCACCGAAGATAATAAGGCCGTCTGCCGTCTCTTCCACCCGGACCCCGATATTATTCAATTCCGTGGCGAGGACATGCAGGCGGTCGCTTTCCTTGTGCCGCAGATGGGCGACATCCGTGATCACCGTCTTTCCCTCTCGCACGGCAGCGAGCATGGCCAAGGTAGGTACCATGTCGGGAATGTCCGCTAAGGAAAGGGTAAGGTCGCCTTTTCGGAGGGGTTTCCCGATAACTTCTAAGCCGCTATCGTCCCTTGTGACCTGGATGCCCATCTGTTCCATTATCTCGAGGACGCGTAGGTCTCCTTGCTTGCTCTTTGCGCTTAAGTTCCTGATGCGCACCTTTCCCTCGGTGAGGGCGGCGGCAAGGAAGAAGTAAGAGGCGGAAGAGGCATCTCCCTCTACCTGATAGGTGCAACCGCGGTAGGAGGTGCCTCCCTTCACGCCATAGGTCCCCGGTGCGGGTGTTTCTACCTCTACCCCAAAGGCCTTCATGGTCTCGCAGGTCATCTCGATGTAGGGAAGGGAGGGCACTTTTCCGAGCAGGGTCAGACTGAGGCCGCGTGGCATGTAAGGGGCAACCATCAGGAGGGCCGATACGAACTGGCTGCTTTCCACATCCCGGAGGGTAACTTGGCCGCCGGTAATACCGGAGGCCTTGATTTCCACGGGCGGGGTGCCCATTTCTCCTTGGCAGGAGGCCTTTACTCCCAACTTTTTCAACGCGTAAATGAGCGGGAAAATAGGGCGCTCACAAAGCCTCCGGTCGCCCGTCAAGATGAATTTACCTTCCCCGAGGGCGCAGAAAGCCGTCATGAGGCGAAATCCTGTACCGTTGTTGCCCAGGTAAAGGGGGTTTTTCGGGGCGACAGGCGGGTGTTTCAGCCCGGAGATACAAATGCGGTTATCTTCACATCTTAGGGTTACGCCCACGGCTTTCAAGGCCGCCATGAGCAAGTGGGTATCTTCCGCGAAGAGGGGGTCATAGAGCGTGCTTTCACCCTCTGCGAGCGCAGCTATGACGAGGGCCCGCTGGGTAAAGCTCTTGGAGCCCGGTACCGTCACCTCTGCCTTGATGCCATGAAGGGGGGTGATTTCCCGTTTCACTTCCTAATCACCTCCTCCACGGTCCGACGCATAACGTCCACGGGCGGCTTAAGCCCCGTCCAGATGCGAATCTGCTCTGCTCCCTGTTCAACGAACATTTCGATCCCATTTTGGGTGAGAGCCCCGGCCTTTCGGGCCGCTGAGATGAGTTTCGTCTCCGGCGGATTGTAGACGATATCCACGACCAAGGCAAATTGAAAAAGACGTTCTTCCGGAAAGGGTGAGGCATTCGTTTGAGGAAACATGCCGATGGGGGTTGCGTTGATGAGGATTTCTCCTTTCAGCTCTCCCCTTTTTTCCCAAGGTAGAAATTCACAAGCCAACTCCTTAGCCAGGCTTTCCGCCCTTTTTTCCGTCCTGTTTAAGATCGTTACCTTGGCTCCAGCCTTGATTAGGGCATAGGCGATGGCCCGGGCAGCCCCCCCCGCCCCGAGGAGGAAGGCCTCTTTGCCTCGAGGGTCCATTACTGATTGGAGGGCCTTCATGAAGCCGGCGGCATCTGTATTGAAGCCAAGAAGCTGCCCGTCCCGGTTCAAAATGGTGTTCACCGCCCCGATGCGCCTGGCATCTTCGTCTATCTCGTCGAGGTAAGAAATGACCGCCTCCTTGAAGGGAATGGTAACGGAGGCTCCGTCAATGTTAAGGCCCCGGATGCCGTCGATCGCCATGGACAAATCTTTGACACAAAAGGCGTGGTAGCAGGCGTTGAGGTTCATGGCTCTAAAGGCGGCGCGGTGCATGACAGGGGAGAGGCTGTGGGAAACAGGGTTTCCCAGGAGGCAAAAGAGCCTTTCTGGCTTGGTGGTCATGTGATGAGCCTCCTGATTTCATTTAGTTCGCTCAGTTTGAGTTGTCCCGGTGCGGTTTCGCCTCCCTCCTCTGGGGAAACGTAAGAAAGGTAGGCCCCCATGAGGTAGGACATGACCCGGGAGGGCTTGCCAAAATTCCCCATGCAGAAGGAAATGATTTCCCTTTGCTGCCGTCGGGCATAGGGAATGAGGCTGAGGGTGGTGAGGTTGTCCTCGTAACGCCGCGCCCAGGTGACGATTTTGACGATGTCGGGCTGCCAGCTCATCATCTTCCGGTACAGGGCCTTAAGCTGTTTGACAGAGGGGGTTTTTTCGAAGTTGTGAGAGGAAAGGATAACCCGGGTCTGCCTGCGGTCTATACATTCCAAGGCTTGTTTGAGAAGGTGTGGAGGGGTAAGTAATTCCAGGTCAATGTAATCGACGCCCCATCTGGATGCTTCCACGAGGAGCTCGATGCGGCTTGCCTCGTCTCCTTCGTAGTGTCCCCCTTCTTCCCTGCGCCGGTTGGTAATGAGGACCGGCCCCGGTTTGAATCTGAAAAGGAGGGCCAGATCCGGTGTCCGTAAGGTGTCGAGGCGGATCTCCACCACGTCCACCAGGGAGGCCCCTCTCACCCATCTTTCCCGGGCTTCTTCCACCGTTTTGGCGCCGATGGATAGGCAAATCCTCATGGTTCCTCTCCCACCGGGTAAGAGCCCAAGTTCTTTACGAAAGAAGTATAGCCTTTAAGCTCGCGAAGGCAAGTGCAGACAGGTTCTTCTTCGGCGTGACCCATAAAGTCCACAAAAAACAAGTATTCCCAAAGGCGTTCCCGGATCGGATAAGAGGCGATGCGGGTGAGGTTGATACCCAAGCGGGCAAAGGGTGAAAGGGCACGGTGGAGGGAGCCAGGAATGTGGGGGGTGCCAAAGAGGATGCTCGTCTTATCCCGTCCGGAGGGTGCATTCATCCCGTATCCGATGACGAGAAAGCGGGTAGTATTAAGGGGGTGGTCTTCTATACCTTTGGCGGCGCACTTGAGGGCGTTGTTTGCCGCCGCCAAAGGGGTGCAGATGGCCCCGGCTGCCGGCTCGCCTGCCGCCATGACCGCGGCCATGGCGGTACTTGGTGTTTCGTGCCATTGCGCCAGGGGCAGATGCCTTCGCAACCAATCCTGACACTGGGCCAGGGCCTGGGGGTGCGAGTAGATGCACTTTATCTTTTTTAGGTCCCCTTCCCGGGAATAGAGGGCGTGGGAGATGCGCAGAAATATTTCCGCCCGGATCGTGAGGGGGGTGGTAAGGAGGTGGTCTAAGGTTGACTTCACCGGTCCTTCCGTAGAATTTTCCACGGGAACCACACCCCAGGCGGCCTTTCCCTTTTCCACCTCGGCAAAAACATCTCCGATCGTATCTTCCGGTAGACACTCGATGGACTCTCCGAAATGCTCAAGGGCGGCTAGGTGGGAAAAGGACGCCTCCGGCCCGAGAAAGGCAACGACCGTAGAAGTCTGCAGGGCACGGGAAGCCGAGATGATCTCCCGGAAAATGCCCTTCAAAGCTTTACTCTCCAAGGGACCATGATTGAAGGAGAGGATACGTTCGTAAACCTTGGCCTCCTGAGCGGGATCGTAAACTTCCTTTCCCATCTGTTGCTTTCTTTCCCCGATGAGACGGGCCAACTTTGCCCTTTCATTTAAGAGGGAAACGATCCTTTCGTCCACATCTGCCAGTTTTTTTCGCAAGTCTTCAAGCCGTTGTTCCTTCATGACGCAAGCTCCCGAAGCACTTTGGCGATTAAGTCCTCTTTTATCTTTCCCCTCACGAAGGGAAGCCCGATCTCTTTGAGAAGAACGAAATTTACTTCCCCCTTCTCTTGCTTTTTGTCCGCCTGAATACCTGTCAAGATGTTTTCGGGTGTCACCGAGAAAGGCAGGTGGCAAGGCAATTCCAAGGCCTCGAGGAGTTTTTCGATCCTGGTACGTGCACGAGAATGGAGATATCCCATGGCTTCCGAGAGGCGCGCGGCGGCGACCATGCCGATGGAGACGGCCTGTCCGTGTGGGTAATCGTAGTTTAGGGCCCGTTCGATGGCATGCCCTATCGTGTGGCCGAAATTGAGGATCCTTCTTATGCCTGCCTCACGTTCGTCCAGTTCCACGATTCCCTTCTTTATGCGGCAAGATTCAAGAATGATGAGGTCCAACACCTCTTTCTGGCGGGAAAGAATGTCTTTTTTCTTCTCCTCAAGGAATTGGAAGAGCTCCGAACTATCTATGAGGCCGTATTTTACTATTTCCGCCAGGCCGTTTCTGTATTCTACCTCCGGCAGGGTGGATAGAAAGGCCGTGTCCACAAAGACGGCCTTCGGTTGGTAAAACGTACCCAAGAGGTTTTTCCCCGCGGGAATATCGACTCCCGTCTTGCCGCCGATGCAGCTATCTACCTGGGCAAGCAGGGTGGTCGGCACCTGAAGGTAAGAGATGCCCCGCATATAGATGGAGGCGAGAAAACCCGTAATATCTCCTACGACTCCCCCTCCCAGGGCGATAAGACAGCTGGCGCGATCGCACCTAAGGTCAAGAAGCCTTTCTGCCAGTTTCAGTATGGTTTCCATGTTTTTGGACTTCTCTCCGGCAGGGAAGGCAAGCCTTTCCACAAGTAGCCCCGCGTTTGCCAGGCGGGTGCAAAACGCCTCCCCGTGAATGCTTTCCACTGTTTCGTCTGTAATTACCACGTACCGGTCTCCCCATTTGTTCCGGGCCAAAAGGGGTGGTAGACGGTCCAGGATGTTATGCCCGAGGTGGATATCGTAAGAATGGTCTGCCAGTCGCTTCAACTCTACATGCAGGCGTTTCATCTTTTTTCCTCTATGTGCGTTCTCATGAATGCGTCGAGCTTGGTTACCTCTTCCATGAGTTCATAGAACCTTTCCGGTTTAAGGGATTGTGGCCCATCGGAAAAAGCCTTTTCCGGTTCTGGATGGACCTCAACCATTATCCCGTGGGCTCCCACCGCCCTTGAAGCTCGTGCAAGAGGCTTCACATATTGCCAGAAGCCGGCGGCATGGCTTGGGTCCACAATCACGGGGAGATGGGTAAGTTCTTTGAGGACGGCAACGGCACTGATGTCGAGGGTGTTTCTCGTTGCCGTCTCGAAGGTGCGAATGCCCCTTTCGCACAGGATTACCTCACTGTTTCCCTCTGACAGGATGTACTCGGCAGACATGAGGAGCTCTTCGACGGTGGTCATCATGCCCCTCTTGAGCAAGACGGGCTTTTTCACCCGCCCCACCCGCTTGAGGAGGGGAAAGTTCTGGACGTTTCGGGCCCCGATTTGCAATATATCGGTATAGGAGGCCACGAGTTCTACATCCTGTGGGTTCATTACCTCCGTAACGACCGGCAGGCCCATCTTTTCCCCCACCTTTTTGAGGATCTTGAGTCCCTCTTCTTCCATACCCTGGAAGCTGTAGGGCGAAGTGCGGGGTTTGAAGGCTCCCCCGCGCAGGATATGGCCTCCCGCCTTCTTAATTACGAAACCGCACTCCATTAGTTGTTCTTCGCTTTCTATGGAGCAAGGACCGGCCATGACCACGAAGTTGCCGTTTCCGATCTTCACTCCGTCCACTTCTATTACCGTATCCCCTTCGTGAGATTCGCGGCTGGCCAGCTTGTAAGGTTTCAAAATGGGAACCACTTTCTCGACCCCCGGCAGGTACTGGGCACCTTGCAGCTGGGCCTTTCCCCTTTCGTCGCCGATGGCCCCGATGATCGTCCTTTCCACCCCTCGAGAGGGATGGGCCCGGTAGCCAACCGATTCTATCCAATCGATAACTTTTTGTATTTCCTCTTCGCTGGCTGTTTTTTTCATGACGATAACCATCTACCCACCTCCAAAATTTTAAGGCCATGGAAGTTTCAAGCCCCCATGGCCTTAAAAAATAAAGCCATGGGCAGCTTTTCGTCCACCCATGGCTTTGAGTCCCTTTATTTTATGCCCTTCAGGTCCTCCAAAGCAACGGGCAGACCTCCGCGCCAAAATAAAAGTACCCAAACCAATAAGCGCTTAGATTTTGTGCCTGACCCGTTACTCTAACCATAAGAACCTCGATGGCTTACTATTTATCCATTCGATACGGATTCGTCAAGTATTTTTTTCGCTCGGACCTTGGGTGAGGTAGGGGGTGATGAATTCGAGAATTTTCCGGGGTAAGAGAGTGCGGTTTTCCGGTGTAACCGGCCAGATGGTAATATCTTTTCGGTTTCTTACTTCTGCCATGAACCCCCCGCCCTGCGATGCGATCGTACCTATGACGGGGATGTTTTGGGACAAAAGTTCGCGCACGGCTTCGCAGAATCTTTTAGAATGGCACTCCATTTTCCCGATTTCATCGATCACGTAGAGAAAGTAGTCACCTGTTGCCAGGTCGGAAAGGACGATTTTCTCGAAACGGGCCACATCCACGCCATAGCGACCGACCCGATGGGGGCTTCTCAAGTTTACATGGGCGAGGATACCTTCTTTGCCTGCTAAGGTCTTGACGTAAAAGCCCACCCGGGCCCCCTTTTCCCTTATTTCCGAGGTGAAGAAGCCGGAGATGGGGACGTGGGGATTTATCGAGGCCAGCACTTGCCTGATGACCGTCGTCTTTCCACAACCCGGTCGACCGGTGAGGAAGAGATGGGGCTTGGTGGGTAGAGCCATATTACTTAAGGTAGTAGCGATGGGGGTCGAACATCCTGAGGAGGGTGAGCTCCTCCAGTTGGGGAGGTCCGATGGGCTTAAGGTGAGAGGCTACCTTTAGGTCCCAACCGCACGTTTCTTTAATTCTTCTGACTGCTTCTTCCTCCATGAGGTCGGGCGTTTCCCTTAGGTATCCCGTGAGGGTAAATTCATCTTCTCCGGCCTGTTTTTCGTATAGGCCGTACTGGGAGATCAGGACCCTTACTCTCTTTCCCGGCGCCGTGACGAAGGGCACACGTGAAAGGAAGCGATCCCGGGATTGGCTCATGATGACCATCGTTTCCGCCGCTCCAGAGGCTACATCGTTTGCCCCGCCGGAGCCGGTTAGATAGCGATCTCGCGAGGGCCAGCTGGAGTTCACGTTCCCCGTTTTGTCTACCTGGCCACCCCCCAGCACGCCAATACAACGATTGTACCCACCCCCGGTAAAGACGCCCAAGGTATCCAGGGTATCCGTCATCATCTTGCAGGTGTGAAAGTTGCCGTAGTTGAGGAGAAAGGGTTCGCCCGGGCGGGGAGAATTGCCGAAGTAGCCCAACTCCACCATGAGCTCTGCCTCGTAACCATTTCTTTCGAGGAGGTATTTCGCCGTCCAGGCGGCCAGGTTGGCCGTTCCCGCCCCGGCGAGGATGGTCCGGTAGCCTCGGTGGGGGATAATCTCGACGAGCTTCCGGGCGGCGGTAATGACCATTAACTCCGCCGGGCTCGGCTCTTTGGGGCCTACGGATGCGAGGACTTCCTTCAAGTCTTTTTGCCAGTAATCTGCTCGGGCGGCGTAAGCGAGCTCTTTTAGCCGCTTCTTGCCCAACTTTTTTAGATAGGCGTCAAAAGAGGGGCTCTTAAGAATCCATTCTTCCGTCCACCTATCCAGGGCCGCCGGATCTTGGCAGAGGGCGTTGAATTCAGCCATAAAGGCGTAATCTTCCCCGTATCCCTCCAGGCCTTCCACTTTCTGTACCCACATGCCTCCCGGATGGGCGCCGAAAGGCTCGACGGATACGGAGCGCACCATGTAGGCGGGAATCTTTACGAGATGGGAGTGGGCGCGGATGAATTCGGTGGAGACGAGTTTTTCCACGGTAACGATGACGCCGTTTTTGCTGGCCTTGGCTCCCCAGACACTCTCGCTGTAAGGTGCGGTAAGGATTGTATTCCCGGCCCGGTCGGCGGCCAGGCCGTGGACGATGGAGATATCCGGGCTAAGGGCCCTGACGAGGCCGATGGGTTCTCCGCCGAACGGATCGTCTTGGATGAGGAAATTTCCCTCGTTCATCTTGGCGAGATCGCTATTTACGAGGGAACGGGTAGGAACAAAGGGAAGCCCGAGGGCGGCGGCCATGAGGCGCAAGGGTAAGGTGAGAATGGTCCACTCCTCCAGCTCGACCTCTTTTTTTTCGTACACTTCCCTTACCACCCGGTTGGGGCCGTACCAGGGATAAACGTTTCCCGAAAAGGCTGTGAGGACCTTTTTTACCAGTCCGAGGTGAAGAAGTAAGACGGCCGTATCCCTTATGCCTCTCATGATGAGGGTAAAGCGGGGGTTCTTATGATGGAACTGGCGCATGATTTCGTGGAGGGCGGCGTAGGAACAATTGTGGGTTACGGCGACGTGAATCTGTTGCCCTGGGTGAATAAATCTTTTGATGGCTTCTCGGATGGTCATCACCTTGTCTTCCCGCTCTTCCCGAAGGGCAAAGGTTTCGAGCATGTCCGATGCATTTTTCATGTTTCACTTCCTCTGGGTTCGAGGATGAATATACGATCCGGCCCCTTTTTCAAGAGACGGCGGACGGTGAACCTTTTTGCTTCCTCCATGTGCCTCGTACCCAGGTCACCCACGGCGGATTTTCCTTCCCCCACGAGGCAGGGAGAAACGATGACGATGAACCGGTCAACGAGACCTTCCCGAAGGAAGGATGTTATCACCTCGGAGCCGCCTTCCACGAGAAGGGAGGTGATATGCCTTTCGGCGAGGAGATGGAGAAGTTCCCTTAAGTCTAAATAGCCGGGTTTTACTTCCCTTACCGGCAGCACTTCCACCCCCAGAGAGGCCAGAGCCCCCTTTTTTTCTTCCGATGCTCCGCGGGAGGCGGCCACCATCGTCGGTATCTCGCGCGCCGTGGCGAAAACATGCATCGAAGGAGGGAGGTTCAAATGCGCATCCAGTACGATGCGAAGGGGATTCTTTCCCTTTACGAGGCGGGTGGTGAGTTCCGGGTTGTCGGTGGAGACGGTGCCCCGGCCGACGAGGATGGCATCGTGAAGGTGCCTCAAAGCATGGGCGAACTTGCGCGCGTCAGGGGAACTTATCCAACGGGCGTCGCCGGTTAAGGTGGCTATTTTACCGTCGAGGCTCTGGGCATATTTGATGGTGACAAAGGGAAGCCCTTGGGACATGAATTTGAAGAAGGGGGCATTTAAATCCCGACACTCTTCGGCCAGAACCCCCACAGTCACGGGGATACCGTTTTGTCTCAGTCGGGCGATGCCCTTCCCTTTCACCACGGGGTTGGGGTCCTCCACACCGATCACGACGCGGGCGGGACGTTCGTGGATGAGGCGGTCCACACAGGGGGGTGTCCGGCCGTAGTGGGTGCAAGGTTCGAGGGTGATGTAGAAGGTGGCCCCGGCCACCGGTTCGGTTGCGTTCTTGATGGCATTAATCTCCGCGTGATCTTCCCCGACGCAGGCATGCCAGCCTTCGCCTATGATGCGGCCGCCCCTTGCGATGACGCATCCCACCATGGGGTTCGGGCTCACTTTCCCTGCCCCGCGCCGGGCAAGTTTCAGCGCCCGTTTCATGTAAATGGCATCTTCTGTCTTCGTATTTTTCATCGGCGCTTCTATAGCACTTTTCCGGGCAGGGGAAAACGGACAATTTCCTGTTGACCCTTCTTCATCTATATTGTACGGACATAGCACTATTTACCGGGAGGTACTCTATGAAGGGCATTGTCCTGGCCGGTGGGCTTGGCACGCGCATGTATCCCTTGACCAAGGTGACGAACAAGCATCTCTTGCCCGTCTACAATCTACCCATGATCTACTACCCCATAAGAACCCTGGTTAATGCGGGAATCGACGAAATACTCATTGTGACGGGTGGGAACAACGCGGGCGATTTCCTCAGGCTCTTGGGAAACGGAAAGGAGTTCGGTCTTAAACATTTGAACTATACCTATCAGGAGGGGGAGGGGGGGATCGCCGCGGCCTTGAGCCTGGCCGAGTTTTTCGCCGATGGGGAAAAAATCTGTGTCGTCCTAGGAGACAACATCATAGAAAAGAACATACGTAAGGCCGTCAAGGCATTCGAAGAGCAACCCCGGGGGGCACGCATACTTCTCAAGGAGGTGCCCGATCCCCAGAGATTCGGCGTCCCCGTTTTCGAAGGGAATCGAATCGTTAGGATCGACGAGAAACCCGCCGTGCCCGCTTCCAATTATGCCGTAATCGGCATTTACATGTACGATAACCAGGTTTTTGACTTTATTCGGGGGCTGAAGCCGTCACAACGGGGTGAACTGGAAATCACGGATGTCAACAATTTCTACATCCAGGAAGGTACGCTCGAGTGGAGTGTTTTAGACGGCTGGTGGACGGACGCCGGCACCTTCGATTCCCTCCTTTACGCGTGTAACAAGGTAAAGGAAACGGGAGCCAACAACCTCGACTGATGTACGCCATCGCCTTTATCCTCGGGGCCATCGTGGGAAGCTTTCTCAACGTGTGTATCAGCCGCCTTCCTATGGGTGAATCCATTGTCAAGCCGCCCTCTCACTGTCCCACCTGTGGTGCTCGTATCTTTTGGTACGATAATATCCCCATTTTCAGCTACCTCTTCCTCCGGGGTAGGTGCCGCCGTTGCCACACCCCCATCTCCTATCGGTACCCGTTGGTGGAATTAGTTTCCGCACTGGGGGCGGTGGCGGTCTGGGCCCAATTCGGTCCGGGGGTTGAAGGGGCGATCGCCTTTGTCTTTTTTTGTACCCTGATCGTCGTTTCCTTCATCGACCTAGAACACCAGATCATCCCCCATGTTATTACCCTCCCCGGGATCCCCATTTTTTTAATGGTAGGGGTCGGGGTGATGGGCGTGAAACTGACGGATGCCCTCATCGGGCTTGCGGCCGGCATCGCCGCTTTGCACTTAATCGCCGTGTATTACGAGGCCATTACGGGCATCGAGGGGATGGGGGGAGGAGATGTGAATCTTGCCGGTCTCATCGGGGCCTTCTTCGGTTGGCAGTCTTTGCCCCTGGTCCTTTTTTCCGCCGCCTTCTTTGGTGCTTGCCTGGGCCTTATTTTCATGGTCTTTAAGGGACGAAACCTGAGGCAGGCCATCCCCTTCGGCCCCTTTCTTTCTTTGGGAGCCCTCATCTATCTCTTCTTCGGTCGGGCGCTTTGGGGATTCTTCTTGACGGTTTAGCCAATCGTCGCTAATTAAAAATTCTTTTAAAGGAAATCTACTTGAAGGGCGTTTCAATGCGACGGGAACTTCTGCAGATGATCGAAGAGGCCATAGGACAGGCAAGGGCGGTAGGTCTTTTACCGGAGGTGCCTATCCCCGATTGGGAGCTTACCCCTGCCAAGGAAGAGGCTCACGGGGATTACGCCTCCAATGTAGCCCTGGTCACGGCTCCCCATTTTAAGATGCCTCCCCGCAAGATTGCGGAAATCATTGTGGCGAACCTGAAGGATAAGGATCGTCTCTTGAAAAAGGCAGAAATCGCCGGGCCGGGTTTCATAAATTTCTTTCTTAATGAGGAAAAATGGCTCGCCGGCCTTTTTAAAATTCATGAAGAGGGGGAAAACTGGGGTCGGGTGGAGCTGGGCCATGGACAGAGGGTGCAAGTCGAATTCGTGAGTGCCAACCCTACGGGTCCCCTCCATATCGGGCATGCCCGGGGGGCGGTCGTGGGGGATGTAATTGCCCGTATTCTCACTTATGCCGGCTATGAGGTGTGGAGGGAGTACTACATCAACGACGCGGGCAACCAGATGCATACCCTGGGCCGCTCCGTTCTCTACCGTTATCGGGAGCTGGCGGGGGAGGTGGTAGCGTTTCCCGAGAACTGCTACCAGGGGGACTACATTAGAGACCTGGCCCGAGAGGTATTCGAAAGGGAAGGGAAGAAATACCTCGAGCGCCCGGAAGAAGAGCTAATCCCCTTGCTGGCCGATTATGCCGCAAGAAAGATACTCGAAGGCATAAAGGACGACCTAAAGGCATTCGGGGTCGTCTTTGACTGTTACTTCAGCGAAAAAGAGCTCTATCGTCAGCATGCCGTGGAAGTCCTCCTGCAAGAGTTGACCAAAAAGGGATACATTTATGAAGAAGACGGGAGCCGCTGGTTTCGATCCACTTTATACGGCGACGACAAGGATCGTGTGGTGGTGAGAAGGACGGGTGAACCCACGTACTTTGCCGCCGATTTGGCGTATCATTTAAATAAGCTCTCCCGGGGGTTTGAGAAGCTAATCGATATCTGGGGGGCGGATCATCACGGCTACGTCCCGAGGATCAAGGCGGGCATGAAGGCCCTTGGTTATGAGGAGGAAACCCTGCGGGTGATCCTGGTGCAGCTTGTGAACCTGCTGCGCGATGGGGTGCCGGTGGCCATGTCTACCAGATCGGGAGAATTCGTTACCTTGCGGGAGGTAATAGACGAGGTGGGCAAGGATGCGGCCAGGTACAATTTCCTCATGCGGCGCTCCGACAGTCACTTGGACTTCGACTTGGCCGTGGCCAAGAGCCAGTCTATGGAAAACCCCGTTTACTACGTGCAGTATGCCCACGCCAGGATTTGCAGTATTCTCCGTATGGCTGAGGAGCGGGGCTTCGAGGTACCTGACCGGATGAACAACGGCACCTACCGGTTAAATCTGCCGGAGGAACAGGCCTTGATAAAGGCGGCGGTTCGATTCCCGGAGGTGGTGGAAGGGGCCGCGCGGATGCTGGAGCCACACCGCATTACTTTCTATCTCAACGAAATAGCCGGGCTTTTTCACAGTTATTACAACCGGTATCGGGTATTGACGGAGGAAGTGGAGGAAGCCAGGGCGCGGCTTTACTTGATCAAGGCCCTAAGAACCGTATTCAAGAACGGTCTCAATTTATTGGGTGTGTCGGCGCCGGAAAGAATGTGAAAGATGAAGGCGAAAAATACGCGACCCTTTGAATTAAAAATCGGCAAATTGACGATAATGATCGTAATTTTCGGGTTTGCCATCCTCGTTTTCCTGAGCTTTCTTTTGGGGGTAAAGGTAGGGATGAATATCGAGACCTATCCCCGGGAAATCGCCTGGGGCATTCCCGCCAAGATCGTGAGGCTCCTCGGCATTCCCAAATCCCCAAGCAAGGTGGAGGTTCCTCCCATCGTCCCGGCCCCGTCGGTGCCCTCGGAGCCGGAACCTTCGGCCGCTCCTCAGCCGGAGGTCCCCCCGGCGCCATCAATACCGGTAACCAGTGCCGAGGCAGTGCCGCCACCAACACCGGCAACCAGTGCCGAGGCAGTGGCGCCACCCCCACCTTCAGCGACGGAGGCGAAGCCTACCCCCCCGACAACCAAGGAGGGGGCCTATATCGTGCAGTTGGGGTCTTTCCGGGACGAGAAAAAGGCCCAAGAGGTGATGGCCAAGTTAAAAGCCTTGGGCTTTCACGGGCGCATAAGGATCTTGGACCTCCCCGGCAAAGGTCGATGGCACCAGGTCGTAATGGGGCGTTTTGCCAGCAAAGCCGAGGCAGAGAAGGCGATAGAAAAGGTTACCGCCCAAGTGAAGGGATTGGATTGCGTAATAAGAAGGGTAGATAAAGGGCATTAGACATGTTCGAGAGTTTGACGGAAAAATTAGATGGCATTTTCAAGAAGTTGAGGGGGCGGGGTCGTCTAAGCGAAGAGACGGTAAATGAGGCCCTGCGGGAGATAAGGATGGCCCTGCTGGAAGCGGATGTGAATTTCCGCGTCGTTAAGGATTTCATCGAGGACGTTCGGGTAAGGGCCGTAGGGAAAGAGGTCCTCGACAGCATCACGCCGGGTCAGCAGGTGGTGAAGATCGTCTATGATCGCCTCGTGGAACTCATGGGTGGCACCATGAGTTACATCCGCTTTGGAAATCGTATTCCGGCGCCTCTTATGCTGGTGGGTTTGCAAGGGAGCGGAAAAACGACGACCGCCATCAAACTTGCCCTTCACCTAACAAAGCAACAGAAGCGTGTCGCCGTAACTTCGGTGGATGTGTATCGACCGGCCGCGCGGGAGCAGCTTCGGCAGCTGGGTCAGGCGTCAGGGGTGAGCGTTATCGACCTGCCGGGAGAAAATGACCCCGTAAAGATGAGTGAAAAGGCCGTAAGCGAGGCGCGCCGGCGTGGATGTGAGGTTCTCATCCTCGATACGGCAGGCAGGCTTCACATCGACATGGAAATGATGGAAGAACTTAAGAAGATCAAAGAGGCTATTCATCCGGCGGAGATCCTCTTTGTGGCCGATGCCATGACGGGACAGGAAGCCGTGAACGTGGCTCTTAGGTTCGATGAGTTGCTCGTAATTGACGGCGTCATCATGACGAAGTTGGACGGGGATGCCCGGGGAGGGGCCGCCCTTTCCCTCCGAGCCGTTATGGGTAAACCCATTAAGTTCATCGGCGTAGGGGAGAAGACGGAGGCCTTGGAGGTATTCCATCCCGAACGGATGGCCTCCCGCATTTTGGGCATGGGGGACATCGTTACCCTAGTGGAAAAGGCGCAAGCCCAGGTAGATGAGAAGAAGGCCCAGGAACTGGAAAGAAAGCTGAAGCGGCAGGAGTTCACCTTGGAAGACTATCGGGAGCAGCTTTCTCAGATTAGAAAGATGGGTTCCTTAAGGGAGATTCTGGGCATGATTCCGGGGATGGGAAAGCTTAAAGGGTTGGGAGATTTGGACATAGACGATCGGGAACTCGTGAAGGTTACCGCCATTATCGATTCCATGACCCGTAAGGAACGCCTGAACTATCACATTATCGACGGGGAAAGGAGAAAGAGGATTGCCAAGGGAAGTGGCACCACCGTTCAGGACGTAAATCGCGTCTTGAAAAGCTATGAAGAACTGAGGAAGATGATGAAAAGGCTCTCTACCAAAGAGGGGAAGAAGGCTTTAAAGAGACACAAATTTCCCTTTTAATGTCTTTCGATTTGTGTTAAGTATCTAAGTTATGCGAAATTGCACATGATATTTAGGAGGTGATAAAGAGCGGAGATGGCTGTCAAAATCAGACTTGCAAGAATGGGGGGTCATAAAAGGCCCTTTTATCGGCTCATTGTGGCGGATTCCCGGTCACCCCGGGATGGACGTTCCCTGGAAGTGGTAGGGCATTACGATCCCCAGAAGGACATGTCCGAAGTCGTGATCAAAGAAGAACGCATCCGACAATGGTTGGACAAGGGGGCGAAACCCACCCCCATCGTTTCTCAGATTTTGGAAAAGAAAGGGTTAAGGGTTAACGGATAATTTTTTACCTTGCGAAAAAAAATCCAGCGGAGGTGGTAGCGATGAAGGATCTAATCAAATATATAGCCCAGGCGTTGGTAGACCATCCTGATCAGGTCGAGGTTTCGGAAGTGGTCGGCGAACAGACATCGGTCATTGAACTGAGAGTGGCAAAAGAGGATTTGGGTAAGGTAATAGGGAAACAAGGCAAGACGGCGAAGGCCATGCGTACCATCTTAAGCGCGGCTTCGACAAAGGTCCGTAAACGGACGGTACTTGAGATTATCGAGTAGTTGGAAGGGTTCTTTGAAATAGGGAGAGTTGTAAAGCCCCACGGACTCCGGGGTCGTCTGAAGGTTAGGTCCTATCTGACGGAGCCGGAGAAGGTTCTGAGCCGCGTGCGAGAGGTGATCCTCACCCGTAAGGAAGAAAGGTTAGGGCCTTTCATCCTCGGTGAGTGGCGCCGACAGGGCGATTTCATCGTCATAGAGATAGGGGAGGTCAAGCATATCGACGAGGCCCAAACCTTGGTAGGATGCCTCGTGTGGGCACGTATGGAGTGTCTGGAACCCCTACCGGAGGGAGAGTATTACTGGTGTGAGCTCCTGGGGATGGAAGTGGTGACTGAAGCGGGTGAGGTCTTAGGGAAGATTACGTCCATCATCCCTACGGGAAGTAACGATGTGTATGTGTGCACGTCGGAGAAAGGCGAGTTGCTCATCCCCGGTACTTACGATTGCGTACGGCGGGTGGATAGAAGAGAGCGGAAGATGATCGTGCACTTCCTAAAAGGGCTTTCATGGCAGTCTTGACCTTCGATATCCTCACCATCTTCCCCGGGATGTTAGAGTCCCCTTTACGGGAGAGCCTCTTGAAGAAAGCTCAGGAGCGGGATCTCGTAAGGATAAGGGTCCATGACATAAGAAAGTACGCCACGGATAATCAGCGGACGACGGATGATTATCCGTACGGCGGGGGCGGGGGGATGGTAATGAAGGTAGAACCGGTGGATCGCGCTTTGAGTGCCCTTCATCTTCCCCCGGCGGCAGAGATTATTCTCATGACTCCCCAAGGACAGAGGTTCGATCAAGAGATGGCACGGGCGCTTGCCTTACGTGAGCACCTCGTCATCATTTGCGGCCACTACGAGGGAGTGGATGAGAGAATCAGTGAACATCTTGCTACCCGGGAGGTTTCCATCGGTGATTACGTCCTGACAGGTGGGGAACTGGCCGCGTTGGTGCTCGTAGATGCCGTGGCCCGCCTCATCCCCGGGGTGGTGGGAAATCCCGCTTCCGTGGTAGAGGATTCCTTTTCTTGCGGCCTGTTGGAGTATCCCCAGTACACCCGCCCGGCTGAGTACCGGGGGTGGAGGGTGCCAGAGGTGCTCTTAACGGGTCATCATGAAGAGATCAAGCGCTGGCGAAGAAGGGAGTCTCTGAGGAGGACCCTGCTGAGGCGACCGGAGATGTTAAAGCGGGCGGAGCTTTCGCCGGAGGACATAAGTTGGCTTCTATCCCTGGGATGGATACCGGAAAAGGATTTGCCGTTGCCCTGATCCATCACCCCGTGTATAACCGGAAAGGTGAGATCTGCGCCACGGCGGTGGTAAATGCGGATATTCACGATCTATCGAGGCTGGCGCGCACTTACGGGGCCATGAGGTTTTATATCGTGACCCCCCTTCAGGCCCAGCGGGAGCTCGTCTTTACGCTCATTAGGCACTGGACGGAAGGCTACGGGGCCCGTTTCAATCCGTTGCGGGCGCAAGCCCTTTCCCTTTGCGACGTAAAGCCGGAACTGAAAGATTGTCTGGCAGATATTGAGCAACTGGTGGGGGCAAGTCCCAGGGTATGTGCAACCGGCGCGGGCTTGAAAGAAGGCGTTACCTCTTACGGGGACATGAAGAAGATCATGGCAGCAGAAAGTAAGCACCCCTTCCTCCTTATCTTCGGCACGGGCTGGGGACTTACAGAAGAGATGGTACAGAAGGCCGATTACCGGCTTCCGCCTATTACCGGGGTAAACGGTTACAATCACCTTTCGGTGCGGTGTGCGGCGGCCATCATTCTCGATCGGCTTTTTTCGTAACGGGATAATAAAGTGAAGGAGTTTGGAACATGTCAGACATCATGGAAGTCATTGAAAAAGAAAATATGAGATCCGATATCCCCCCCTTCAAGGCGGGTGATAATGTGAAGGTCTACGTGCGCATTATCGAGGGTCAGAAGCAGAGGATTCAGGTCTTTGAAGGGGTGGTTATCCGTCGGACAAAAGGTTTTAACCGCGCGAGTTTTACCGTGAGGAAGATTTCTTACGGGATAGGAGTGGAAAGGACCTTCCCCCTGCATTCGCCCGTTATTGAAAAAATCGAGTTGGTGAGCAGAGGGGCCGTACGGCGCTCGCGCCTTTACTACCTGCGCGGACTTAAAGGCAAGAAGGCGCGGATCAAGGAAGAAGGAAAGAACTGAAAACAACGGAGAGCCGCTTTAGGCCAATAGTCGCCCCGGAAAGCGGATGGCAGAACTGGACCGAACCCTTTACGAAGGTCGCCTCTACCGAGCGGGCTTTACGCGCATAGCCGGCGTAGACGAGGCGGGGCGTGGTCCCCTGGCGGGTCCCGTGGTGGCCGCCGCCGTTATCCTCCCGGTGGGCTATTATCATCCGGACATAAAGGATTCCAAGCAATTGTCCCCGCAAAAGAGAAAGGCCCTCTATGAGGAAATCCAATCCGTAGCCGTAGCCATCGGCCTGGGAGTGGTGGAGCCCTCGGTGATCGATCAAGTCAACGTGCTGAAAGCCACCCTCATGGCGATGAATGAGGCTATTTACGATCTTTCCGTCCAGCCGGATTATCTCTTAATCGATGGCAATGGTCGCCTACCCTGTCCCCTGCCGCAGGAAACGGTGGTGAAGGGAGATAACTTGAGCATCTCGATTGCGGCCGCCTCCATTATCGCGAAGGTTTCCCGGGATTGGATCATGGAGATCTACGACCGACAGTACCCTTACTACCATTTTAGCCGGAACAAGGGATACGGAACCAAGGAGCATCGGGCCGCCATAGAAAAGTACGGGCTATCTAAGATCCATCGCTGGACATTTTGTCTGAAATGCCTCGATAATTCTCAGGAGTTGCCCTTCGACTAATCATGGAAAAATCCAAATCGGCGACCGGCTTCAGGGGGGAGGAAGCGGCCGCCCAATTCTTGAAGCAGAAAGGTTTGAAAATTCTGGAGCGTAATTTTCACTGCCCCCTGGGGGAACTCGATATCGTGGGTCGGGAAGGTAACGTCGTGGTATTCGTGGAGGTAAGGACCCGGCGTTCGACCCGGTTTGGGACCCCCCTGGAGAGTGTGGACGAGAGAAAGAAGAGACGTCTTTCCCGTCTCGCTTTGTTCTACCTGAAGGGCAAAGGCTGGGAGGACAAACCGGCCCGTTTTGACGTGGTGGGTGTCAAGGTGAAAGAAAAAGGAGAGGTGGAGATCGACTGGGTGCGTGATGCCTTTGATTTCCATCCGTAACGGAAAGGAAACGCTCATGGTGGAGAGGCACAAAGAGGATATCGCCGGCGGACAGGCCTTGATCGAAGGGGTAATGATGAGGCATGCTCATCGTATTGCTGCGGCTGTTCGGGCCCCAGGAGGGGGGATCGTCATTCAGGAAAGAAATTACGTGCCCTTAACGAAGAGGTATCGGCTCCTGGGTCTTCCGTTCGTTCGTGGCTTCGTAACCTTATTGGAAATGATGTACATAGGGATGAAAGCCCTCATGTTTTCTGCCGAGGTGGCCCTAACGGAAGAGGAAAAGAAACCCTCCACCTGGGAGCTTCCCTTATCCCTTTTGATCAGCATCTTACTCGTGGTCGTTTTTTTTGTGGCCATTCCCGCCTATTGTTTTACCCTCCTTAAGCCCTACGTGGTAAGTACCATCCTGCTCAACCTTTTCGAGGGTATGATTCGCCTGGCCATCTTCCTTACCTTTCTCGTCTCCACCCTTTTTATGGCCGATATGAGGCGGGTCTTCATGTACCACGGGGCGGAGCATAAGACCGTCTTTGCATGGGAAGCGGGGGAAGAGCTCACCGTAGAGGCAGTGAAAAAGTATTCTACCCGTCATCCCCGCTGCGGTACGAGCTTTATCTTGGTGGTTATGGTGGTTTCCATTCTCATCTTTTCTCTCCTTGGACGCCCGGATTTTCTCACCCGGGTGATAGGTAAGTTGGCCCTCTTGCCCGTAATTTCCGGCATTTCCTATGAAATTTTACGGTTTACGGGGAGGCGCCAAAATTGGCCCTGGGTTAGATGGCTGAGCTGGCCGGGGTTATGGCTTCAATACATCACCACCCGAGAGCCCACGGACGATCAGATTGAAGTAGCCATCAGGGCCATGAAGAAAGTGGTCGATTAGGGCTTGAGGCGCTGGGAAATCACCCTATCCAAGTCGGTCAGCACGGCTCGATTCAACCTTTCGAGGGCAAGGCTCGTGCCCCTCGCCATTTCCAAGGGTGAACGATGGGAAAGCCTCTCCTGCGCCTCATAGGACTTCTGTAAGACCGTGCGTTTGAGAGGTTCCTTTTCTTGCGTGTCAAACAGGGTTACCATGAGGGCAACGCGGGCAAAGAGCCCGCCTTCCCTTTCCCAGCCGAGGAATTCCGTTATCTTTCCTTCCAGTACGAATCTCGCCGCTTCCCAGTCCTCCTTCGAAAAGACGATCAGGTTGGGGAAGGCACTTCTCAAATCCCGGAGGAGCAGATTGGCGACCATGGTTTCCGGCCGGGCTTGCCAACGTTCGCGTCTCGATATTTCTCGGCTGTAGGGTGTGTGTTGCCAAATCATTTCCGGGGCGTCAAAAGGAGGGGAGGAGGTTATTTGCTCTAACTTAAGTGTCGTTTCCGACTCCCATTTTTTCATGACTGCCGGAGGTGGATAATCGATCGTGTAGTAACGGATGGTGGAGGGGGGAGGGGCGGGGGATGGTAAACACCCGGATAGCAGGTAAATGACCGATAAGGTGAAAATCGCGATCAGTGATTTTTTCATGTCATCGCTCCTTTTCTGTGGGTGTGCCGAACAACAAAAAAGATGGGCTGTCTTCCATTCTCTCCAAGAGAAGACGCATCTGTTTGGTGGTCTGTTCCAGGGATTTTATGAGCGTTTCCATCTGTACGCCCAGGCGACGGCCCTCGCGGTCGAAATTCTCCAGAATTCGGTCTGCCTTCGCCCCCTTCTGGGCAATATTCAGGGCCTCTATTTCTCTTTGCACCGTTTTAATTAAACTTTTCGCCTCGGCCAGGGTCTTATCCGTTTCCTCCAGGATGTCATTGACCTTCCCTTGAGCCATGATGGCATCTATTTTCTTCATGGTTTCATCCAGGCTGCGGGTCGTGTTTTCGAGATGTTCAATGGTACGAGCGAGTTTTTCATTGCCGAAGAAGGCATTGATGCCCCGGGCCGCCTGCTTGAATTCTTCCGTTACGCCTTCGAAATCTACTGCCCTAATTTTATTGTATATTTCCGCCACCCCCTGCATAATCTGCTTGATATCGGAAGGCCTCGTGACGATGACGGGATAGGGCGGTTCGAAGGTAAGGGCCCGACCCGTAACCTTTTCTCCCCCTTCCAGCCTATCCAGTTCGATGAAGACGATACCGGTGATGCCGGCGGTCTTGAGCTGGGCGACGATTTTTTCTTTTTCTTCCAATTTCAGACGCAGCTTCATTATCACTTCCACCAGCCGATGATCCGGGGCGACCCCGATGGATACGACCCTCCCCACTTCCACCCCCCGGTACTTGACACTGGAGTCGGCCTGGAGCCCCTGGACGGATTCGTCGAAGTAAGCCGAATAAAGGTCCCCCTTTTCGAAATAGCGGGCGGCCCCCAGCCAGATGACAAGAACGAGCCCCAAGAGAAGCCCGAAGGTAACGAAGAGCCCGAGGAGAAACCGGGAATATTTTTTTGCCATTTTTTCCCCCTTAAGGCAATTTTCTCTGAAAGAAAGCTTGGACACGCCCATCCTGGGCAAAAGACTCGAGTTCTTTCGGTGTGCCGCGGGCGATGATACCCTTTTCTTCGCTGTGAAGGAGGATCACCTCGTGGGCCAGGCGAAAGATGAGTTCCAGGTCATGGGTGACGATGACCATCGTGGTCTTCATGCCCTCGTTGATAATGGAGATGAGATCGTAGATCTCCCGGGCGGTCACCGGATCTAGGCCGGCCGTGGGTTCGTCGAAGAAGAGAATGGCCGGGTCCAGGGCGAGGGCCCGCGCGAGGCCCGCCCGCTTTTTCATGCCGCCCGACAATTCGGCAGGGTAATGGTTATCGTACCCCGTGAGATTTACCATGCCGAGTTTTGCCCTGATTAGGTGGGTGAAAAAAGGATGGGGAAAGCGGCCCGCTTCCTTCAAGGGAAGAGCGATATTTTCCGCCAAGGTCATGGACCCGATGAGCCCCCCCGATTGGAAGAGGACGCCGAACTTTCTCCGGCAGGCGTTAATGGTTTCGTCATCGGCCGTTGCCATATCAATGCCGTCCACTATCACACGACCTTCGGCCGGACGTAAGAGACCAATGAGATACTTAAGCAGGGTGGACTTGCCGCAGCCGCTCCCGCCGACGATGGCAAAGATCTTTTCCCTTTTTACCTGGAAGCTTACATTCCTGAGGATGACATTGTCTCCGTAGGCGGCGGTCAGGTTTTCTACGACAATCACGTTTTCCACATCTTCACCCTATGTAGTGAAGCAAGACGGCAAAGGCCGCATCGGCGGCAATGATGAGGAAGATGGAGGTAACGACGGCAGAGGTTGTGGCCTCTCCCACCGCTTCCGCGCCTCCCGTAACCTGAAATCCACGATGGCAGCCGATACTGGCGATGAGGAGGGCAAAGGTGAGGGCTTTTATGAGACTCGTTATCACGTCCCACAGCTCAACGCCCCGAAAAGATTCCCGGAGATAAGTGGTGAGCGTGATGTCGAGGCCGATCATACCCACGAGGAGCCCTCCAATAATGCCGAACATCATGGCATAGAGGGTAAGCAGAGGCACCACAATGGAAGTGGCGATGATCTTGGGAACGACAAGGAAGCGGATGGGATGAAAACCCATGGTCGTTAAGGCGTCCACCTCTTCGTTCACGATCATGGTGCCTATTTCTGCGGCAAAGGCAGAGCCGGATCTGCCCGCCACGATGATGGCCGTCATCATGGGGCCGAGCTCCTTCACAATGGCGATACCCACGAGAGATGCCACGTAGATATTGGCCCCTAATTGTCGCAGTTGCAAAGAAGACATGAAGGCCATAATGAGACCGATGAGCAGACTCAAAAGCCCCACGATAGGCAGGGCGTCTGCGCCTGTGCGTCTCATGTTGAGGAGGATGTCTCCCCATCTAAGAGAACGGGGGTGGAATAAGCAATAGGGCAGGCATATGATGAGTTCCCCCACGAAGGTAAGAATGGTGTAGAAATCGTGGGCCATCTTTAAACAGAGGTTACCCATGGCCTCGAAGATGGAGGCCCGTCTTTCTGCCTCATGGAGGGGGGGAAGGTGAATGGCCGTCCTGTCTACAAGGTTAAACACGCGCCTTACGTCTTCGCTCAGGCCCGTAATAGTGATGTCCACAGATTTTTTTCGCATTTCTTCTTCCAAGTGGACAAAAGATAAGGCCCCCGCGCTATCTACCCTTCTTAGCTCACTTAAGTCTATTCTTAGGCTGGTTATGTTTTGGCGGGCGATGAGGTCCTCCACTTCCCTCATGAAAGACGGTACATCCGCAATGAGGAGTTCCCCGGAGACGCTTAGTGTCCTCATCCGAAATGCGATGACATAACGTCCGCTCAAGTCTTTTCCTCTTTCTCTTTCTTTTTGAGGCGTGTCTGCCATGCGTTTATCATATTGAGGGCTTCGATGGGAGTGAGACTATTGAGCTGGAGTTCCTTTATCTCCTCCCCAATGCGTTCCGTCTCCGTCATGAACAAGGAAAGTTGGTCCTTCCCCGGTCCTTCCTCTCTTGAACGTTGGCGCGTCTTATAGCGATGGGTACTTTCTATTTCTTCTTGTTCCATGCGGGAAAGCACCTCTTTGGCCCGGGCTATGATTTCGTCGGGTAGCCCCGCCAGCTTAGCCACTTCGATGCCGTAGCTGCGGCTGGTGCCTCCTTCCATGATCTTGTGGAGGAATACAATTTTATCACCCCATTCACGGACAGCGATGTTGTAATTCTTTACGCCAGGCCGGTATCGGGCCAATTCGATGAGTTGGTGATAGTGGGTGGCAAAGAGGGTGCGGGCGCCCAATCTCTCCGGGTCGGAAATATATTCGGCCACCGCCCAGGCAATGCTGAAACCGTCGAAGGTGCTCGTCCCCCGCCCTACTTCGTCGAGTATGATGAGGCTCCGGGGGGTCGCATGCCGTAAAATGTGGGCTACTTCCATCATTTCTACCATAAAGGTACTTTGCCCCCCCGAGAGGTTGTCCGCCGACCCGATGCGCGTAAATACCCGGTCGACGACGCCGATTATGGCCTCGGCGGCCGGAACGAAACTGCCCATCTGGGCCATGATGGTTATCAGGGCTACCTGGCGGATGTAGGTGGATTTGCCCGCCATGTTGGGACCTGTAATGACGAGGAACCTGTTTTTCTCACGGTCGAGGAGGGCATCGTTCGGTACGAACCGCTCGCCCCTCATCATTTGTTCTACCATCGGGTGTCTACCGTCCTTGATCCATATGGTGGGGCCGTCGTTCACGATGGGGCAGGTGTAGTCGTACCTTTCCGCCACTTCTGAAAGGGAGGCAAGGGCGTCGAGATCGGCCAGATGAGAGGCGGTCTTTTGAAGGCGCCGGATGTGGTTTGCCATTTCCTTGCGTATCGCAACGAAGAGCTCGTACTCCAATGATTTACGCCTCTCTTCGGAGGTCAGGACCTTGTGCTCGTATTCTTTTAAGGCTTGATTCGTGTACCTTTCGGCATTGACGAGGGTTTGCTTTCTTACATAATCGGCGGGGATGAGATGGGCATTGGCCTTCGTTACTTCGAGGTAATAACCGAAAACGGAGTTGTAGCCCACCTTGAGGGAAGAGATACCCGTCCTCTTACGTTCCTTTTCTTCCAGGGCGGCGATGCCGGCCTTGCCGTCTCGAGAGATGGCGATGAGTTCGTCCAGCTCTTGCGAGTAACCTTCCCGAATCAGGCCCCCTTCCCGGAGGCTTGAGGGGGGATTGTCCACCAGGGCCCGATGGATTTTTTCGTAAAGGTCGCCCATTTCGTCTATGCCCTGTCGGATGGCGGAAAGGAGGAGGGCTGCCATCGGCTCAAGCAGCTTTTTGATGGCGGGCAGCGAAGAAAGGGAGTTTTTGAGGGCGATTAAGTCTCTTGCCGTCGCCACTTCCAGGCCGATTTTCCCCGCCAGCCTTTCCAAATCATAGATTTGACTGAGGTGGCGCCTTAAGTCTTGGCGCAGGATGTTGTTCTCTTTTAGTTCCCGCACGGCATCGAGGCGTTCACGGATACGAGCCGGATCGGTCAAAGGGGAACGGAGCCACCACTTGAGCCTTCGGCCACCCATGGCGGTTACCGTTTCATCCAGGAGATGGATGAGGGCGCCTTTTCTCTTGCCCTCCTGTAAGGTGGAAAAGAGCTCTAACGTGGCCTGGCACGTGCTGTCAAGAATCATGTGCTCGGCGAGTTTAAATTCCTGCAGGCGGTTTATATGCAGGAGGCGGTCTTTCTGGGTTTCTTCCACGTATCTAAGAACGGCCGTAAGCGGGGGGGTAAGCCACGGCCTTCCCTGGAGGTTGACCGCCGCGAGGGCCTCGGACGAGAAGTATCTTTGCAGGTACTCGTCGGCCTTCTCTTCGGAAAAGTACCCGGCGTCCAGGCGATTTATCAGGGCCGATTCCCAGAGGTGCCTGACAGGTGATTCGTCTGCTCCTTCCGGAAGGAGTATTTCCCTTACCCTGAGGGCGGTAAAATCTTGGAGCCGCACAGGGAGATTCAGGTCAGCCACGTAAAATTCACCCGTCGAAATGTCGATGAAGGCAAAGGCTTCCCGGTGATGGTTTTGATAGTAGGCGGCGAGGAAGTTGTTGTCTTTGGCTTCGAGGGTATCTGTGTCCACTACGCAACCGGGCGTGATGACCCTCACCACGTCCCTCTTGACGATGCCCTTGGCCAGGCGGGCATCCTCTAACTGTTCGCAGACGGCTACCTTGTACCCCTTCTCGATGAGGCGCGCGATGTAGGAGCCGGCCGCGTGGTAGGGAAATCCGCATAGAGGTACGGCGTCTTCCTTATTTTTATCCCGGCTGGTTAGGGTTATTTCGAGGAGGCGGGAGGCCTCGATGGCATCGTCAAAAAACATCTCATAGAAATCGCCCATCCGGAAGAGGAGGATGCAATCCCGGTATCGCTCTTTGAGGGCGACGTATTGCTTCATGGCCGGCGTGAGACCGTCTTGACTCATTTTATCCCCGATCGGGAATGAGAATGGAAAGGGCCCAATTCACGAGGCTGATGACAATGGCCCCTAAGATGGCAGCCCAAAAGCCCTGCACCTCGAAGCCCGAAATGACGCCCGTCGTCATCTTGAGAAGAAAGGCATTGATGATAAAAGTGAACAGTCCCAGCGTGAGGAGGTTGATGGGGAGGGTGAGGACGATGAGGAGGGGTTTCAGAAGGACGTTCAAGATGCCCAAAACCGCCGCTGCCAACAGGGCCGAGGAAAAACCTGCCACCTTCACTCCTTCTATGAGGTAGGAGGCTACGATAATGGCGGCCGTGAGTATGAGCCATCTAACGACGAGTATTTTCACGCCCTAACCCCCTTTTAACCTTAGGCGAATTCAATAAAAAGGTCCTTTTTAGCGTTGCAAATGGGGCATTCCTCGGGTAACAAACCATCGGAGACGTAGCCACATACGGTGCATACGTAATAAGTTGTCTCCCTTTCTTCCAGGAGGTGGTTCATAGCCTCTTTGTAGAGTTTGGCATGGATCTCTTCCACGTCCCGGCTCTGGCTGAAGTGTAGCACGGCCGCCCGATTCCCTTCGGCTTCGGCAATCTTGACGAAGTTGCCATAGGCTACCTCCGCCACCGATGCCTCCGATTCGAAGCTCGCCTTCAGATTATCCTCCGTTGACCTTGCCTCCTTGAGGAGTTTTAGGGCCCTTTTGCCGTGGATTTCTTCGGAAAAGGCGATGACGGAAAAGAGCTTGGCTATTTGGGGCAGGCCCTCTTTGGCTGCAATTTCGGCATATAGCTTAAGTCTCAGGGCCGCCTTCGCTTCTCCCGTGTATGCTTGATGAAGGGCTTCTTCCACTTTTGTCATGGTATTTCTCCTACGCCTATTCAGTTAAAGAGGCGTCTTTCTATCTATCGCCAACGGGATCTACCCGGTTAAAGGCCGCGCCGGCCGCAATAACTGCTTCCGGGACCCCCGGGGCGGGATCATAACTATATCCGCAGAAGTGACAGATCGGCCTTTTCATCGCGCGCCTCTTAGCCGTTTTCTTTTACTTTTTTCTCAAGGGTGATGGCCAATCTCTCTCCCAATTCACGGCAGGCGAGGAGATCAAAGGCCGCCGGTACGTGCTTTACCCGGATGGGTTCTTCCCCCACCTCCACCTTCATCTCCTTCAGGATTTCGTTTGCCTGCAGGGCACCCTCTCCGCTCCAACCGTAGGAACCGAAGGCGGCCCCCACGAGATTTTGAGGTCTTAGACCCTTGACGTAGGTGAGTACGTCGGCAACGGCCGGGAGCATGTGGTTGTTTAGGGTCGAGGTACCCACAAGGAAAGCGCCGCTTTCGAGGAGTTCGTAGATAATATCGCTTCGGTGGAAGACGTCGCACGACATGACGGCCACCTTGACCCCTTTCGAGGCCAGGCCCTCGGCGATGTGTCTGGCCATTTTTTCCGTGCTCTTCCACATGGTGCCGTAGGCGATGACGGCCTTCATGGTAGGTTTCTGGATGGCCCACTTCCGGTATTTCTCTATGATCTTGTTTACGTCCCTGCGCCAGATGGGTCCGTGATCCGGGGCAATTTGGCGGAAGGTAAGGCCGGAAGAGGCCACACGATTGATGAGCTTTAGGACCAAGGGAGAAAAAGGCAAGAGGATGTTGGCATAATAGGTAGCCGCCTCGAAATCGAGGATGCTCGCCTCTATTTCATCGGCAAACCTTTCCTGAGAGGCGAGGTGCATGCCGAAGGCGTCTTGAGAAAAGAGGATCTCTTCCTCGTGCAAGTAGGAGATCATGCTATCGGGCCAGTGAAGCATCCGGGTCTCCCAGAAAGAGAGGGTCATGTTTCCTAAGGAAAGCTTCTGCCCGTCGGATACCGGCCTGACCTCGTTTAGGGTGGGCGATATTTCCTGGAGCGTCTTTACCCCCATGGGCGAGGCGTATACCTCCTTCGGTGCTAACTCCTTGATCAGTTCTTCCAGGCAGCCGCTGTGGTCCATCTCGGAATGGTTGGAAATGATAACCTCGATGCGGCGCGGGTCGATCACGGAAGAGATACGAGAAAGAAGTTCTTCTTTGAAGGGTTTTTTAACCGTATCGATGAGGGTGATCTTGTCGGCCAGGATGAGATAGGCATTGTAGGAACTTCCCCGATGGGTGGTGTAACCGTGGAAATCGCGCAGATTCCAGTCTATGGCCCCCACCCAAAAAACCTTTTCTGTGAGCGGGATAGCCCGATACGCTTCCGCCATATGAAACCTCCTCTTCGTTGATGTTTCCTTCTAACATCCCTGGGCGGGACATGTCAATTCGGGACCTTTTCCTCCTCCGGCGGAGGTTCGGTCGTCTCGCTCGGCTCTTCGGGTGCCGGCGGGCTCTTTAGCACCTCTTCATAGTCGGGTATCACGATGCCTCTTTTCACCATGATCTGGTATATTCTCTCCGCCCTTTTGGCCACGTAGCCTGATTCGCTCAAGGGGTTGTATTTCAGGGGATTGGGGAGGACGGCGGCCAGTTTTGCCCCCTCCAGGGCCGTAAGCTCTGCTGCCGATTTTCCAAAGTAGCGGCGGGCGGCTGCTTCGATCCCAAAGGTACCGTCGCCCCATTCGACGTAATTTAGGTACAGTTCGATGATCCTCCTTTTTGACAAATTTCTTTCCAGCCGCCACGTGAGGATAGCTTCTTTGATCTTTCGGGTGATGTTTTTTTCCGGCGAGAGGAACAGGTTCTTGGCAAGTTGCTGGCTTATAGTACTCCCTCCCGCCGAAAAGGTCTTCTTTTTTAAGTCTTTTTCCAGCGCCTTTTGAATGGCCTCGTAGTCGAAGCCTTCGTGACGCCAGAACTTATCGTCTTCCGCAATTATGACCGCCTTGACGGCATATGGGGAAATCCGGGCCAGAGGTACCCAGATATGGACGATCCTTTTTTTCTTTCCCTCCCGGGCCCACTGTTTTTCCCTGAATTCCATGAAGGCCGTTTTTTTAGGGTTCCGCCACTTCAGTTTGGAGACGTCCGGATAGACCAGGTAAAGGGCGATCTGCCCCACGACGAGGGTGAGGATGATCAAGACTACGTAGCGAAGGATTCGTTTCATCTTTTCTCTGTAAAACCTGATGGCCTCAATTTAAGTTTCTCACCTTTATTTGACAAGGTTGAAAAATATGTGCCATGAAAAAATCATGGAACTGCGGTACCACCTGGACGATCTTCCCCCCTGGAAAGATACTTTTTTCAATGGCCTTCAGTGGTTCGTCGTGGCCATTCCCATTATCGTTATCTTAGGGAAGGTAACAAGCGAATTTCACGGGGCGCCGGCGATAAGCTCGATTATTTACTTACAGCGACTCGTGTTTGTCATGGGGGTAACCATGTGTGTGCAGATCCTCTGGGGGCATGGGCTGCCTTTGGTGGTAGGCCCCTCGACTGCCCTTTTGGTGGGGCTCGCCGGTTCCGGGGCTCGCCCGGAGGCGGCCTATACGGCCATTATGGCCGGGGGTGGGGTGGTCTTTATGCTCGGTGTGACAGGGGCCTTTCGTTATGTGCGACGTTTCTTCACCCATCGGGTAGTGGTGACCATTATTTTTCTCATCGCCGTCTCCCTCATGCCGACAGTCATTAAACTCATCCATCCGTCGGGAGGTCACGCCTTCTTTACCTTCCTCTTTACCCTTCTGGTTATCATATCCACGGTCATCTTGCATGGGGTCCTAAGGGGGATCGCGCGCCAAACGGTGATCATCTGGGTTATGGTCGGGGCAAGTATCATTTACTATCTCCTCTTTCCCGGGGGGCTATCCGTTGACTCTGCCCATCGTATGTTTTCCCTGAACTTTTTCTCTTTCGGAGACGAGCCCTGTGTTTTTGATTTCGGCGTTTTTGTCTCCTTCTTTTTCTGTTTTTTTGCCCTTACGATAAACGATGTAGGGTCTGTCCAATCGGTCAATGAGCTTCTGCACCCCCAAAGAGAAGAGACGCGACTCTCTCGGTCCCTCACCGTAACGGGCCTCGCCAATATAGTTTCGGGGGTTTTCGGCGTCATCGGGCCTGTGAATTACTCCCTTTCCCCGGGGGTGATCGCATCTTCCCGCTGCGCTTCTCGCTACCCTTTGTTGATAACGGCGGGACTGCTTGTTGCCCTTTCCCTTTCTCCGGGCACCATCATGTTCATCGGCTATCTCCCCACCCCCGTAATCGGTGCCGTCCTGGCCTATCTGTTAGGAGCCCAAGTACAGATGGGAATTACCATGTGGTGGGAGGAAGAAAGGGAGATGGATTTTGACCGGGGGCTTTTGGTGATCGTCCCCGTCATAGTAGCTATGATTTCTTCCTTTCTTTCCCCTTCTTTTTTATCCGGGATTTCTCCCGCTTGGCGCCCCATCGCAGGTAACGGCTTTGTCTGGGGGCTTATCTCTTCTTTTGTTCTCGAGGGGTTTGCCAGGTGGAAAAGAGGGCATAAAATGCAATGATTTCAAGCGAATATGGTGATTTTCTCAAAAAAACTAAAAAAATTTTTTGACAGACGGTTTTTTTTCCTGTAATGCTTCTTCCCATCCGTGTGCAGACAGGAACATCCATGATGGGATTCTGTGCACCGTTAATAAATGGGGATACTCCCTACGTGAGAAAAGGAGGTACTCATGATGGAACGGCGGATATTCCTATGGATGGGGCTAATCGTCCTGTTCTTATCCTTCGTTTTGCCGGGCCAGGCTCGGGCGGACATCCAGTATAAGGTAAGGAAAGGTGACCGCCTGCTTACGATTGCCAAGAAGTTCCATGTCGATGCCCTGGCCATCAAACATGCCAACCATATGTCGAATTCCCACAACCTAAAGGTGGGGCAGGTAATCATCATTCCCGGAAACGGTCAGAAGAAGGAGACGGTAAAAAAAGAAGCAAGCCAACATGTGGTCAGCTATAAGGTAAAAAGGGGAGATACGCTTAACACCATTGCTCGTAAGTTCGGTTTGACGGTTGCCCAACTCAAAGAACTCAATCATCTGAAATCGAATCGGCTAAAGGTAGGCGAAACGCTCATCGTCCGCCGTCCCGTGGAGGTGGCCAAGGCCAAGGAAGTAGTTCAGGAAGAATTGGAAGACGAAGAGGACGAGGCCCTGGAAGAAGGAACGCCGCCCGCCATCAGCGACAAGTGGCTCAAAGAGTCGTCCGTTCCCCTGGGGAAGTGGAACAGCCCCTATGAACGTTCCCTTTTTGTCAAGGTGGTAAAGAGTTTTCTCGGCGCCCCCTATCGCTTTGGAGGGGATTCCTTAAGAGGCCTCGATTGCTCGGCTTTTGTGCGCCGCATTTATCAGATTTTTGATGTTCAGTTGCCGCGAACGGCTTATGAACAGGCGCAGGTAGGGGTGAGGGTAGAAAAGGGCGAGTTAAAGGAAGGGGACCTCGTTTTCTTCAACACCCGCCGCCCGTTCGGACATGTGGGTATCTATATCGGCAATAACCAGTTCATCCATGCCTCGTCCACCAGGGGATCGAGACAGGTGAGAATCGATAGGTTGGATGCGCCATACTACAGCAAAAGGTTTGTAAAGGCCGTCCGCCTGTTAGAAGAGGTTAAGGAAGAGGACGATAAGACGTAACGTAAAAAATTTAAGGGAGGAAAAACGCCCTTCCGGGGCGTTTTTTTGTAGTTTTTCATGGGCTTGTCCGTTACCGAAAAGCTGATTAAGGGGCACCTCATTTCTGGTGTGTGTCGTCCGGGGGAAGAGGTGGGAATCCGGATTGACCAGACGCTCACCCAGGATGCCACGGGAACCATGGCCTATTTGGAATTCGAAGCCATAGGGGTCTCGGAAGTGAAAACGGAGCTTTCCGTCAGTTACGTAGACCATAACACCATTCAGTTGGGATTCGAAAACGCCGATGACCATCGGTACCTTCAAAGTGTGGCAGAGAAATACGGTATCTATTTTTCCCGGGCCGGAAACGGCATCTGTCACCAAGTACATCTGGAAAGATTCGGTCGGCCGGGCAAGACCCTCATCGGTTCCGATTCGCATACGCCCACAGCGGGGGCCTTGGGGATGCTTGCCATTGGGGCGGGAGGGTTGGATGTAGCCCTGGCCATGGCGGGGGAGCCCTTCTATTTTGCCTATCCCCGGATTGCCCGGGTGAATCTCCATGGACGGTTAAGACCCTGGGTTTCCGCCAAGGACGTGATCCTCCATTTACTTAGGATGCTTACGACCCGGGGCAATGTGGGATGGGTATTGGAATATGGGGGGGAAGGGGTCTCTCATTTGAGCGTGCCGGAAAGGGCCACCATTACCAACATGGGGGCAGAATTGGGGGTGACGACCTCAGTTTTCCCCAGTGACGAGGTGACGAAGGGGTTCCTTCACACCCAGAAGCGGGCGGAGGATTGGCTCCCTTTGCATGCCGACCCCGATGCGTCCTATGATCGGGTATTGGGCATTGACCTAACGACATTGGAGCCGCTTGCCGCCTGTCCCCATAGCCCGGACAATGTGCGTCCCATCAGGGAAATAGGTTCCGTGAAGGTGGATCAGGTATGCATTGGGAGTTGTACGAATTCTTCCTACAAGGATCTCGCGACTGTGGCAGAAATTCTTCGGGGCAAAAAGGTGAAGCCCTGGGTGAGCCTCGTTATCGCCCCCGGTTCACGTCAGGTTCTCATGGCAATCGCCCGGGACGGTTACCTCACCCCCCTGCTCGAAGCGGGGGCGAGGATTATGGAGAGCGCCTGCGGTTTTTGCATCGGCATCGGCCAGAGTCCCCCTTCCGGTGGTGTTTCCTTGCGTACCTCGAATCGAAATTTTTTCGGACGCTCGGGCACGAAGGATGCCCTGGTTTATCTCGTAAGCCCGGAGGTGGCGGCCGTATCGGCGATCACAGGCCGAATCACGGATCCGCGGGATACGGATATTCCCTATCCCCAGGTAGTGGTACCCGATCGCTTTCCCGTTGATGACGGGCTCATGATCCCCCCTCGACCGCCGGAGGAGAGGGAAAAGATCGAAATAATCCGGGGACCCAACATCGGGCAACCTCCCGTAAACGAACCCCTCGCCTCTAACATCTCCGGGGTGGTCACCATCAAGTTGGGGGATAAGATTACGACGGACCATATCATCCCCGGGGGAGAACGGATGAAGTACCGTTCCAACATTGCCAGGTACGCCGATTACGTCTTTGAAGTCATAGATTCATCCTTTGCCGCCCGGGCCAAGGCCGTAAAAGAAAGGGGAAAGGCCAATATAATAGTGGCGGGCCTTTCTTACGGTCAGGGGTCATCCCGGGAACACGCCGCCATCTGTCCCATGTATCTGGGGGTAAAGGCGGTCATTGCCCGGTCGTTTGAGAGGATTCACGCGGCCAATCTCGTCAATTTCGGCATCCTTCCCCTGACGTTCGAACGGGAGGAGGATTACCAACGAATAGAGGAAGGGGATGAACTTTCCCTGCGGGAGGTGAGAGAGTGCCTTCAGACCTCCCGTGCCATAGTGGTGGAGAACTTAACCCGGGGTTTTTCCTTCCCTGTCGGTTACACCTTGACGGAGAGGGAGAAAAGATTAATTATGGCCGGTGGGGCCCTGAATATGAGGAGAAGATGAGGGAAAAGATCAAGGTAAAAAGTCCCTTGGTGGAGATGGATGGCGATGAGATGACCCGGGTCATGTGGCACATGATCAAGGAAAAACTCATCCTGCCCTACCTCGACGTGGATCTAAAGTACTTCGACCTTCACGTGAAACACCGGGACGAGACGAACGATGAAGTAACCTTGGCTGCCGCCGAGGCGACGCGCAAATACGGAGTGGCCGTAAAGTGCGCCACCATAACCGCGACGGATGATCGGGTTCGGGAGTACGGTCTCAAACGCAAGCTTCCCAGCCCTAACGCGACCATCCGGGCGGCCTTGGACGGCACCATTTTCCGGGAGCCCATCTTGGTGAAAAATATCGAACCCTTCATTAAGACGTGGAAAAAGCCCATCATCATCGGGCGGCATGCCTACGGAGACGTCTACAGTGCGGCAGAGATGCATATTTCCTCTCCCGGCAAGGCGGAGATGGTTTTCAGCCCGGCGGATGGTTCCCCTCCCCTTCGAAAAACCATCCACGAATTCCAAGGGGAAGGTATCATCCAGGGCCTCCATAACACGGCCGTATCCATTTGGGGCTTTGCCCAGGCCTGTTTTTCCTATGCCTACGAAAGAAAGGTGGATCTCTGGTTTAGTGCAAAGGATACCATTTCCGGCACTTACGATGCCTACTTCCGCTCGATCTTCGACCGCCAATATGAGCTTACCTGGAAGGAAAAATTCGAGAAAGCCGGAATAGAGTACTTCTTTACCCTCATAGACGATGCCGTAGCGCGGGTGGTGAGGTCGGAAGGGGGTTTTCTCTGGGCCCTCAAGAATTACGATGGGGATGTCATGTCGGACATGGTAGCCTCTGCGGTAGGAAGCCTTGCCATGATGACGTCCGTGCTCGTCTCACCTTACGGCTGTTACGAATACGAGGCGGCCCACGGGACCGTGCAGAGGCACTACTATCGCCACCTGAAAGGGGAGCCGACGTCGACCAACCCCATGGCCCTCATCTTTGCCTGGACGGGGGGATTGAGAAAGAGAGGGGAGATGGATGGGACGCCGGAGGTGATGAAATTTGCCGAGGCCCTCGAGGAGGCCGCCAAGGATACGATCGAGGCGGGAATCATGACCGGAGACCTTATCGCCGTGGCCCGGCCATCCCCAAATAATCGCCAGGTGAACACGGAGGAGTTCATGGCGGAAATCGCTCGCCGATTGAGGGAAAAACTGACAGGGGAAGAATGAAGGAGGGCAAAAGGTGGGCAAGGAGGAAGTTTTAAAACAAATTGCCGAGAAAATCTTAGGGTCTCGCCGCACCGTGGTATTCGTAGGGGCGGGTTTGAGCACCGAATCAGGGATCCCCGATTTTCGCAGCCCCGGTGGCATCTGGACCCGGTTCGACCCGGAAGAATTCACTTACCAGAACTTCCTTGCCAGTGAACGAGCTCGGGAAAAATACTGGCAGTTAGGTCGTGAGATCTATGCCCTGATAAAGTCGGCTCTGCCCAATGCGGCCCATCTCGCCATTGCCGAAATGGAGAAGATGGGGTTGCTCGATTGCCTCATCACCCAGAACATCGACGGGCTTCATTTTAAGGCGGGGAACTCGCCGGAACGGGTGATCGAGATCCACGGTACCGTGATGTACGTTTTGTGCCTTACCTGCGCAAAGAGGTATGAACGGGATGAAATAGAGGCGCGCCTGGCGGCAGGGGAAAAGGTGCCCCGCTGTAACGATTGCGGGGGGTTACTCAAACCGGCGACGGTGGCCTTCGGCCAACCCATGCCGGAAAGGGAGACGGCGGAAGCCTTCCGCCGAGCCGCGGCGGCAGAGCTCTTCATCTGTATAGGTTCTTCTCTCGTCGTCCATCCCGCCGCTCAGCTACCCGTTGTGGCGAAGGACAACGGGGCGTTTCTCGCCATTATAAACCGGGATGCCACAACTTGCGATGCCATTGCAGATATAGTCTATCGAGGACTCGCGGGCCCCACCATGGAAAAGATCATGGAACATGTGAGGGAGATGAGGTCGTGAGGAGAATAGTAGATCTGAGCATCGCTATCGAAGCGGGGCTTCCTTCCGATCCACCGGGCATGATTCCGGAAATCGAATACCGGCGCCATGAAGAAGGGGCGGTCCAGATGCAGTCCTTTTTCCCCGGCCTAGAACCCTGTCACCTGCCGGGGGGCTTGGGGTGGGCGACAGAAACGGTCACCCTGGGTACGCACAGTGGGACCCATCTGGATGCACCGTATCACTACCATCCCACCCAGGATGGGGGGAAAAGGGCCCTCACCATCGATGAAATTCCCCTCGAGTGGTGCATGGGGGATGGGGTATTGCTCGATTTTCGCCACAAGCGGGACGGGGAAGGCATCACGGCCCGGGAAGTGGAGGAGGCGTTAAAGAACCTCGGCTACGAACTCAAGCCCCTGGACATCGTGCTCATTCAAACGGGGGCCGATAAGGCGTGGGGCACGCCGGAATACCTCTTCACGGGGGCCGGTATGACGAGGGAGAGTACCCTTTACCTCACGGAACGGGGTGTTCGGGTCGTGGGTATCGATGCCTGGAGTTGGGATCGCCCCCTGCCCTTCCTTGCCGAGGAGTTCAAGAAAACCGGCGATCCGAGGGTCGTGTGGGCAGCCCATTTTTCCGGGATCGACATCGGCTACTGTCATATGGAAAAGATGGCGAATCTTTCCGCCATTGGCAGGCCCTTCGGTTTTACCGTATGCTGTTTCCCCATCAAGGTCAAAGGGGCATCGGCGGGCTGGTGCCGGCCGGTGGCCATCATCGAGGAATGAGGGTACAGGGAAAAACGCGCCTGAAGGACATGACCCTGCCCGAGCTGGAGGCGTTTATCTCTGACCTCGGGAAGGAAAGGTACCGGGCACGGCAGATCATGCGTTGGATGTACCAGGCTGGTGCCCTCACCTTCGATGAGATGACGAACCTGGCCCGGGAAGTAAGGGCCTATCTCGACGACCTTGCCACCCTTCAAGACCCGGAAGTGGTGCGTATGAAGCGGGCCCAAGACGGGACGACGAAGCTCCTCTTCCGCCTGGAAGACGGTTTACATGTGGAAGGGGTATTGATACCGGGGAGGAATCACTGGACCGCCTGCCTCTCCACCCAGGTCGGTTGCCGGATGGGTTGTCGCTTCTGCCTCACGGGGGCTCAAGGATTCAAACGCAACCTTAAAGCAGGAGAAATTACGGGGCAGCTCCTCCAGATGCGGCGTCGGACGGAGGAAGGGAAGAAGGTGAGGAATGTGGTGCTCATGGGGATGGGGGAACCCCTGGATAACTATGAAGAAACGGTCAAGGCCGTTAAGAACCTGACGGACGATCATGGCCTGGGTCTCTCCACTCGACGCATGACGGTATCTACCTGTGGTCTCGTGCCCGAGATCTTGCGTCTGGGCGAGGAGGTGTGTGTTAACCTCGCCGTCTCCCTCAACGCCCCGGAAGACAGGCTGAGAGATGAACTTATGCCCATAAACAGGCGCTACCCCATAGAAGAGCTTCTACATGCCTGTCGCAACTACCCCATGCCCGGTCGCCGGATGATTACCTTCGAGTACATCCTCATGGCAGGGGTGAACGACTCGCCTGAGGAAGCACGTAAACTCGCCCGCCTCCTTAAAGGTATCCGCTGCAAGCTCAATCTCATCGCCTTCAACGAATACCCCGGTAGCCCCTTCCGTACCCCTTCGCCAGAGGCCATCCGGAATTTTCAGCAGGTACTTCTCGATCATCATTATACGGCCATCTTGCGGGCGAGCCACGGGGCGGAGATTCTTGCCGCCTGCGGGCAGTTGAGCGGTGCGGTCGAAAAATATGGGTGATTTTCATCTTGTAAGCGAATTTTATCCCCAGGGGGATCAACCCCAGGCGATAGAGGCCTTGGTGCGCGGCCTCGAGAAAGGGCTACCCCATCAGGTCCTGCTGGGGGTTACAGGTTCGGGGAAGACGTTTACCATTGCCAACGTCATCAATGCTGTCAAGCGGCCTGCCTTGGTCATTGCCCACAACAAGACCCTGGCGGCCCAGCTTTACGGGGAGTTTAAGACCCTCTTCCCTGACAATGCTGTTGAGTACTTTGTCAGCTACTACGATTACTATCAGCCGGAGGCCTACCTGCCGGCCACGGATACATACATCGAGAAGGATTCCTCCATCAACGAGGAGATAGATAAGCTAAGGCACCGCGCAACGTATGCCCTCCTCGAAAGGCGGGACGTCATTATTGTAGCGAGCGTTTCTTGCATTTACGGTATAGGAGCGCCGGAGGAGTACGGAGGCATGTCCTTGAGACTCATGACAGGCCTCGATTTCCCACGGGATTCTTTGCTCCTCAAGCTCGTGGAGATGCAGTACATGAGAAACGATATCGATTTCCATCGCGGCACCTTCCGGGTTCGGGGAGATACGGTGGAGATCTTTCCTCCCTATGAGGAAGAAGAGGCGGTGAGGATCGATTACTTCGGCGACACGATTGAGGGTATTACCGTCATCGACCCCCTCCGGGGGAGGGTAAAGCATCGATTGGGGCATCTTACCGTCTATCCGGCAAGTCATTACGTTACCGGCCGCCAAAGGCTCTCCCGGGCCATCGATGGGATCAGAGAAGAACTCGCCCATCGATTGAAAGAGTTAAGAGGCATGGGCAAGCTCTTGGAGGCCCAGCGCCTGGAGCAGAGAACGATGTTCGACCTGGAAATGTTAGAGGAGATGGGTTACTGCAAGGGCATCGAGAATTACTCCCGTCATCTTACGGGGCGCCGTCCGGGGGAGCCGCCTCCCACCTTACTCGAGTATTTGCCGGCAGATGCCATCATCGTCATAGACGAAAGTCATGCGACGATTCCCCAGCTCATAGGTATGTACCGGGGAGACCGCTCCCGGAAGGAAACCCTGGTGGAGTATGGTTTCCGCCTGCCTTCCGCTCTGGATAATCGCCCTTTACGCTTCGAGGAATACGAGGCTTTCCCCCATCAGCGGATTTACGTCTCCGCCACGCCGGCGGAATACGAAGTGAAGAAGGCGCAAGGAAGGGTGGTGGAACAGATCATCCGGCCTACCGGTCTCATGGATCCCGAGGTCATCGTGAAAAGCGCGCAACATCAGGTGGACGACCTCCTTACGGAAATAAGGGCGAGGATCGAGAGGAACGAACGGGTTTTGGTGGTCACCCTGACGAAGAGAATGGCGGAGAACCTCACCTCTTACTATCAGGAGTTGGGTATCCGGTGTCGGTATCTCCATTCCGATATTCACACTTTGGAGCGGGTGGACATCATCCGTGAGCTGCGCCTGGGGGAATTCGACGTCCTCGTGGGGGTGAACCTGTTACGAGAAGGCCTGGACATTCCCGAGGTCTCCCTCGTTGCCATCCTGGATGCGGACAAGGAAGGATTCCTCCGTTCGGAGCGCGCCCTCATGCAGACGAGTGGGCGGGCCGCCCGGAACGTGGCGGGGAAGGTAATCATGTATGCCGACAAAATTACCCCTGCCATCAAGTTTTGCCTTGATGAAACGAACCGACGGCGGGCCATCCAGGCCCGTTTTAACGAGGAACACGGAATTACGCCGGAAACCATAAGGAAATCCATAAATCAAATCCTGAGTTCCGTTTACGAGGCCGATTACGTCACCGTTTCCACCCATCCGTCCGAGCTTGTAGAGGAGAAAGAAGAACTGCCTTTCCTCATTGAGCGTCTGAAGAAGGAAATGAAGGAAGCGGCAGAGAGGCTGGAGTTTGAAAAGGCGGCCGAGTTGAGAGACCGTATCAAGTCCCTCACGGAAATCCTCGTTTTCCTGGGGGATGATATAGGGACCCCTGCCACCGGGGAAAGATTTGACATGAAGGGATCAAAGATAAGGAGGTCAAGGCATGTTAGATAGAAAAAAGGCAGCCCTTGTCGTCATCGACCTTCAGGGTAGCCTCTTTCGGGTGATGGACGGGAAAGAAGACCTGCTAAAGAATACGGGCAAATTAATTGCAGGAGCAAGGGTTTTAGGGCTCCCCCTGGTCCTTACGGAACAGGTAAAATTGGGGGAGACGCTTTCAGAGATTAAGGCCCTCCTTCCCGGGGTAGAGGCCATCGTGAAGGAGAGCTTCAGTTGCTGGCGGGAGGAAAAATTCCGCGAGCACCTCCTCCGGTTGGGAAGAAAAGAGCTAATCCTCGCCGGCATAGAGGCCCATATCTGTGTCTATCAGACGGCCTTCGATCTTATGAAGTCGGGTTATGAAGTCTTTATCGCCGCCGATTGCGTTTCTTCCCGGATGGCAACCAGCAGGGAAATCGCCCTGCGTCGCTTAAGTGAAGGAGGGGCTCATTTAGTAAGCGCAGAGATGGCCTTGTTCGAACTCCTGGAGACGGCAGGAGACCCGTTGGCCAAGGAGATCTTTCGGATTGTAAAGTAAGGGTGTTTATCGATCTTTCAGCTTTTCCAATTGCTGGACGATCATCTCTAAGGCGGGTCGCTTGTTGATGTCCGAGACGTGGAAGAAGCGAATCATCCCTTTTTTATCTATGATCACGATTGCCCGCTCGGCCATGCCGTCGGTGCGCAATATTCCGTATCGGGCTGCCACCCGTCCGTGGGGATAAAAATCGGAAAGCACGGGAAACCAAAGGTTCCCCATCTCCTTGGTCCAGGCAAAGAGGGTGGGGATGTTATCCACGCTGATACCGAGGAGCACGGCATCGTTCTCCTCGAAGATGTCTTTTACGATGTTGTAACCCGGCCACTGGTCTGAACAAACGGGTGTCCAGGCGGCAGGGATAAAGGAGAGGACCACGTTCTTCTTGCCTCGGAAATCTTTTAAAGACACGTAACCCCCCTGAACGGCGGGCAGGGTGAAATCGGGGGCCTTATAGCCCACCTTTAGGTGTGTTTTGCTGTCTATGGGTTTTAGCCTCCCGGGTTCGTAGATTTTACCGGAAAAGGCTTCCGACAGACCCCAGGCGGGGCTGGCGGCAAAGAGAAAAAGGGTTAAAACGAAGGGGAAAAGGGTGCTTTTCATGGGGGCCTCCTATCTCAGATCGGCCAGTTTCAGGACTTCCGTGAGGAAGCCTTCGGCCGCATTAATCATGCCCAGGCGGCTTAGGATTACCCGATGGCTTCGATCTGGTAGTATCCTCACCGCGATGAAGTAGGGTGTCCTTACCTCGCCTAAGAGCTTGTGGAGGCGGAAATCGGGGTCCCCGAAGAGGGGAAACGGTACGTGGTATCTCTTCTTGAAAGTGGCAACTTCAAATTCCGAGTTCCCCGCCCCGATACCAAGGATTTTCACCTTCCCCTTCAGCTTTGGGTTATCTTCGATGAGACGGAAAAGCTCGTTTACGTGCGGTGCATCGGCCTGGCAGTAAGGGCAGTACATGCTGAATATTTGAATGATGACGAGCTCCGCTTTCAACTCCGGGATGCGAAAACTGCGATTGAGGAAGGTAAGGCCCAGGTAAGTCCGTTCGCTTCCATCCTTGGGCGCCGAAAGGGTGAAATCGGGAAGCCTCTCTCCCACCGCCGGGGGGCCTGAGGCCTGGGTAAGGGGGGTGATGAGGGCCACCATTAGAAAACCGATTAACCCAACTTCCCACGTTCTTCTTTTCATCGGTTCCCTCCGATTAAAAAAGGGCCTATCTTTGATGATAGGCCCCGATTTTTTTCTCTGACTTTCAATGATGGGCGGAAGGTTCCTTGCCTTCTTCCCCAAAGACGACGAGTTCTCCCTTTTCTTCCATCTCTTTTAGCCACTTGCCGTGCTGTTTCTTGAGCCAGGCCCGCGTTACCCATCCCGTCGTCATGGCGGAAAGGGAGCCGGGGGAGCCTACTGTTCCCAAGTAGAGATGAACGAAGAAGAACGGGAAGATCACCACGAACCCTAAGGCGTGAAGCAGATACATGAGCCGCACCAGCCCCGCGGGAAAGAGGAGGGGAAACCACATGATGAGACCGGTTAGTACCATGAGACTGCCGAAGATGGCCACGGCGAGGAAGAACATCTTTTGCCCTGGGTTGTACTTCCCCACTTCCGGCACCTCATCCACATGCCAGAGATAACCGCCTGCGACCTTTATCCATTCTAGGTCTTCGGGCAGGGAGAAAACACCCGCTTCCTTCCACCACATGCGGATGGCAAAGTACAGGGAAGCGAGAAACCATAAGCCCGTGAAGTTGTGGACGTATTTCAGGGACTTAAGACCCCCCATGAGCGTGCCTATGAAGTTGAAGGAGTGAAACATCATGCCCAGTCCCGTAATGCACAGGATGAGGCAGGAGATGGCCAGATTCCAGTGGACTATCCTTTCAAAAGCGTCCGTTGCCTTGATTAGACCCTTTCTCATGTTACTCACCTCCTTTCCCCGCTTGATCGTTATTTTCATCGGGGAGCTTGGGGCCGTGAATGATGTAATGGAGGAATGAACCGGCGATGACGCCGCCAGCAGCCAGGAGACTCAATGGTTTCAGTATGTCTTTCCAGACGACAATGGTGGCAGGTACGGAAGGTTTGGAAGGAAGACCGTAGACGCGAGGTTTCTCCTCCAGGACGTAAACGACATGCGTGCCGCCGACGAATTTGTCTCCGTAAACGTTGGCCTCTCCGCCCAACTCTTTGACCCTTTCGTAGGCCTTCTTAATCATCGCTTTCTTTTCGCCAAAGGTGATGGCCCCGGTGGGACAGGCCTTGGCGCAGGCCGGAATGAGGTCCGCCTTGATACGGGAATAGCAAAGGTCGCATTTGTAGACCTTGTCTGTGTCCCGATCGTATCGCGGAATGTCGAAGGGGCAGGCGGAGATGCACTCCTTGCAGCCGATGCATTTGTCCGTATTAACCGCGACGGTCCCGATATCTGTGTGGTAAAGGGCCCCGCTCGGGCACACTTTTACACAGGCAGCATCCGTGCAGTGCATGCAGCCGTCTTTCCTGAATAACCATTTTACCCTTTCCTTCTCCGCCAATTCTCGGAAGCGGATGAGCGTCCACGTGTTGGCCTGAAGATCGGGGGGGTTTTGGTAGGTACCGTAATTCACCGTCTGCTTGGCGGGTAATCCATTCCACTGCTTGCATGCGAGTTGACAACCCCGACACCCAGTACACTTGGATACATCGATGAGTTTGATATATTCCGTCATGGCTTATCTCACCCCCTTACTTCTTTATGACATTGACCATGAACGCCTTGGACTCGGGTATCATGGTGTTCGCATCGCCGATAAACGGCGTAAGCAAATTCGCCGCATCTCCCTCAGTGAAGACCTCGGGTTTCTTGTCGCCGGGGAGGTATTTGCGATCCTTCGTCGTTATCCAGCCGAAGTGCCAGGGTATGCCCACCTGGTGGACGATTTTGCCGTCAATGTTGAAGGGCTTGAACCTCGGGGTCACGATGGCGGTGGCTTCCACCTCGCCTCGGGCGGATTTCACGATCACCTTATCCCCGTTGGCAATGCCCTTTTCCCTGGCTAAGTCCACACTTATCTCGCAGAAGATGCCGGGCTGCATTTCCGCAAGCCACGGGCACCATCTCGTGAGCACGCCCGTCTGCCAGTGTTCGCTTACCCGATAGGTAGAGCAGATGAAGGGGAAGCGTGGGTCGCAGGCCTCGACGCTGGCAAAAACATCGAGGTCGGAGCCTATCCCGGGCTTATCGAAGCGCTTGATGACGGGGTTGTGTTTCTGGGGAGAAAGGAGGTTCTTCTCCACAGGGCATTCGAGGGGTTCGTAATGCTCGGGGAAGGGACCGTCTGCGAGGCCGGGGCCGAAGAGGCTTGCCACTCCGTCGGGTTTCATGATGAAGGGCGGTCGCCCGGAGCCCGGATCACCCGCGCCGTCCGGTACGTCACCAATCCACTTCTCACCGTTCCAGATGATAACTGGCCTTTTCTTGTCCCAGGGCTCACCCTTGGGGCTTACCGATGCCCCGTTGTAAAGGATGCGACGGTTGACGGGCCAGCACCAGGCCCACTCGGAGTAAAGGCCGATACCGGAGGCGTCCTTACTTACCCGCCTCATGGCGAGGATGCCCTTATCGGTCACGGAACCGCAGTAGATCCAGCAACCCGAAGAAGTGGACCCGTCATCCTGCAGCCACGCAAAAGAAGGAACCAGATCCCCCTTCTTGAATTCCTTGAACTCGCCCTTTTTCAAAGGATTCTCTACCTTCTTGTCTTCGAGGAAGTAGCCGTTTATTTCCGCGGCCACCATGCGGGGGTCGTAATGGAAGTGACCGGTTAGGGTTTTCTTTCCGTACGGCCACGTGAGCTTCGTGATCGCTTCTTTGTGGGGTCCCCCTTCTCTTTCATAGAGCTCCTTTACCCTGAAGAAGAGCTCGCTCATAATGTCGCCGTCCGGTTTGGCTTCTCCGGGGGGGTCGACAGCCTTGTAGCGCCACTGCTGCCAGCGGCCGCTGTTGGCGATGCTCCCCTCTTTTTCGATGGAAGCAGCACAGGGAAGCATGAAGACTTCCGTCTTGATCTTCGTGGGGTCCATCCCGGGTCCCCGCCAGAAGGAGCCCGTCTCGTTGTCGAATAGATTCACATTGACGAGCCAATCAAGCTTCGTTAAGGCCTGGCGAACTTTGTTGGAATGAGCGCCACTGCAGGCGGGATTCATTCCCCAAGCAAAGAACCCGGTAAATTTCCCTTTGTACATCTGATCAAAGATTGCCAGCCACGAGTAGTTGGCCCCGTCGTCGAGCTTGGGAAGTAGCTGGTAGGCCTCTTCGAGGCTTGCGTTGGTACCGTACATGGATCTAAGGAAACTCGCGGCATATTTGGGGAAGTTCTTCCACCAGTTCAAGCTCTTCTCCTCTTTGGTCTTGGGAGTTTTCTTTTCGATGTAGTCCTTGAGGGTCTTCATGGAAGCCGTGGGCACGCCTAAGTACCCGGGCCAGATGTGAAAGAGAAGGCCGTGGTCTGTAGAACCCTGAACATTGGATTCACCGCGCATGGCGGCAATGCCACCGCCAGCGATGCCTATGTTACCCAGGAGGAGCTGGATGATGCACATGGCCCTGATGTTCTGGGTACCCGTCGTGTGTTGTGTCCATCCCATGGCATAGAGCTCAACCCCTGCCTTGTCCGGGCGACCGGTGGAGGCGTAGAGTTTGTATATCTCTTCCAGCTTCTCTTTCGGGGTACCCGTGATACGGGAGACGATATCCAGGTTGTAGCGGCTGTAATGCTTCTTCAACAGCTGGAACACGCAATTGGGGTCCTGAAGGGTGGGGTCTTTCTTTATTACCCCCTTGGCATCCGTCTGATACGCCCAGGTGTCCTTCACGTACTTCCCGTTCTCGAAACCGGAAAAGAGCCCATTGTTGTCGCCGGGCAATTTAAAGTCGGGATTTACGAGAAAGCTTGCATTGGTATAGTTCTTTACGTACTCCTCGAAGTAGAGATTGTTGTCGAGGATGTACTTAATCATTCCCCCTAAGAACGCGATATCCGTGCCCGACCGGATGGGGGCGTAAATATGGGCCTTCGCTGCCGATTGGGTAAAGCGGGGGTCGACACAAATAATCTTCGCCCCCCTTTTGTCCACCGCTTCCTGAATCCACTTGAAAGCGACGGGATGGTTGGAGGCGGGATTGCTGCCCATGATGAGAAACACATCACTGTTCTTGAAATCGATCCAGTGATTGGTCATTGCGCCGCGTCCGAACGACTCTGCCAGAGCCGGTACAGTCGGGCTGTGTCAGATACGGGCCTGGTGTTCGATGTAGACCAGGCCCAACCCCCTCAAGAATTTCTGGTAGGTGAAACACTCCTCCAGATCCATCGCTGCACTGCCCACCGAGGCGATCCCTTCCGTCCGGTTAACCGTTTCGCCCTTGTCGTTGGTAGCCCGGAAGCTCGCATCGCGGCTTTTCTTTATCTGGCGGGCTATTTTATCCAGCGCCCAATCCCAATCCACCTCTTTCCACTCCGTGGCATAGGGCGCACGGTACAGTGGCTTCGTCAGCCGATTTTCGTTGACGGCCATCTGATAGATAGATCCACCCTTGCTGCAGAGGGCACCGCGGTTGATGGGGCTATCCGGGTCCCCTTCCGTGTTTACCACCTTCCCCCGTCGGGTGGAGACGATAATGCTGCAGCCGACCGAGCAGTAGGGACAGATCGTCGTCGTTTCCTTGGCGTATTGGATCTTTAGAGGCTGCGCATAAGAGGAGACGGGCTTCAAGCTCACACCGATGCCGCTTGCCGCCAATGCTGCCCCTGAGATCTTCAGGAAACCTCGCCTGGTGACATCCATGGGCCAATGCTCCTTTCTATGAATTTATGGTTATCAAGTTAAGAGGCAGGCTTTGAGGACCACCTCATGATACCCGAGTGGCCATATAACAAGCTGAGAAAACTGTCAATATTAATTTCCCCAGAAGTGGGAAATTGACCGAGGGCCAGGATTTGCAGTTTCTATGAAAAGGAGAGTATGCTATGAACCGGCGAAGCTAAAAAAGGAGGTGTAAATAATGAGGGAATTGGAAGGAAAGGTGGCGTTGGTGACAGGGGCAGGTTCGGGAATAGGAAGAGCCACGGCCGTTCTCATGGCCCGTCGGGGAGCCCGGGTGGTGGTAAGTGATTTCCAAGGTGAGGCAGCCCAGGAAACGTGCCGTATCATTTCTGGCGAAGGAGGGGAGGCCCTCGCTGTTCGCACGGATGTAAGGGTGGCAAGAGAGGTGGAAGAAATGGTCAATACGGCGGTAAGAACTTTCGGGCGCCTGGATATAGCCTTTAACAATGCTGGGGCCGGCCATCCTTGGGCACGCCTTGCCCGCATTTCGGAGGAGGATTTCGACCGGACGGTGGAGACGAACGTCAAGGGGGTTTTTCTCTCCATGAAATACGAAATCCCCGTCATGCAACGTCAAGGGGGAGGGGTCATAATCAACAACGCCTCGTCTTCGGCCAACAGGGCCTCGGATAGGCTTTCTGTGTACAGTGCTAGTAAGTTCGCCGTGGTGGGTATGACCAATGCGGCGGCCATAGAATACGGTCGGGACAACATAAGAATCGTTGCCATTTCCCCGGGATGGATAAAAACCCCGCCGGTTGAGGAGCTGATGGCCCGAGAAGGGACGGGGGACATTCTCCGTAAGATGATCCCCTTGGGGAGGTTGGGGGAGCCGGCAGAGGTGGCAGAGGTGGTGTGCTGGCTGGCCTCGGATCGGGCCTCCTATGTCTCCGGTGGAAACATCATGGTTACGGCAGGAATGAACCTTTAATGGGTAGGGGAAAGATTTTTTACGGCTGGATCATCGTCGCCGTGTCTTTTCTCAACCTAGCTGTCGTCTTCGGCATTTGGTACTCCTTTTCCGTTTTTCTCGTGGCGGTGGCTAAGGATTTTGGCTGGCAGAGGGCGGAGACTTCGGGGGTGTTCTCCGTTTTCATGATGGTCCAGTCTCTGGCCGCGGTGGTGGTGGGGGCGATCATCGACCGACTCGGACCGCGGTTGGTTTTTCCTGCGGCCTGTGTGCTGGTGGCAGGCGGGCTCTTCCTTACGAGCACCATCGGGAGCCTCTTGGAGTACTACCTTTGGTACGGTGTTTTAACCCCCATCGGTATCTGTGCTATTGGCTACATTGCCCACAGCATCGTACTGCCCAGATGGTTTGAAAGTAAGAGGGGGCTCGCCATCGGCATAGCCATGGCCGGGGTAGGTGTGGGGATGCAGCTCATCGTTCCCCTAACCCAGTATGTGATCGCGACCTGGGGCTGGAGGAGCGCTTACCGGTTGTTGGCCCTCTTTACCCTGGTGGCCCTTTTCCCTCCCAATGCCCTACTGCAGAGGCGAGGACCGGAAGTCATAGGCCTTTCACCAGATGGGGACCAGAACCCCTCCAGCGAAAAGATGTTCCCACCAAAGCCCAGGGATATACCTCGCCCCATTGCCAGAACGATCGGGCAGGCCATTCGCACTCTTTCTTTTTGGTTTCTCGTGGCCAGTTCTTTCTTCACATCCCTGGCCATTCAAAGTACCCTCATCCATCAGGTGGCCGCCGTGGTAGAAAAGGGTTTCTCCGCCGCCCGAGGGGCTTTTTTCTTCGGACTGGCGGGCATTATAGGGTCTATAGGCAAGATCTTCTTTGGTTTTCTCTCCGACCGTCTGGGACGAGAGCCGGCCTTTACCCTGGGTATGGCTGCCGCCCTGGCGGGCGTCCTAAGCCTTGTTTTTCTTAGCCCAAATTCGTCTTTTCTCCTTTATGCCTTTGCCATCCTGTTCGGCCTGGGCTATGGCTCCGTGGCCCCCATTTTCCCCGCCCGCTCGGCCGACTTTTTCCTGGGGCCAGATTTCGGGAAAATCGTGGGCGTCTTCTCTCTCATTGGCGGGATGGGCGGGGCGTTAGGGGTATGGGTGAGCGGCAAGCTCTTTGACCTTACGGGAAGTTATGGGACTTCCTTTTTGCTTTCTATTACGTGCCTGGTAGTCAATGTGGTATTCTTTCGCTGGGCCACTCAAGCAGCCCGCCGATCTTTAATTTCTGGGAGGTGAGAAAATGGCCGATTATCCTGCTTATCTATCGCGGTTACTGCAGGGGGAAAAGATCAACCCCTTTCTTAATTTTCTGCAGGTTGAGGTAGTGGAGATGGCCGAGGGGAAGGCTATTTTCCAGATGCCCGTGCGTCCTGAGTACCTACAGGGGGCTGGCTATGTGCAGGGGGGCATCATGGTGGCCCTGGCCGATGAGGCCATCGCCCATGCCGTCATGACCTGCCTTATGCCCGGAGAGGGGCTTATGACGGTGGAATTGAAAAGCGACTTCCTCGCCCCCGTAAAGGAGGGAAAGCTCATCGCCGAGGCACGAGTATTCAAAAAGGGACGCAAGATTGCTATCGGTGATTGCCTGGTTAAAAACGGTTGGGAACGGGAGGTCCTCAGGACATCGGCAACGTTCATGATTTTGCCGGAGAGATAAAAAATCGCCCCGATTTGGTGGATCGGGGCGTATATTTAAACCTCTTTCCTCTT